>MVRL01000169.1 GCA_002067705.1 Methanosaeta sp. PtaU1.Bin112
GATCATTGGGATCAAGGCATCGATATGAAGAAGGCGGTATCTCAGCACGGGAATTCCATAGTCCACCAGCTTTTTCTCCATATCTTCAGGGAACAGGGCCCCTGTCTTTGCAATCACCAGGTCGGGATTTATCTCAAGTATTCTCTCGATATCCGCATCGCGGCCGGATTTCCCCATGTGCTCTTTTTCCAGCAGAGCAGCAGGCATGTCACAGTCTTCCGTTATGGCAACTATTCTGTCCGACTCGCCCAATGCGTATATTACCTCTAGAGCTCCGGGAGAGAGGCATATGATGCTCTCTGGGCTCAAGGGCACGGTCACATTTCGGCCGTCTTCGTCCCTAATCGTGACCATCTTTTCCTCCTCGGCCAGAGCGGCAACGAGCAAAATGGCGAGAGCCAATAGCAATGCAAGCAATTTCATTTGATTTCCACCTTTGATTATCATTTCCGTTCAGTCTATTTTGATTAACTTTATTTGTCTTTTTGAAAACAAAATTGTTTTCTGCGCATAAATAGCATTTGGTTGGCCTGATGTTGCCTCCTCTCAAAATAAAGAGAGATTGTTTAAAGTCCTGCCTGCTTAATCAAGTAAAATTATAGTCAAATCAATTTACTCAAATTAGGCCAAAAAAAGGAAATCAGCCACAAACTATATCTATTATAAGGAGATAATATTACACCAAGAACCCGGAGGAATCTGAAGTGTTGGATAAATTCATGTCCGAGCATCTCTATGGCAAAAACATCGAGGTCTATTTCGGAGGCAGCGAGAAGGAACGCATGAAGGGAAAGCTGGTAGGAAGCGCTGACGGAGTGATAGTCCTGGAGCATAACGGAAGGCGGGACTATGTAAACATCGAGAAGGTGGTTGCGGCCTGGGAGACATGATTTAGCCTTTCCGCTATATTTTGTATCTTAAAAATTAATGAGTGGGAAAGCCATAGGCTCCCTCCAGTTCCAATCCATAAAACTCTTTAATCAGTTCCCTGTGAACTGATTGCGGGTCCATATCTTCGAATAGCTGTGGATGAAGCCACTTGGCCAGGTAGAGCTCTCCAATAGCCGAGCGAACTCCTGTGGCCACGGTGCCGCTGAGAACATAGACCCGTCCCTCCTTGACGGCCTTCAGATTCTGCAGCTCCGGCCGGGACATTATCTCTTCCCTCCATTTCTTGAGATCTTCCTGGGAATAATCCTTTGAACTGCCCAGGATGTGGAGTATGATGTCCGGATCATTTTCTATCACCCATTCAGGGCTTACATCAGGATAGTCCGTCGATTCATTGGCTGCGAGGTTGACTCCGCCAGCAAAATCGATGAAATTGTCATAGGATGTGCCGTTGGATGCCGAATGATAGGGTTTTCCCAGCCACTCAAAGAATACGGTGGGCCTATCCTCCTGCTTTATGCCTGATGTTCTTTCCTTTACCAGATCCTGATAGCCTTTCAGCTGTCCGGATAGCTCCGAAGCGCGCTCCTCTTTTCCCAGAGCCTTCCCCAGGTTCTCGATGACCTGAAGCGTCCGGAAAGGATCTATGAACCTCTCTACAACAACGGCGATTCCGTCCTCCTCCAATACCTTTCGATCCTCCTCAGAGAACATGGTATCCGCGATTACCAATTCCGGCTTCAGCTCCATGATGAGCTCCAAATCCGGGGCGTTGGAGTGCTTGCCTACTATGGTGACGTTCTCCAGAGCCGGTGGGAAATTGGAGCTGGCGCTGCGACCGACCATGCTTTTGCCTCCGTCCAGCGCCCAGAGAATCTCGGATGCCGCTCCTGATAGGGATACTGTCTTGTTCGTCGGCGAATTTACCTCTACATCCTGTCCTGTAAAGTCGGTTATGGTCACAGTCTCTGCGCAGCATGATAGAGTAAGCAGGAAGAGTGTAACCGTAACTGCTAATGCTCTTTCCTTCAATGTTTCTACCTCCTGATTTAATCAATTTTATTAGCTTTAAGACAAATAGTATTGTATTTAAAGCTTGGGCTTGATTTCAGCATCGAAGCAATATCGGCTTATGCGAATCTCAATGCAGACCTTCGCAGCAAAAGATTTAAGTAAAATTAATTTACATTAAGTAAAATGCAATGGATCAACACTCCATGCGTCCATTCAAATCAGGAGGTGAGAGCAGGATGGTGTTCTTGTTCTCACCTCCATCTCCCATTCAGAGGACTGAAATAGTTAGCAGAGGAGGGGAAAATGGCAGAAGAGAAGACTTCACTGAAAATGAAAGACATAAACGAGGCGTTATCCGGGTATCAGGTGCAGAGCCTGGAGCGGGTCGTTCTCGAGGGCGATATCGAGATTGAGATGGATTTATCAAGCGGCACCCAGCCGTTGCTTGCTCAGTCGCTGGGCCAGGAGCTCACCAAGCTAGCATTGCAGCTGTTCAACTTCTCCGGGGCAATGGGGTATCCTGTGGATTCCAAGGTTCAGATGGCGAAGACCGGGGGAGGGGCCGCGGGCAAATAGAATTATGCATATGGCCTCTTTACATTTTAATGCCTTGTTTTTTCTTTCCGATGGATCCTATCTGACGCAAATCAGTTGATATATCGCAAGTTTTAAGTAAACTATGTTTGTATTAAGTAAGAATCACTAGATCAATGATCCTGTGCTCCATTAAAATATATGGGGATTTGTTATGATTGACGTTCTTAAGAGCAAAAGAGAAAGCTCTCGATTCCAAATTCTTGTTGAGATAGCTGCTCACCAGCCTAATCTGCGCCAGAAAGAGGTAGCCGATAGTCTTGAATTAACCACGCAAGCCGTTTCGGAATATATCAAGGAGCTTGTTTTAGATGGGCTGGTTACTACCGACGGCAGAATGCGATACAGAATCACCAAGGAGGGGGTGGAGTGGCTGCTTGAAAGCGCTTCTGAGCTAAAGCAATATGCCAGGCTGGTTACAGAGGATATCATCAGCCATGTCTCTGTCTGGAGCACTCTGGCGGAAACTGACCTTCACAAGGGTGAGTGGGTCTCTCTGGAAATGCGCGGCGGGCTTCTCTATGCCAATAAAAAAGAAGGTATAGACGCCACCGGAATTGCCGTATCAGATGCATCCGCCGGCGAAGATGTCGGCATCTCTGACCTCAAAGGGCTGATAGATCTGGAGGGGGGAAGGATCGACATCTGCAAAGTGCCGCGAATTCAGGCTGGCGGGTCGAGGAATGTCGATAGTGAGCATCTAAAAGAGATGATCTCAGGCAAACTGATGGTCGGCGCTTTGGGAATCGAGGCCCTTGTAGCCCTCCGAAAAGTGGGCAGAGAGCCGGATATCATCTTCGGAGCCGGGGAGGCAGCAGTGGAAGCTGCTTATCACGGAATTGACTCCTTGATCGTCAGCGTGGACGAACAGATTCCCAGAATCATCAAACGGCTGGAATCTGAAGGACTCAAGTACGAGCTTTTTGATCTGACGTTAACTAAAATATGAGTGATCAAAATGTGGGGCGGCCTGTCTTTCCGCCTCATTTTGCCATTGCAATGATCTATTCAAAATCAGCTAGCTGACGCTGTGGGATAGACATAAACCCCATCCAACTGGTTCAGGCCGTAAAATTTCTGGACAAGCTCCTTGTGAATCTCCTCTGGGTCCATATCCTTAAACAGCTCGGGATAGAAGAGCCTGGCCATGTAAAGCTGGCAGATAACCGAGCGAATACCGTATCTGATCTCTCCGGAGATCAGGTAAACCCTGCCGTCCTTGACCGCCTTCATATCTGCAAGTTCAGGGCGAGCGATAATCTCGTCTCTGAGCGCTTTCAGCTCGTCTGCTGCAAAAGCCTTATCGCTGGACCTCTGCTGGATGATAACATCCGGATCAATCTCTACCACCCACTCCGGGTCGACAGTAGGATAAGTGTGAGTGCTATTGCCCATATCTTTGGCAATGTTGTCTCCGCCGGCAAGCTGGATCAATGTATCTGATGGATTGCCGTTCGAGACTGTGTAATAAGGCTTTCCTGCCCATTCGAAGAAGACCTTCGGCCTGTCTTCAGCTTTCACGCTGGAGATTCGTTCCTGGATCTGATCCTGATAGCCCTTGATGAAATCGGTGATCTCCTTGGCGCGCTCCTCTTTGCCCATTATTCTCCCCAGCTTTTCCATGACCTCTATGTCTCTGGCAGGATCCACAAGAGACTCGATCATCACCGGTATTGCCGCATTTTCCAGCTCCTTTAAATTATCGTCAGATAGCATGGTATCGGCGATCACCAGGTCCGGATGAAGCGATATTATCATCTCCAGATCTGGCGAGTAGGAACTCTTTCCGGCAATGGGTATCTCTTCTAAGGCTGGGGGGAAATGCGAATAAGAATCCCTTCCCACCAGGCTCTTTCCGCCATCTAGCGCATAAAGGTACGATGCAACTCCACTTCCTAATGATACGACCTTTTGCACCGGCGCATTCACGGTTACAGATCGTCCGGTACAGTCATCCACCGTGATATTCTCAGCGCTTCCTGCCATGACGAGAAGGCCGATGCAAATCAGTATCCTGATTATGTTCTTAAGCAAATGCCTGTCCTCCTAACCAAGTTTAATTTTCTATAAAACAATTTAACTTGTATATAAAGTCTCTGTTAGTTATTTTCGCAAATAGTAATAAAAATCTAACTCAGGACGGATAGAGGCGCAGCAGAGCTTTCTCACCAGAGCGGATGGGCAGGCGGATATATTCATCTCCATTATGATGTCTGCCGGACTACTCCGGGACACCAGGCAACGATGTTTGCCAGCCATCTATACAGAGGCATCATTAGGGTCTTTTCCGCAAGCTTTATAATCAGATTATATCGTATTCAATCAATTTAGTTTTATCAATGGACGGGTGTTCGGCGGCTAGTTCTGTACGGGGCAATAGACGTTGCTGCTGCCGATGAGTGACGTCCTGGAAAGAGATGATGTCGAAGGTGCTTGACAATGGATGAGAAATATACCGATATTGGGGCTACTACTCGTGAGGCAATGTATATTAGCAAAAGGAGCAGAAGGATCATCACAGAGATCGTGGGAGACAGAACTCCAGAAGACAGAATTAGACAGAGATGTTCAATAGCCACCGGCGATCCCGGCGTGGCTGATATACTCAGGTTTGTGAAAGATCCCATAAATGCAGGACTCAGAGCCCTGGATGGAAGGGCGAAGATATTTGCAGATATTAATATGGTAAAAGAAGGAGTTGTTAAGAAAGGCCATCAATGTTCAATTATCACCATGATTGGAAAGGGTGATGATCTTGCAGAAAAAGAGGGAATAACCAGGAGTTCGGCAGGCGTTATGGCATTAAAAAATGATCTCTCAGGAAGCATAGTGATGATAGGCAATGCGCCGTCTGCACTTTTAACCCTCTGCGACCTCATACAATCGGGTGGTGTCAAGCCTGCTCTGGTCATCGGCACGCCGGTTGGATTTGTAAACGCGGCCGCAAGCAAAGAACTTCTCAGAAGTCTGGACGTTCCATCCATATCGATTGTAGGCACTCGCGGAGGAACTCCCATTGCAGTAGCAGCTATGAACGAGATGATCAATATGTATGATCGGTCCTGAGAATCCCCTATCATCGGAATCTCGCGGCATTTCTAAACTCATCTCTTTTTTTTGCGATGGATTGATATTTAAAAAAGGGACTGCCATTTACTAAAAGATTTATTGATCAAATATGCCATTCAACTCAATGCTCTCGCTCTTCTGGTCCCTTCCATTTCTCGCTGAAGCCCAGTGCGAACGCCTGATAGACAAATCCCAGGAACTCATGCTTATCCAGGGACTTGTGCAGAATGCAGAGGGCCTGCATGTAGCCATAGATGCGGTAGCTCTTGCCCGAGACTGCGGCAGAGATCCCGGCGCCATAGAGGGCCATGACCTCTGGCAGGCAGCTCATGGGCAGAGTGCCCCACAGGAACTTGTCCCGCAGATGGACCAGTGCCGCCACAGCCGCAACCGTTGGCGGGTCCTTGATGACGTTTGCGAAGTTCTTCCTGAAGAGATCGGCGTCGTTCTCGGACAGCAGCTCTGCAATTGCCTGGCACATCTGTTGCTCATCGATACCAAGACGCTCCAGATGGGCCAGCGAGGTGCACTGGCTTGCAGGAGTGAGGCGATTTTGCAGGGCGAGCGTTCCCAGGACTGCATCGTGCATGGTGCGCCCGATAAGCTCACCCACCTTCGAATGCTTTCCGGCAAAGCAGATCGCTTTTCCTCCCAGTTTGGCTGCTATCGCCATCTGGTCGGTTCCGGTTCCCGTCGCCAGGCCCTCTGAATACCTGGATGCAACCCCCAGCTCCTGAAGGGCTGCAGTCTTGGCCTCGGTGGCGGTGATGACTGCGGTCACCATTGCGCCCGGCGAGAGCTCCCGGTTGATGAAGATCATGGCATTTATGGTGCCGGGCATCGGGCCGCGTTCCGCAATCCTCCCTCCGCTTGCGCCATCATCCAGCGGCTCGTAGTAGGAGGCTGGATCACCTGCCCGGCCTGCGTTTCCCTCCACGCCGCCGGTGCATACGGCCGCAACCTCAAGATCGCAGAACTTCTCGTGGCAGATGGCGGCGTTGTTCATGTTGGCTGCCGTGCCAAGGGTTGCGCACCTCTGGAATGGGAGGTTATGCCGCTCAGCCACTTCTCTCTTGTAATCATCCGGGCGGTCTATTGCCAGACGGCACAGCCTGTCATTCATGTTTCCTCCTGATGGCTCACAGGACTGGTGGTTGTAGAGATACAGCAGGTCGTCATGCAGCCCGCCGGTGCAGCTGCGGCAGGTGGACAGGACCCGATGAGGAGCCACGAGCCTGGCGTAGACCATCTTCTCCTCTCGGTATAACTCAACTCCACCATAGAATTCTGCAAGTCTCATTTTTTGTTTAGCCTCCCTCATGCCCCAATCGGATTGTATGGGTGGATGATGACTGGCCGCTCAAATCGAGCAGCATTCCGTAATCGATATTCTCCAGAAACCTCTTCTCTCTGGTATCCTTCGTCTCCAGCCGCACGATATTAATGGCATCCCCTGTAGCCGGAGAGATGAGGCGGGTTACCCGTTCCTGATAGCGGGAGTAGCTGCACAGCAGGCTCTCTCCTGCAGAGTAGAGCCCGCCGCAATCACCCCATTGATTGGCCACTGCCAGGTGCATCTGCTCGCTCTGTCTTGACTCCCATATGAACCTGGTTTTCGTGTTGTCCCAGAGGGCGGGCACACAGAGCATGTCTGAGCCCAGCTTTGCCAGCGAGTCTGCCGCCTCTGGAAACAGAAGGTCGTAGCCGAGGAGCATTCCGATTCTGGCAAAGGGAAGGTCAAATGTGGCAAAGCCGCTCTCGCCTGGTGAGGCCCAGCTTCTGTCCCGGGCTGAGAGATGGACCGCCCGGTATTTGCCCAGGACGCTCCCTGGGCCGATGAGAACTGAGCTGTTGTAGAATCCTCCTTCCGCTCTCTCCGCCATTCCCAGAACCACGAAGAGATCTTTTTCCTGCGCTTTTTTGGCTAAGAGGTCGGTTGTCCTCCCCGGTATCTCCTCTGAGCAGATCTCTGCCTGCTCGGAGTTCCAGAGCGCCCCGGATAAAGAAAGCTCCGGCAGAACGATGAGATTGATTGCTCTTTCTCCCTCTCTGACGGCCTTTTTCAGGGCATCATCTACTAGTCCCAGGACGCTTTTCACATTGGCCTTTGTATCCAGGTGCTGAGAGCGAAGCTGAATGGTTGCGGCACAAAATTCCGCGGCTTTTGGCAGTCCGAGGAGGAATTCTATGCTGAGGTGCGAGTATGGGTCCAGTGTTATGTTTCCGTAGCATTGGGGCCTTCTTTCGCTCAGAGGATTCTGAGCCCTGAGGCCGTCCAGCGGCAAGGACCCGTAGATGATGGTATCCTCCGGAGAGCTGATCCGCACGGCTGCTTCTCCCTGAGGATTCACAATGAAGGATTGAGCTGGATTGCAGTCCATGACTTTGTCCATCCCGGTCCGGTTGCATGCCAGGATATACATCTCGTTTTCCAGGGCTCTGGCCCGCCAGAATTTCTCAGGGTTGTGATGCATGGGCGGCCAGTTGGCAGGAACCAGAAGGATTCTCGCTCCCTGAAGAGCGGCAATCCTCGCCGGCCTGTAGGAGTAGGAATCGGCACAGATCACCATGCTTAGAGCCCCAAACTCCGTCTGGACCACTGGAACCGGGAGGTTGCCCTTTGCCGCCCAGAGATTTTCCCTGAAGGCGGGAGAAAGCTTTCTGTGTCTGGCTACTACATCTCCCTTAGGCCCCATCAGGGCCGCAGAGTTGTAGAATATTCCGGTTCTCGGCTCTCGCTCCGGCATGCCGATGCAGATGTAGCAGCCGTACCGTTCTGCGATCCTGCCGAATGCCTCAGTTGTAGGCCCGGGAATGCTCTCCGCAAAAGGCGCAATCTCCCTTCTGCTCAGAAAGGCGTAGCCTGAAGTGGCCAGCTCCGTATTTACTATGATACGGGAGCCGTTTTTAGCCGCCTCTTCGTTGAGGGCCAGCAGCCTGGCGATGTTATTCTCCTTTTCCTTCCAGGAGATCGACGCATGAATGAGGGC
>MVRL01000170.1 GCA_002067705.1 Methanosaeta sp. PtaU1.Bin112
GTCGTAGGCTAGTAGGTACGCTACACCCACTACTACCTGATAGGCCGCAGACCCATCCTTAGGCGCCGGAGCTTTAGATCTCGATGCATTCCAGCCTCCGAGATCTATCGGGTATTATACCCAGTTTCCCGGGTTTATCCCCGTCCTGAGGGTAGGTTATCCACGTGTTACTGAGCAGTACGCCATGTATTGCTACATTCGACTCGCATGGCTTAGTCGAACCTCGATAGCAGTAACCTCTGGCAGGATCAACCAGAATTCTTATCCTTCTAGGAAGTGTTTAACTCATGTTAATTCCGAAACCAGTCGGAATTGGCTGAGTCGCCAAGACCATTGTCAGACACGAAAAATCTCGTGTCTCCATCTCCTTTTATCGCAGCTTCGTCTCTCTTCCAGAGATTATATGCTGGAGTGCAAGCTTCCGTTGCGACGCCTCATCGGCCCAACAAGGTATACATCAGAGGTATTTAACAATTTCGCCACCCCTCCATCCCAGAGAAGGGACGAATCCCCCAGACATCCCAAAGGCCAATATCATATCTGGACCCCATAACCACTATCTACAGAGCCCACGTCCCGCCCTACAAGGCGGGCCGAACCCAACCAATAACTCAGACATATATAACCTTTTTGCTCTATCCGGCCAGACCATCGCTTAGTTTTAATACGATCGTAATCAAAAAACCACAATTAAAAACTCAAGGATAATACGCCTGCTGGAGGTCTTTTATGGGTTATACATTGACTGAGAAAATCCTGAGGCAGCACCTCGCGGATGGTTTCTATGAGCCTGGAAAAGAGATCGGCATCAAAATAGACCAAACCCTTACCCAGGATGCGACGGGCACCATGGCCTACCTTCAATTCGAGTCTATGATGCTTTCCGACATTGCCACTGAGCTTTCCGTCAGCTATGTAGATCACAATACCATTCAGGTGGGATTCGAGAACGCAGATGACCACGCCTATCTGGAGTCCATTGCAAAAAAGTATGGCATCTACTTCTCGAGGCCTGGAAACGGGATTTGCCATCAGGTTCATCTGGAGAGATTCGCGAGGCCTGGCAAGACTTTGCTGGGTTCCGACAGCCACACACCTACTGCCGGAGGAGTAGGCTCACTAGCGATGGGAGCAGGGGGACTTGATGTGGCGGTCGCCATGGGTGGAGGCGCATACTACCTGACAGCACCGCAGGTAATCAATGTCCACCTTGCAGGCCGACTGCGGCCATGGGCCTCAGCCAAAGACATCGTTCTGAAGGTTCTCTCCATCTTGAGCACAAAAGGAAATGTCGGCTGCGTCTGCGAGTACACCGGAGAAGGCATCGCAGGGCTGACAGTGCCAGAGAGAGCAACCATCACCAATATGGGCGCTGAGACTGGTGTCACCACCTCCATCTTTCCCAGCGATGAGCAGACAAAACGATTCCTGCAAGCACAGAGAAGAGAGGACCAGTGGCTGCCACTGGCAGCCGATGAAGACGCAATTTACGACCGGACTATAGAGATCGACCTGTCAGAGATAGAGCCGCTTGCATCCGTCCCCCACAGCCCCGGGAATATAGCTAGAATTCAAGATATCGATCTGCCTGTAGACCAGGTGATGATCGGCTCATGCACGAATTCCTCGTATGTAGATCTTATGACTGTGGCGGCAATGCTGAAAGGCAGACACCTTCCCACAGGCGTCTCTCTGGGAATCGCACCCGGCTCGCGACAGGTTTTGAGCATGATCACCAGGAACGGAGCCCTGAGCGAACTGCTATCCTTCGGTGCCAGAATCCTGGAGTCTTCCTGCGGCTTCTGCATCGGCAATAGCATGTCCCCATGCACTAACTCTGTTTCCGTACGGACCAGCAACCGCAATTTCAAAGGCCGATCTGGAACTCCCAGCGCGAACGTCTACCTGACCAGCCCATTGGTCGCTGCCGCCTCAGCCATCACCGGCAGGCTGACGGATCCAAGAGAACTGGAAATGGACTTTCCGAGAATTGATATGCCCGAGCATTTTGAGATTGATGACAGCATGATTATCCCTCCCCTACCCAAAGCGGAGCGCGAGAAGATAACAATATGCAGAGGCCCGAATATTGGAGAGCCTCCCGTCAATGGACCAATGCCGGAAGATATCATAGGGCAGGTGACCATAAGAGTAGAAGACCTGGTGACTACAGATCATATAATGCCTGCCGGCTCACGCCTGAAATACAGGTCTAACGTGCCCAAATACTCAGAATTCGTCTTTGAGCCATTGGATAAGGAATTCTGCCGCCGGGCATCCGCCTTGCGCGACCAGGGCGAACACAACCTGATCGTTGCCGGCCTGAGCTATGGCCAGGGCTCGTCCCGTGAGCACGCCGCTCTCTGTCCCATGTACCTGGGCGTGAAAGCTGTAATAGCCAAATCCATTGAGAGGATACATGCTGCCAACCTGGTGAACTTTGGGATATTGCCCCTGAGCTTTGCCCGGGAATCGGATTGGCAAAACCTTCCTGAAAAGACAGTAGTTCGAATACCTGCCATTGCCGGGGCACTAAAAGAAGGCAAAGAGAGTATCATAGCCCTTGCCGGAGACCGGCAGATCACCCTAAACATGACCCTCTCCAAGAGGCAAAGAGACATCCTGTTGGCAGGAGGTCTATTGCCTTATACAGTACAGGAGAGAAAAGGAGAGGTAAAAAAGAGATAGCTTTTGTTTGATTTTTTTTTAGCTGCTAAAGAGAGTAAGGATATTTTGGGATAAGAGCTGTCCCTTTGCATCCTTGCTGGGCGTGCCTGTACTATTGGATATGACCAAGCTTCCACTCTCAACAGGATACGACCAGACCTGATAGATTCCGAACTTGCTGTTTACATTCCTGGTCAAGAACTGGCTGTTTCTCTCTGTGGCAGTAAGAGTGGGGGCGGCAGCATTCGGAGCGAAGCTTGTGGCCTTGAACAGCTGGGGAGTGTCAAACTTCAGCGGGAAGGTGTTCATCCAGATGTCCATATTGGAAGACGAACTCTTGATGCTGGTATTTCCCTGGGAGGTGATGTAGTTGCCCCAGTACGCCTGGACATTGGGTTCAAAGGTTGATGTGGTGGGTGCATTGAAAAATGCAAGCTGAGTGTTGCTGTAACCTTCACCCATGCCTATAATCTGAGCACCGGCTAGGCCAGAGAGACAGCTTAATGCTAATAGTACGACAATTGCCTTCATATTAATACATCCTTTTTTATTCAGTTACTATCCTATCCTGGAAATTTGTCCCAACCTATTTATTCCTTATTGGTAAAGCAAGAACTTATGCCGGACCGCTTCGAAATACTGCATAAAGATCTGGCCGGAAGGATCGGCCGGCTTTCTACATTGCACGGCACTGTCGAGACTCCCGCGCTTATGCCAGTGGTCAATCCCCATCTGCCTCTCATCCCGCCAGCTGAGCTGCAAAAGATGGGCGCGTATATGATTATCACCAACAGTTACATTATTCACCAGGACCCAGCCTTGAAAGCTCAAGCAATGGAGCGCGGTCTGCATGACCTCCTGGGCTTTCCCGGACCTATCATGACCGACTCGGGTGCCTTTCAGCTCTCCGTTTATGGAGATATCAATGTCTCCCCCCAGGAGATTTTAGAGTTTCAATTCGCCATAAAATCGGATATATCCGTTCCCCTGGATATTCCAACTCCGCCAGACGTCACCAGGGATCGAGCGGAATCTGAACTGAAGATCACAGAGGAGCGGCTGGTGCAGGCTGCATCCCTGGAAAGGGAGGGCCTTCTTGCCTGTCCCATCCAGGGCTCGACCTACACGGATCTGAGGGAGAGCGCGGGGCGGTTTGCTTCTGGCTTAAATTTCGATGTTTATCCTGTGGGAGGCGTCGTTCCACTTATGGAGGCCTACCGCTATCGCGATCTGGTTGACGTTGTTGTGGCCGCCAAGAAAGGTCTGGGCTCGGGCAGGCCGGTGCATCTCTTCGGAGCCGGGCATCCCATGATCTTTGCCCTAGCGGCGGCCATGGGCTGCGACCTATTCGATTCGGCAGCATACGCCCTTTACGCCCGGCAGGACAGGTATCTTACTGTTCACGGTACTGGAAAGCTCCCTGAGATGAGCTACCTTCCCTGCTCCTGTCCGGTCTGCGAGAAGCACACCCTGAAGGAACTGATAAACAGCCCGGAGAAGACCAGGCTCCTGGCAAGGCATAACCTCTACGTCTCTCTCGCTGAGATGAGGCAGGTCAAGGAGAGCATTCGCGAGGGCTCGCTCTGGGACCTACTGGAGGCGCGCTGTCGATCGCACCCCCGGATGCTCGACGGCCTGAGAAGGCTTGCCCGGCAAGGCCAGTGGCTGGAGAGGCTGGACTCTGCCGGGAAGTCCACGTTCTTTTGCACCAGTGCAGAGGCAGCGCTGCGCCCGGAGGTCATGCGCCACGCCCGGAGGATCGACCGCATCGCTCTCGCTGGAGAGGTTCTGATCACCGACGATCCGCAGGCGGAAACAACTGGGTACGTCCGGGTGCTGTACTTCAAGCCGCCCTTCGGGCCATATCCTGCAGAGTTGGCTGAGACCTATCCCTTCAATGCCGAGGTGCCTGAGGAAGCGGACGAGGCAGCGCTGGAACAGGCTGTGAGGATCGCAAAGGAGCTGATGAGGGCAAACCGCGGGGCGAGGTTCAGCTTCAGGATGAGAAGACAAGGGCTAGAGGAGCAGCTGAGGGAACATCCATGAGACAGGACCACCGGCTTTGCAAGTTATTCTCTATCGTGTAGATAACAGATGCAATTCAGCGTGAACTACCGCGTCCTGAAGGGCTCTGGCTTGCCACTTCATCGCCAAAACTTGCATCACGGATATGTGATGTAGC
>MVRL01000171.1 GCA_002067705.1 Methanosaeta sp. PtaU1.Bin112
ATGTACGGCATGGGCATTGGCGTGGCTTATGCCTCCAGCATCCTGGGGACCTTTGGGATCGTTCTCACCCCGGATTTCATGTTCTATGAGACAGCGGTGATGCTCGCCACCTTCCTGACACTGGGCCGCTACCTGGAGGCCAACGCCAAAGGGCGCACATCCGAGGCCATCCGGAAGCTGGTTGGGCTGCAGCCAAGACAGGCCACTGTCTTAAGAGATGGACGGCAGATCGAGGTGGCAGCAGTTGAGGTAATGGTCGGCGATCTGGTCCTGGTCCGGCCGGGGGAGAAAGTTCCGGCAGACGGCCTGGTGGTGGAGGGAGAAAGCTATGTGGATGAGTCAATGATCACTGGAGAGCCAGTCCCCGCTTTCAAGGTCGCCGGCGAGAAAGTGGTGGGAGGGACTATGAACAAGAATGGTTCATTGACCTTCAAGGCCACCAGGGTAGGAAAGGATACCGTCCTGGCAGGGATCATAGCACTGGTCCAGGAGGCCCAGGGCTCAAAGCCCGCCATGCAGAGGATTGCAGACCGGATAGTGGCCTACTTCATTCCCACCATTCTGGCAATCGCTGCTGCGGCTTTTGTTTACTGGTATTTCGTAGCCCACAATACCCTTCTCTTCTCTCTGACTGCGCTCATATCTGTGCTGGTGGTGGCCTGTCCCTGTGCCCTGGGGCTGGCCTCGCCCACTGCCATAACCGTGGGCATTGGAAGAGGAGCGGAATTGGGTATTCTGGTCAAAAGCGGCGAGGCTTTAGAGGCGGCAGAGAGGCTCGATGTGGTGGCCTTTGACAAGACCGGGACACTTACTGTAGGCCGGCCGGATGTGGTCGACTTTTTCGCCTGGGGGGCGGATGAGAGAGAGCTCCTGCGCCTGGCGGCGTCGGTTGAGAAGCCGTCCGAGCATCCCCTGGCCGAGGCGGTGGTGCGACGTGCGAAGGAGGATGGATTTGATCTTCTTCCGGCTGAACAGTTCGAGGCCTTTCCCGGAAAGGGGGTCGTTGCCCGCATCGCCGGGATGAGCGTGGCTGCAGGAAACAGGATTCTCTTCGGGGAGATGAATATAGCTATGCCTGACGGCCTCCTCCAGAAAGCTATTGGATACGAGGAGGAGGGAAAGACGGCCATGCTGGTGGCTGTGGACGGAAAGGCAAGGGGAGTATTGGCCATATCCGACAGGCTCAAGGATTCAGCTGCATCTGCAGTCGAAGAGCTGCAGGGGATGAATTTGGAGGTGGTGATGATCACCGGCGACAATCCTCGCAGCGCGAGCAGAGTGGCGGAGAAGATAGGCATTCAGAAAACGCTTTCGGAGGTTCTGCCGGAGGAGAAGGCCCATGAGGTCAGAAGGCTGAAGGAAGCGGGCAGCCGGGTGGGCTTTGTGGGAGACGGCATCAATGATGCTCCCGCTCTTGCGGAGGCGGATGTGGGGATTGCCATCGGAAGCGGCACGGATGTGGCCATTGAGACCGGGGATATCGTCTTGATGAAAGACGACCTTCTGGATGCGGTGGCTGCCATTCAGCTCAGCCGCAAGGTCATATCCAGGATCAAGCTGAACATATTCTGGGCCTTCGCCTACAATGCCCTGCTGGTTCCTGTGGCTGCGGGGGTTCTCTATCCGCTCTATGGCATCACCTTCCGGCCGGAGCTGGCCGGCCTTGCCATGGCCCTCTCCTCTGTGACCGTGGTCACCCTCTCTCTGCTGCTCAAAAGGTATATACCGCCAGCAACGAAAAAGAAGGCAATCAGGATTACAGGCACTGGAGGATGAGGAAGATGGCAATAGACCCGATATGCAAGATGACCGTCGACGAGAAGGCGGCGAAGTTCAAGAGCGAGTATAAGGGCAAGACCTACTACTTCTGCGCTCCAGGGTGCAAGAAGGCCTTTGATGAGAATCCGGAGAAGTATCTGGGCGGCGAGACGGCCAAGGGCGGGGGAGGCGGGATCAGGTAAAGGGGCTGCAGCATATTAACTTCATTCTTCTTTTTTGTTTTTAACAGTCCATATTTTTACTGGACCTGATATTTGAGGAAAATCATTGAATTGGATCAAGAATTTTGATTGATATTTGTCCTTCACTGGCCAACAGGAAGTAATATCTACTCTTGCGCTATCTTGAATCGATGAGGGAATAATGGCTGGACTGACATGGCTTCATCTTTCGGATTGGCACCAGAAAGGCAAGGACTTCGACCGTACTTTTGTGCGGGACAAATTGATTGCCGACATTAAAAATAGAAACGATATCAGTAATGATCTTACAAAAATAGATTTCGTCATTTTCAGCGGCGATGTTGCGTTTGGCGGCAAGCCTGAGGAGTACCAGGCAGCAAAAAAAGAATTGTTCGAACATATTTTGAAAGCTTGCGACCTGGGTCCGGAAAGTCTCTTTATAGTCCCAGGAAATCACGATATTGATAGAGCCAAATTTGATTTGCTCCCCGCTCAGCTCTCAAAACCATTAGATTCAGATATTCGAGCGAAGGATTGGCTATTTGACAGTGAAAAAAGAAAGGTAGCGTTAAGACCTTTCAAATCATTCGCAAGTTTTGTTAGCCGATATACTAATCAAAAGAATCCAAGTTATGCCAATATCCGCCAATGTGAAATCAATGGTAAAAAGATCGCTCTGCTAGGTCTTAATTCTTCCTGGATGTGTGGACGTCAAAAGAACTCAAAAGATGAAATAAATGATAAAGGTGTAACAGTAATTGGCGAACCTCAAATACATGAACTCATGGAGAAGATTTCCGAATCGGATATTACAATTGCAGTTTTGCACCATCCATTTTCCTGGTTAGCTGATTTCGAATCAAGCCAAATCGAGAGAAGTCTCATGGCATGTTGCGATTTTATTCTACGCGGTCATCAGCACGAGCCAAAGGCATCTCTGGTTCACAGTACCGATGGGGACTGCGTTGTCATTCCAGCAGGGGCCTGCTACGACCGTCGAATTCCTAGAGATCCACGTTACGCTAACGCCTACAATTTTGTTCATTTCAATTTGGAGAATGGACAGGGAGTTGTGTTTCTTCGCTGCTGGAATGGAATGGATAAATGGAGGGAAGATATCGATTCCGCTCCACCTGACGGTAAATTCAAGTTTAATATTCAATCATCAAAATATGTAAGATTCGCAATAAGAGGTTCTAATTCAGAAAAATTGATTATTCCTCTGATACCACACCAAATTCCGCCGCCTCCGGGTGACTTTAAAGGCCGAGAAACAGAAATTGAAGAAATCCTTGCCAATTTCGATAAAGGAGCTTATATCACCGGCTTGCGGGGCATGGGCGGCATAGGCAAGACTGCCCTGGCCCTGGTTTTGGCAAACAAGATCAAAGATCGCTTTCCTTATGGACATATCTATCTTGATCTTCGGGGAACGAGCAAGAGTCCCCTCAGTTCTGATGAAGCGATGGCGCAGGTCATTCGGGCATATCGTCCAGCAGATAAATTGCCCGAAGCCCAAAATGAATTGCGAGGACAATACTATTCAATTTTGTCAGGGAAAAAGGCATTGATATTGTTTGACAATGCCGCAAATAAAGAGCAGGTCGAGCCGCTGCTGCCGCCTGAAGATTGCGCAGTTTTGATCACTTCCAGGAATAAATTTACTCTTCCGGGCTTGAAAGAACGAGACCTGGATATTTTGCCTTCAGATAAAGCTCGTGAGTTGCTTCTTGAAATTGCCCCTCGTATAGGCTCCAGTGCGGACTCGCTGGCAGATATGTGCGGATACCTTCCCCTTGCTCTTAGGAATGCAGCCAGCGCTCTGGCAGAGAGAAAGGACATAGACGTTAGAGAATACGAACGCCGTCTTAATGACAAGAAGGCGAGGCTAGAGCTGGTAGAAGCATCGTTTAGCTTGAGCTACGATCTGCTGGGCCAAACTAGAAAGAAGCAATGGTGTCGCCTTTCTGTATTTCCAGGAGACTTTGATCTTGATGGAGGAACCGCGGTTTTGAAGATGTCTCGAAATGCATCAGGCCAGGTTTTGAGCGATTTGGTCAAATGGAGTCTATTGGACTTCATTCGTTCCGCAGATTCAGTGAAAGGACGATACAGGCTTCATGATCTGGCTCGCATATTCGCAGAATCGCGTCTGGAACCCACGGAACATCACGACGCAAAGCAGCGCCACACCAAGCATTACTTGAAGGTACTCTCTGAATCTGAAAAGCTCTACGATAAAGGCGGGAATAATCATATCTTAGAGGGGCTGATACTTTTCGATAAAGAATGGGAGAACATCAGAACAGGTCAGGCCTGGGTTGAGGTCATGATGAAGAACATCAGGACTAAGTCGAAGCCAGACCTAAAATTTGCTTTGGACATGGCCAATTCTTATCCGAATGATGGAATCAACATACTAAATTTACGTCAGCATCCCCAAGAAATGATCCGATGGCTTGAGACTGCCCTAACTGCTGCTCGGCTGGCGAAAAAGAAAAATTTTGAGGGGATACACCTTGGCAACCTGGGCTTAGCATATTCCCATCTAGGTGAGACTCGCAAAGCAATCGAGTATTATTATCAGGCTCTGGCGATAAGCCGAGCGACAGGGGATCGAAAGGGTGAAGGCATATGGCTCGGCAACCTGGGCGGCGCCTACTGTCATCTGGACGAAATAAGCAAAGCGAACGTTTACAATAATTTAGCCCTCTCAATCAGTCGAGAGATAGGAGACAGAAGAGGTGAAGGTACATGGCTGGGCAACTTGGGAAATGCATATTATGGTCTAGGCGAGATGAACAAAGCGATCGAGTATTATGATCAAGCCCTCTCCATCAGCCGAGAGATAGGAGATAGAAGTGGCGAAGGAGCTCAATTGGGCAACTTAGGCAGTGCTTACGCTAATCTTGGAGATACTCGGAAGGCGATCGAGTACTATGATCAAGCCCTCGCCATCAACCGAGAGATGGGAGATAGGAGGGGCGAAGGAATTGATTTGGGAAACCTAGGCAGTGCTTACGCTAATCTTGGAGATACTCAGAAAGCAATCGGCTATTATGATTTGGCCTTGGCCATTAGCCAAGAGATAGGAGATCGAAGGGGTGAAGGAGCCCGCCTGTGCAACCTAGGCTACGCCTACCATAATCTGGGCGAGATGAACAAGGCGATCGAGTGCTATGATCGGTCTATCAAAATCGCACGAGGAATCGGTTATCCCTCGCTCGAGGGGGAAATCTTAGTCAATTTCGGAAAAGCCCATTCAGCTCTCGGAGAAAACGATAAGGCAATTGAATACTACAAACAGTCACTCGAAATCATTCGAAAGATCGAGGATCGAGAGAACGAATGCGAAGTTTTATGCAACCTAGGCAAATCCTACGCTGCTCTTGGCGAGAATTGCAAAGCCATCGAATATTATGAAAAATCGCGAGGAATCGCCCGAAAGATAAAATATCTCCAGGAGGAGGGCGATGCTTTATTCAGCATGAGCCTGGCGCTAGATAAGCTCGGTCAAAAGCAGGAGGCGATCCATAACGCAAAGACGGCGCTCGAGATCTTCGAGCATATCGAAAGCCCGAAAGCTGAAGAGGCACGGCGGAAGCTATCGGATTGGCAAGGATAGGATCTTAATTTTTGTTGGATTAATATTAATCTGGTTTTATCGTCGATCATTCTTCACCGAATGCTTCTAAAAATTCATCTCTTGTTATTCCGGCTTGTCTTAATATCAATAATAGAGTAGAGCCTTTGATCTCCTTGTGATTTGGCAGTGTCAGAGGCGTCTTACTTCTATCTGGATTAATTCTTCTCATGGAAATGTGATTGCCTTCTCGGATTACTGCAAATCCCAATGCCTCCAGGGCCTTTATCACTTTTCTCTTCGGCACATCCCTGGGGAACTTCGTCACACTACCACTTCAGCCACAAAGGTCTCACTAATTCCGTCTATCTCTATGGATTCACGGCCAAATGTCTCGATGTGGAATTGAATAGCAGACTTGACATCGGCAAGGGCTTCTTCATATGTATCGCCCTCTCCAACTACAATACCCTTGATGCCGATAGGGTAGGCAACATAACCGTCCGGGTGCTTTTCTATTATTATTTTTATCGGCTGCATCTGTGGGATAAGTTGTGTTCTTAGAAAATAAATCTATGCCCACTATCGATGGTCAGGCATGCGGGGCCTTGCCGCCATTTGAGTTTCATCCCCGACTCTCTTGCCCCACTTTAATAGAGAGACAGCTCTAGCCCGCGAGCGTGCGAATGGATATAATTGCCTCAATGCGCCTGCTAGCTATGGAGCATCCTGCAATCCGGGATGATGCCTCAGGGAAAGAATCCCGAAGACGGTATTCGCCTAGACCTCTCTCTCCTTCTCCGCCAGCCCCAGCACATTCAACAGGCCGAGGAGGTTCTCCCT
>MVRL01000172.1 GCA_002067705.1 Methanosaeta sp. PtaU1.Bin112
AGAGTTTGCGGGAGTTGCTGCGATAGCCGCAACGGATGAAAGCGGAGCCCTTTGCCATGATTACTTTCGCGTCGCCCTCAACTAATATAAATAATAGGCATGCATATCTATATTCGTATGATGATCTGCTATAAGTATCCATTCTTCCCTAACAAGGTCTCTGCATGAAAGTTAGCGGAGAATTTGGATGCTTGCAGGTGGCTCTATAATCGGCTTGTTCAAGACCTGAATGAAGCAAAAGAAAATGGCATCAAGCTCAAGGCCTATGATACTCAGAACATGATCCCATCTATGAAGCTTGAGAATTCAAAGCTGAATTGCGTCTATTCCAAAGTCCTCCAGATGGTAAATTACACTCTCTGGTCTAACATCAAAGGGCTCGCAGCGTCAAGTGTTCAGCTTGCGCAAAAATAGTAAAGAAAGACCTGTCTGTCCGAGTACATGAGTGCCCATATTGCGGATTCTCATGTGATCGAGACTATAATGCTTCCAGAAACATACTAATCGCAGGGATGGAACAGCCCGTTGTGCCCATAGAGCCAAAACCGCTACGTCACATATCCGTGATGCAAGTTTTGGCGATAAAGTGGCAAGCCAGAGCCCTTCAGGACGCGGTAGTTCACAGACTAGCTTTGCCGATGGGGGCAAATGCTCTATCTTCGTGCTGGTCGATTCATTTTTGGTTTCGGGAAAGTCGATCCCTCATTTTACATTTCACCCGGTCAGTACCTTTTCCGTTATCTATTATCAGCCTTGAATTGCGGCAATATTGGCTCTAATATACTGATTGATAATATTTCCGACAGGTTTAATGCTTTGCGGACAGTTTTATTATTATGAATCCACATAGCTTCCCCTGTCAGCTGGTAAGCTGGGATGAAGCCTATAGGCTATCCCGGAAGCTGGCCTGCGATATAAAGTCCTCTGGATTTCATCCCGATCTGATCATCGCCATTGGAAGGGGAGGATACGTGCCGGCCAGGATTGTTTCGGATTTTCTCTTGCACAGCCTTCTGACAAGCATCAAGGTCGAGCACTGGGACAATGCTGCCCGTAAGAGGCCTGAAGCGGCAGTTCGCTTTCCCCTGGCGGTTGATATTAAAGGCCAGAAGATTCTGATCGTCGATGACGTCACAGATACGGGAGATACGCTAAGGGTCACGGTTGATTATGTGAGGTCTCTTCATGCAGGCGAGATCAGAACATCAGTTATGCAGCACAAGATTGTCTCCCAGATTGTACCGGATTTCTATGCAGAGGTGATAACTGAATGGAGGTGGATCATCTACCCCTGGGCGGCTCATGAGGATCTAGTGGGCTTTGCAGAGAGGGTGCTGTCTGACCAGCCTGCGACAATTAAGCAGATATGCGAGAAGCTAAAAGAGCGGTATTCGCTGGTCGTGGATGAAAAGGAGCTGCCCGAGATCCTGGCTGATCTTATAGCGATGAAGAAGGCCGAAAGATGCGAGGATCGCTATAAGAATGAGACATGAATGCCATGAGAGCAGCGATTAATGGATTTAGATGCAAGAGCAATCGTCTGCTCTCCTATCAAATTTTCTCAGCCTCCTTAAATAGTAGAGTTATTTAAGGAGCAATGATAAATGCTTTCCTCTGATATATGGTCCAAGATAAGATCAGAATGGAGGACAGATAAACGCTGCATCCACCTTTATTAGAGTGCTTTCATAGCAAACTATTTATATTGTGGAAATAGGATAGAGCGAAAAAATTTAATGGGTAGATACAATGCAGAAAGATAATTTATGCAAAATAATTATTATGGTGGCAGCGATTGGATGTATTGCCTTATTCAACGGTTGTGTAGAGAAAAAAATTGACTCCTCTGTTTTCGATGAAAATATGCTTTCCCATAAATCTATGCAAATTGTGTTCCCTAATAACATCTCCCAATTTAGATTGTATAGCAATGAGACGATTAATAGGACATTCGTTGGAACTAATTTGACAGAAATGAGTGCAATCTATCTCCCAAATAAAGACGCAAATAAATATGTTAGAGCCGCAATGATCCGAATAGTCAAGTATCCTCATAGCTCAATAACGAAAACATCCGAATCAGAAAATTCTAAAGGCGAAGTTCAAGAATCACCCTCAGATAAGGAATCAATAGTCAAAAGTACCAATGAGAAATTGTCAAACTACTATGCCCAAATAGATTCAAATCCGCGTTCCTTGCCGAAGGTCATTGGCAGCATGCAGATTTCGGGTTTCATATCTACATATGGAATTCCGATGACCAGTGAGAGAGTTATGACAATAAAGGACGCAAAAAATGGTACCGAAGAGCAAATTCAAGACCTGACCATGAATTATGCAAGAGTAACTATCTTTACTACTGGCAACGTTGGAAATAAAGAAATCTCTAGTGTTATGGGTCAACTTTGGAATAACACATTGGATTTGATGAACTAATGCGGCAATCCTAAATTGAGAAAACGGCAGAAAAAAGATCGATCAATCAAAGGCACACAAGTGCCTATTTTTAAATTTTGCAAATATTCCGCTCCAATCAAGCCAAAACTAAAATATTAATAATAATAGGCTGCTTTTTCGTGAATGTTCAAGTCAGCTCCATGAATAAGACATAAACATCAATTCGATGGGAAAAAAAGCATTTGACGCTCGGTGAGGGAGCCTAGCGCATCATGTGAAGCTACAAGTGAGGTTTCTGCAATTCAAATCCATTAATATTTTTCCCAGATTAGCTGGTTGCCAGCAAGATCTCCATGGAAGAGACGTTCACGGTCTTGCCATCTTCACCCGGGATGTTCTCCGTGCCGATGGTTATGCTTTTTACGATGACATTGTGCATAAATCGATTCCTAGTGATCTCAGCCGCATCCACTGCCCGGGAGATGGCTCGCCCCCTGGCCTTTAGCGTTACTGTGGAGACCGGCTTGTTAAACTGAGTCATTACAGCAAGAACATAATTCATGACTGGTTTATCACCAACAAAAATGACGGCATTGTCTTCCATAGAATCGCCCTTCCCTTCCCTTCACTTTTCTTGGGCAGGTTATTAACTCTTTCTCTCCAATATATCGGCAAAGGCGAAATTAGGCATCACAGTATCGACTTTTACCCTCAGCATCTCGCCTTTCTGCGCTTTGCGCACGATGATCGCGAATCCTTCTACCAGAGCCACACCATCTCCGGATTTTCCCAGGTACTCGATCTGCACATCCAGAATATCTCCCTTCCTTACCGGGCTGGTGAGCATCTTCTTAGCCACAACGTAGGTCTCGGCGCTCTCTTTTCTTGATGCCTGAGGCGAGTGAGCATGAACTGACGAAAATTCCCTTCTGACTTCGTTTAAGTAGTCCATGAACAGATCGCCCTGAAAGACCTTAACCACAAAGTTGCCTCGCGGCCGGAGCAGCTTTTTGGCGATCTTCAGGGCAGAACGAGCCAGGTCGACAGAGACGGCATGATCCATGTCCCAGGCGCCGGTGAGGTTTGGCGCGGCATCACAGATCACCACATCCGCCTCCCCTCCCAGGGCATCCTTCACCAGGCTCACGGTGCTCTCATGGGTAATGTCCGCCATAAAGGTCTTCACACCGGGGATGGGCGCTATGCTCTCCAGGTCCACGCCAACGATGCAGCCGCCGGAGAGCTTGGCCGCAACCTGGAGCCAGCCGCCGGGAGCGGCCCCGAGATCAACCACGCTGTCACCCTTCTTGATGATGTGAAACTTCTCATTGATCTGCAGCAGCTTATAGGCGGATCGGGCTCTGTATCCCTCTTGCTTTGCAAGCCGATAGTAGTGGTCTCTCTGATCTCGGGCCATTGTGCTAAATTAAAACGCAGAGGGATATAAGCGTATTTCGAGAAGCTTAAGTATCTGGCCAGACGCAATAAATTTGCTTTGATGAGTGAGTCACATGAACATGAATCTTTTGCAGGCTGCAACTGCTGGCAAAGAGACCTCAGCTATCAATGAAGTGGCTTTTATCGAAGGAGTAGAGCCCAATATTCTCTGTAAACAGATTGCATGCGGACGCATTATAATAATGCAGAGAGAAAAAAAGCCGCCTTTGGGAATAGGCGAAGGTCTGAAGACAAAGATCAATGCCAACATAGGGACCTCTGCAGAGGTATCTGATCCAGATATCGAGGTTGAGAAGGCGAGGATTGCGGAAAAATACGGAGCGGATACTATCTCCGATCTTTCAATGGGCGGAGATATCGATTCGATAAGACAAAGAATATTGGATGAGACAAACGTACCAATAACGACTGTACCAATATACCAAACCGTTGTCGAGAAAGGCTCTTTTCAGGCGATAACAGATCAAGATATTATCGGTATGATCGATAAGCATATTAAAATTGGGATCTCATCCATTGTCATTCATGCGGGCTTTACTCTTGAGATGCTGGAAAAGCTTCGGAACTCGAAGAGGATGATGGGCATGGTATCTAAAGGCGGGTCCTTTACATCGGCATGGATGCTGCAAAACCGCAGGCAGAATCCATTCTCCACTCATTTTGACGAAATATGCAAGATCCTCTCCAAGAAAGACGTCGTGCTTTCTCTGGGAAATACAATGAGAAGCGGGTGTATCCATGACCAGATGGACGGACCCCAAGAGATGGAGATGGTGATGAATGCATGGCTGGCCAGGAGAGCGAATGAACTGGGGGTTCAGGTAATCATCGAGGGGATGGGCGGGCATGTCAGCCCCGAGAAAATAGCAACTTATGTCGCCCATTACAAGAAGACGACAGACTACCGACCTCTTTTCGTTGCGGGTCCCCTTCCCATCGATATTGGCGTGGGGTATGATCATATCTCAGGGTCTGTGGGCGGATCTCTTGCTGCAGGAGCTGGAGCTGATTACCTCTGCTATATCACCCCCTCCGAGCATCTTGCTCTTCCCAATGTCGCACAGGTAAGAGAAGGGGTTGTAGCCTTCAAGATAGCAGCTCATGTGGGGGATATCTTGAAGTACGGGACAAGATCCGAAGACCAAATCCTGGCAGGCCATCGGAGGGCGAGGGATTGGGACGGACAGTTCGCAGCCGCTATTGATGGCGATAGAGCAAAGGAGATTCACCAGCAGGATAGAGCAGAGACTTGCTCCATGTGCGGAAAGTACTGTGCCATTCTCCTCATGGAAGAATACTTGAAATAGCGATCTTACATTCGATTGTGCTAAGGCATTCAAGCATAGGTTTATATATCCTCTCACGAATTTGC
This sequence comes from Methanosaeta sp. PtaU1.Bin112, assembly GCA_002067705.1. Classification (GTDB taxonomy): domain Archaea; phylum Halobacteriota; class Methanosarcinia; order Methanotrichales; family Methanotrichaceae; genus Methanothrix. Next base: position 5,228 of record MVRL01000172.1, read on the forward strand.
GATAGCGAGAGAGGAAGGACGGCTGCCGCTGGCCAATTCCGGCCGGTGTGGAAAGTCCCTCCACCACTGGACACACAGACATCCTTTGAGGATGTGGGGCGAGAGCTCCGGCTCTGGCACAGAAACGAGACCGCTCCGCGCCAAAGCGATGATGCCGCAAGGCTGAGGTCGCGCGGGAAGCGGATGAAACGGCGAAACCCTGTGGGTGCAAGCCAAAATAGAGCTAAAATCACGGACGTCCAGCCAAGCTCGGGTATGGCGCTAAGCTGAATGCCGTCAAAGAACAGAAGGGGGCTTACTCTCCTCACTCGTTTTAACTTGTAGGATCGCGAAGGGCAGATCGGGAAGTCCCCATCCTTCAGGGTGGTGATGAAAGCGGAGCCCTTCAGGACGCTGTAGTTCACTTATCGATTAGGATCTTGCGGCTTGATTGATGATGCAATGCACGGAAAAATCTTATCCGGGCTCGGGCAGGCCCAGTACTTTCTCACCCGGGAGGGCTATAGCCGCCAGTTCGCGGCAAAGCTGGGCTTCGTTCCTTTCCCAGGCACTCTGAACGTGCTCCTGGAGGAGCCCTTCCCGACTGATGGGCAGGAGATAAAGATCGAGGGCTTCACCGAGGAGGGCCGCACCTTTGGGATGTGCAGGTGTTACCGCATCCGGCTGAATGGCTATCAGGCAGCAGTCGTCCGGCCCGAGAAGAGCCGGTACCCCCCGGAGCTGATAGAGGTCATAGCGCCTGTGCAGCTGCGGTCTCTGGGGCTGAAAGACGGAGACATTGTTGAGGTAGTGCTATTGTAGTTTGATGCTACCTAACATGCTCAAAGCCCCCCGTACCTCTGAACATGCTCCCAGGCTCGGTGTTCATCCGGGAACCGGTCCTTTCGAGAGTAGATCGATGCATCCTCTCGCCCGTAAAGCTTTCTGTCCTCGCCTATTGGGCAGACCTTGATGCAGATGCCACAGGGGGAGATGCCCCGACTGTTCAGCTCTGCGCTCCGGGCGGTGCAGCTCTTCTTGTCCGTGAGAGCCTGCGGGTAGTCCTGCTCAGCCAGGGCCTGCACCGGGCACATTCTGACGCAGCGCATGCACCGCGTGCATAGCTCTTCTTTCATGAGGGGGCTGGATGCAAGCTCTGCCGCTGTGAGTACCGAAGAAAAGCGCACCCGAGGGCCGAACTGGGGTGTGAGAAGCATGTTGTTCGTGCCGAAATTGCCCAGGCCTGCCAGGAGAGCAGCATGCCTGTGGGAGAAGAAGGCCACCGGACTCTTCTGCAAGGCCTTGATCCCGAAGTATCCGTCCCTGGGAACGAAGACCGATGGATAGCCCTTTTCATTGAGAAAATTGGCCAGGCGATAGGTGTACTGGTCGAGCAGGCTGTTAATGGTGTTATACAGCTCCCGGTAGTAGATGGAGGGCGCAGTCTCCAGCACGGGCAGGCTGACGGGCAGTCCAATTACTATTACCGATTTAGCCTGGGGGAATATGGATTGGGGATAAAACTCCTCAGGCATCCAGGGCTGAAAGGGCGGGTCGGCCCAGCGGTCCACACCTGCCACCCCCAGCAAAGGGATCTCCATCTTTCGGCAACGCCTCCGGATGGCCTTCAATAGATCTTCGTTCATGGCAAACAACTCGCGTTTTATAGCTCTATTTGTATAGCTCTCTTTGGCTATCAATGGATAAAAAAGATCTGCATAGCGATCTGGCTTGCCGCCATTCTTTCGCTCGAAAGATCTATACCGGAATAAGCACTAATATTGCAGCATGGACTACTCATTCAAGCGAGGCTTCAAGCCTGATTTAGAGCGAATTCTAGCGGTTCTGCAAGAGGAATTTCCCACCGATATCAAGCAAGAGGACGGAAAGCTTCTGCTCAGCTATGGCGCTCTCAAGAGCGTATGCGTATCAATCACCGGCAAGAAGCTGACCGTTACCACTGAATCGGCTACAGGCGCGAGCGATGCCGAGGTCATGGACACCAATAAACGCTACAGAAATTTTCTTGAGAAAGCCACCGGCTACACTGCCAAACAGAGGCTGCAGATGGCAAAAAAAGAGGTCTCCAAAGGAGAAGACTAAAGCTCTTTTTCCTTCCGGAATTCGATAGAAATTCAAGTACATTCAATAGATCGTCAGCTTTCCTTCGATGAACTGCTCTATCATAGACTGGGTGCTCTCCAGCCAATAGTCCATGATGCCGTCGATCTTTGACTGCATGGCTTGAGGCACTTGAGGCATCTTCTTCTCCCCTGAGATCTGCGCGCTTCGCAGGAGAGGCTGACTTATGGGCGAGCCGATCTTGCTGACGAAGGTCACATAGGCCTCCTCAACCCCATCCAGCTCCGCGATTTCAGCTGCGGCTTTCTGCGCCATCACATTGTAGATCTTGCCCACGTGGCTGATCGGATTCTTTCCTGCTATGGCCTCCATGGTCATGGGCCGCATGGGAGTGATCAGGCCGCTGCCCCGGTTTCCCCGTCCGGTGGCACCATCGTCTCCCATCTCAATGGAGGTGCCGGTAACGGTGAGGTAGATGTTCTCCCCCTCGTCAGCGCAGTTGACAAAGACCTCCACCTCTCCGGCATGATCTGCCCGGGCCTTTCTCATGACTGCCTCCCTGACGGCAGCCTTGGCCTCATCGTAATCCTCTCGCGAACTCAAAAACCGGGATACCATCGCTGTGGCAACAACGAGGGTGAGCTTATCGCCTATGCGCACTGCCATGATCTTGATATCCTCTCCAGCCGAAGGCACGCCTCTTACTACCTCCTCCAGATCCAGGACGAGCTGCTCGGTATTGCTAAATGGTGCAAATCCCACTCCAATAGAAGTATCATTAGCACCTCTCCCAATGAGGCTGGCCAGCTCCGGAGCGCCCTCCTCCACTCGGGGCTCAACCTGAAATTGCTTCAGATTCCTAACGGTCTTGCGAAAATGAGCTGCAGTAGCATCCTCGATGATCTCGGATAGTGTGCTAGCAGAGGGCCGGCTGGCCCTGCCGCCCACGACGACTGATGGGGGCTTCAGAATCGCGCCTCCGGAAAAGCGTGGTGCGCTCTTGCCGGCGATGATGAGAACTTTGTCCACATTGTGATGCAGGATGCCTCCGAATTCATCCAGATAGTGCCGGCAGAGCGATCGGGAGACAGCCTCAGAGATGCCGTCTGCCAGCGTATCCGGATGGCCCAGCCCTTTTCGTTCTACAACCTCGAAGGGAAGGGGATTGTGCTCAATTAGGGTGATCATAAAAACCTCAAGATATGATTGGCTGCTTACGATTAATACTTTTCTGGAGCCTAAAATTTTTCAGGCTATCGCTTATGCATGATCATGCATGAATTTATAAGCTTGAAAAACGCAAGATTTCATTATATGAGTGATACATCGGCCATTTCCGGTCAAGAGACCATGCAGGAGTCCTTTTTGAAGAGGATAAGCGCTCTGCAATCCGACAACAAGAGCCTCTCCGAAGAGCTGGAGACCACCAGAATGGAGAGGGAAGAGGTAAGAGCAAAGCTCTTTGAGTCTCTCATAGCCAATAAGAAGTATCTGCGAGAGGTTGAACGGCTGAAGAAAGAGAATATCCTTCTCAAGAGGATGCCGTTGTTCCTGGCAACGGTCGTGGAGATTGGTTCAGACTATGTCCTGCTCAGGCAGCACGGCAATAATCAGGAGTTCATCACCACAGTCCCTCCTGAGTTAATGGAGAAGATCCAGACCAATTCTCGCGTGGCGATCAACAACTCGCTTACCATCGTTCGCGTCCTGGATCGCTCTGTGGATGTCCGGGCCAAAGTAATGGAGCTGATCGAAGCTCCTGATGTGTCCTACGAACAGGTGGGCGGTCTGGAAAGCCAGATTCAGGAGATCAGGGAGACGGTAGAGCTTCCACTCACCAATCCTGCAATCTTCAAGGATATCGGCATAGAGCCTCCCAGAGGTGTACTGCTCTATGGTCTGCCCGGCACGGGAAAGACCATGCTCGCCAAAGCCGTAGCTCACGAATCCCAAGCCACCTTCATACACATGTCCGGATCGGAGCTGGTTCATAAGTTCATAGGAGAAGGCGCGCAGCTTGTTCGCGATATCTTCCAGATGGCGCGCGAGAAGGCCCCAAGCATCATATTCATCGATGAGATCGATGCTGTGGGAAGCATCCGCACCCATGACGGCACCACGGGAAGCGCTGAAGTAAACCGCACTATGATGCAGCTATTGGCTGAGATGGACGGATTTAGAACCAGGGGAGACATAAAGATCATCGCAGCCACGAACAGAATCGACATCCTGGATCCTGCGCTGCTCAGGCCTGGCCGGTTTGACAGAATTATTGAGATCCCCATGCCCTCCGCTGCTGGAAGGCTGAAGATCCTTGAGATTCATTCCCGGAAGATGAAGAAAGATGAAGATGTGGATCTGATGGAGATTGTTAAGGTAACCGAGGGAGCGAGCGGCGCTGACATTCATGCCATTGTGGTTGAGGCGGGCATGAATGCTCTGCGCAGAGGCGCGTCTTCGGTCAGGAGAACCGATTTCGAGGCAGCAATAAGAAAGGTCCTGGGTGATGAGATCCAGGGATCTGAAGAAGCTCTGCGGATGTTCTCTTAGGCGGCATAAAGCCGCACTTTTTCTCTATTTTCCCAGTTAATCTGCGCAAAAGTATTGTCCAGGCGAGCCTGGGAAATCTTTAAGTACTCATTTTCTATGCTGGCATTCATGAATCTTACCGCCGTGGCAAGCATGACCGATCCGATATTGCTCGCTAATTTTATTCAGAAGGCTGTGGATTCAACGACAGGCAGACATGTTGACCTGGTATTCATCCAGATACTGGCAAATGCAATCAGCAGCATTGATGTAACATCCATCGTTCTAAATGCATTCTTTATAATTTTAATTGCCCTTTTGACCCGCTCAGCAGCGCGAATTGTGGACCGCATGCTGGTAAACCATATTCCCAGGATGGTGAGCAAGGTGCAGATGAAGGTGGACGAGACAATGCAGATCATGATGCGCAGACTGGCTTCTGCCGCGATCTACATCATCGGCCTCATGCTCATCATCTATCAGATACCCCAGCTGCAGAGCCTGGTCACCGCCGTGCTTGCCGGTGCAAGTATTGCAGGTCTGGCCATCGGCTTTGCTGCCAAAGATTCACTATCCAACTTCACCTCCGGAATCTTCATTGCCATCTTTCAGCCCATCCGGGTAGGAGACCTGGTCGACTTCCGAGGCGAGTACGGCCAGATAGAAGATCTGACGCTCAGGCATACGGTAATTCGCACCTCCGACAGCAAGAGGATAATTGTGCCCAATAGCATCATCGGCAATGAGCCGATAATCAACTGGTCCATCAGGGAGCCGGAAATCATCTGGAATGTCGATTTTGATCTGGAAAAGGCCTCAGACATCGATAGAGCTAGGGAGATCATCCTCGGGGCTGCAAAGAGTCATCCTCTGGTTCTCAAGGACAGGCCAGTCAATGTGCTGCTGCTCAACTCCCGGTACTCGGAGCTGACATTGCGGCTGGAGGTTCCACTCCCAGGAAGAAATGTGGCGAAGGTTATCGGCTGCGATATCAGAGAAGCGGTCAAAAAGGAGTTTGAGGCTGCGGGAATTCCGCCGGCGCCAACTCCGTGATAGGATCAGAGATAGTCTTCAATATCTTTTCTGTTGATCATTTGAAGAGGGCCTGAAACTTTGCAATCTCTTCTTTCACATTCTCCTTGGCTACAACACAGGATATGGCGCAAAGGCCGTCCGCGCCTGCTCTCACAACCTCTCCGGCATTGTCGTGGTTGATGCCGCCAATGGCTACCAATGGAATGTCCACCTCTTTTCGGATCTCTTCGATCAGCCTGATACCCGCCGGCTTTCCAGCATCCGGTTTAGTCGCGGTCTGGAAGATGGGCGAGACTCCCAAATAGTCAGCTCCGACGCTTTCTGCCTCCAGAGCTTCGGCGAGGTTGTGGACGGTAACGCCGATGATCTTCTCTCTGCCTAGAAGCTTGCGGGCTGTCGGGCAGGGCAGGTCTGACTGGCCGAGATGAACGCCATCGGCCTCTGCCGCCAAGGCAATGTCTATTCGATCGTTGACCAGAAACATGGTGCCGGAGTTTCGGCAGATCTCTCCCAGCCTGACTGCTTCCTCGTACATCTGCAGAGTTTCTGCATTCTTGTTTCTGTACTGGACGACCTTCACTCCGCAGGAGACGGCAGAGAGCACATCTCTCTCATTTCCGGCGCGGCTCAATTTGCAGTCGGTTATGAAGTAGTATCCTTTCATCTCCAAGACCACCTCAACTTCATCTCAGACCTTCCTCTATTTTCATCATCTTTTCCACCGTTTCGGCATCAAGATTGAACACGGCATCAAAGAGCATTTCCTTGAAGCTGCCCGGCCCCGCAGCCTTTGCGGCTGCCAGCTCTGCTGCCACCTCGTAGCAGACGAGACCGGCAACGCTCGCACCGACATAATCCTTTTCCACAGCGACAAATGTGCCTATAACCGAAGCGGCCATGCATCCAGTGCCCACGATATTTGCCATCATCTCGTGGCCGTTCTTCACCATCACCACTCTTTTCTCATCGGCTACGATATCCTCTTTTCCGGTGATGACCACGGTGCAATCCTTCTTTGCCGCCAGATCTCGGGCTATCTCCTGCAGATCCCTTTTGACATCTGAGGCATCCACGCCTTTTGTAGAGACGCTCTCCCCGGCGATTCGGGCAATCTCAGAGGAGTTTCCCTTTATAATGCTCACCTTTGCCTGATTCAGGATCTCAAAGCATTTTTCATCACGAAATCGTGTTGCCCCGGCTCCGCAAACATCAAGGACCACCGGTATTCCCTTCTTATTGGCGCTCTTTGCGGCTATTATCATGGACTGCACAAAATCGGAGGTAAGAGTGCCGATGTTCAGGACCAGAGCGCTGGCTATGCCTGCCATCTCTGCCACCTCTTCTCTGGCATGAGCCATGACCGGAGAGGCTCCAAATACCTTTACAATATTGGCACAATCATAAATAGTAACCCAATTGGTCAGATGATGGATGAGCGGCTTTTCAGCTCTCACTTTCGTGAGGCACTCCGATGCGATCTCTTTCACGGGTATGTCTCCTTTTTCTAACCATTCCAGGGACTGATCCTCAGAAGCTAAAACGTTTTCTATTCAGGAAAAGATCTTTGCAGTCCTGAATCTATGCAGTCCTGAAAGGATATTAGTTGCCAGGCTGGATACCTTCGGCTTCCGGAAAGGCGTCTGGCTGAAGCGAGAGAGATTCGAAAAGGGACCAAAAACATTGGTATCAGTGCAGCGGATCTCATTCGAGCGGATCGAGATGATCTTGATGGGAGATAGTGCGGTTCTCGATTCAGATTCAGGCAGCAATGAGACGGCAAAGGCAAGAAAGCGAGAAACAATGTACTTATGCTTTGATGTTCAGCTTTGATCTCAGCAATGGGCGGAAACAGCGTTTGAGGTATCAGGATCTATGGATCTTTCTCTTAAGGTTCGGGGCTGGGTGGAGCGGGATGGAAAGAGGCTGGATGAGAACGATATCCGAGAAATTCTCTTCCGGGACCCGGCTATGATCTCTAGACTGGGGGGCGAGTTTTTCCTGGAATGGAACGAATGCAAGGCCCGCGATCATTTCGGAATCATGCCCGGAGACTGCCCGGCTGGTGCCATGGTCTGCAAGGGCGATGAGATAAGAAAGGTAGACCCGCAATACCCGCTCATGGATCTGGATGAGGCCATAAGAGTAGCAGTGCGGCTTCGCAGCGACGAAGGTATTGTGGCCCTATCAGGCGGCGTCGATTCTGCGCTCGTCGCCAGGCTGGCTGGAAGGGAATGCGTTGCCGTGGGATTGGCCGGATCGCATGATCTGCGCCATGCCAGAGAGGTGGCAGAGGAGCTTGGCCTCGTCCTTCATGAACAGATAATCGATCCGGCATCAATTGAAGAGGCCCTGGCAGCCGTTCTCGCCGTTATTCCCAAAAAGGACCCGGTAAACGCCTCCATTGCCACGACGCTCTATTTCGTAAGCCAGTGGGCCGGGCAGCACGGGCACAGGCGCATTCTGGCCGGCCAGGGAGCGGATGAGCTATTTGGCGGCTACTCCCGCTACCTGGAGACCGCAACCCTTGCCAAGGATATGGAAAAGGATTTCCAGGGCCTGGCTGTGCAGCTGGCCAGGGATCAGGCGGTGGCCGGACTGCACGGAACATATTTTTCCCTGCCCTACATGGACGAGAGAGTAGTCGTCGCTGCCAGGAGCATCCCGGCGGAGATGCGGGTGGCGAATGGAGTGCGCAAGAGGCAGCTGCGCGCTGTAGCCGGGCGGTACATGCCTGCGGCAATAGCCCAATATGAAAAGAAGGCCATGCAATACGGCAGCGGCGTCATGAAGTGGATCGAGAAGCTCGCCGCCAGAAAAGGATACAGGAGAGCGCTTCAGGATTATTTGCGGGAGATAGGAAAAGAAGCGGGACTGGAGGCTCACAAAGAAGAGCATTCTTCCAGCTGCGCTCTTTGATGCCATTCTCGCTCTGCATTCTCCTTGCTGGCACAGTTCCTGGTTGAATGGAAGATGGTGCCGTTGCTCAGGAATTTCAGGATACAGCTTTCGACCTGGCGGCAACTGTCTGCAACTGGGCAAAACAGGCCTGCCCAGTATTCAGCACAAATCTGCAGAACCTTGGCAAATCAGCCAGCAAATCTCCCCGAGCCAGAGAGGCCATCCAGAATAGCCTCGTAGATCCGACCGCGCCGCAGGATCGAAGGAAGAACATCTTGGCTCTCTTCGAAGGATTAGAGACGAGATAATAAAGGGGATCTCCCAGGCCTTTGGCAGATGATTTTCTTAGCCCGGACGGATAACCCTGGAATGAAGCAATAAAGATAAGAAGCTTGCCGATATGCGTAAGAATATCATTGGGAAGACGGGTGAGCAAATGAATAATCAGAATGGTTCGGCAAAAGGCAGGTATTGCCTAGCATTTATGGCATTTGGCATTTCTCTGCTATTATGCGCGTTTTCCGCTGCTGGCCTGGATGAGACAAAAGACAATTCTTCTGCCTCAAATGCAACAACAGACATGATCTTCACATTGCTCCAGATTCAGGCAAATGTGCAGGGCTGCCTGAATGATCTGGACCTGGATATAGCCAATGCATCCCGCGATCTGGCGGCAACAGGCCTTGAGGGAGCTGCTGCGGATGAAGTACTGCGCGAACTGTTAGAGACCAACTCAAACCTGGTAGAAGCAGTGACCTTCAGCAAAGAAGGAAAGATCATTTCCGCCGAATGCAAAGGATGCGAAGGCGGCGAAGGGGCCGATATAAGCAGCCAGGAGCATATAGCTCATGTCTTGAAGGATAAGACCCCCACCTTAAGCAGACAATTCCTGCTGGTAGAAGGATACAACGGCACAGCACTGGCATATCCGGTATTCTCACCGCAAGGAGAATTCCTGGGAGGGATCAGCGCAATCATTGAGCCGGATAAGATGCTCAATAATGTAGTGGCTGCCCAACTGCACTTTGATATAGAGAATAGGAGCAATATCACCGATTACAGCTTCTGGACGATGGACTTGGACGGCCTGATAGCCTATGACCGGGATGCCAGCCAGATTGGCAAGAATCTATTCGAAGACCCGCTCTACAAGCCATACCCCAGCCTTCTTGCACTGGGAGAGAGAATGATAATAGAGAGATCGGGACATGGATACTACAGCTTCCAGGTAACAGAGGGCAATAAAAAGGTCGTGACCAAAGAAAGCTACTGGACAACAGCCGGGCTTCATGGCAGAGAGTGGAGGCTTATTGTCACCAAGATGATGTAATTTATGGCTAATACGATTTTTTTTCAGACCGAAAGATATTCGTGCAAGGGTTATAATATATGCAACCTCTATTTGGTCGATTCAAACTTCACCAGCCCGTCCCACTCCTCTCCCTGAAGCTTTCCGAAGATCACCACACCCCCCTTTTCAGCAGTCGCATTCCCTTCGAACAGATCCCCTCGCGATGCAAGAGCCGTCCAATCATCCCCGCAGACCACCGAGACATTCCTGGCGCCGGGAACCCTGATCCGGAAGGAATAGCTCGACCCGGCCTCCAGATTTCCCACCAGCGGCCCGAATAGATAAGCACCGGTTTCGCTGAACGCTTTAAAAGTTGTAGGAAAGCCGACGCCCCCACCGGAGGAGGCATTGATGCCGTACTCCAAAACAGAGTCATACTTTCCAGGATTGTCTCTTCTCTTAGCATAGGCCTTCAGGATATAGCTGCCCTCCTCAGGAAACCGAACATCAATATCATAGCTTCCCCCATCCCTCTGGCAGAATGCGTATCCATCCAGTGCTTCCCCGGTCCCGGCATGCTCAAGCTTTGCCATCATCAAGACATCCTGGGGTGCGAAGATGGAGAGATTGATCTGCTTGTCCGCTATTATCGTCCCATTTCTCTCCCCGAGCATTAGGCCCAGATTGAAGAAGTCCGCTTCCAGATAAACGAGATTCTCATACTCCCCCTTGGTGAGAGGCTGATCGAGAAGCTGCCAGCAGCAATCATCCGGGAAGTGGCTGAAAATGAATTGGCAGGGCGGCGTCATAAAATAATGATCATCGAATTTGCGAACGTACTTTCCCTCTCCGCTCACATATCCCGCCCCCCAGGTGCTGTCTATCAGATACCAGGATCCATTTATCTTGACGGCATTCCAGGCATGATTGAATGGACCCGTGAAGTTGCTGCCTGGCACATATCCATACCCCTTGCCATAGCCAGTGACCTTCACCGCCTGCAGGCCCGCCTCTCTGGCTAAAGAGAGGAAGAGATCGGAATAGCCATAACAGATAGATCTTCTGCTCTTCAGGACATCCTCAGATTTGGTGGACCCGCTGCTTCCACCAAAAAAGACATCGACATTGTAGTCGATGTTCTCGGTGATCCAGCGGAATATGGCCCGCGACTTTTCGCGATCATTCTTCGCCGGCTTGACCAGATAGGCAGCCAGGCTCTCTATCGTCGCCTCGGCAGAAGAAGGCACATTGAGTGCATGAAGGTCGAGATCTTCATAACTATAATTCAGTGGGACGCAGAAATCATTGGAGAGAATCGGCTCGGATTCATTGCCGGCAGTGGCCACTGCGACAAATAGCTCCAGCATCAGAAGAGACAAAACGATTTTCATTTTACAAAACGATCTCCATCATATCATGGCCCAGCGGCCACTGCTTGAGAGCAATCTCATGAGGGGGATAGAGGTGGCTGAGATGGGTGAGCAGCAGTCGCTTTGCCCCCAACCGCTCTCCGAGAGCAATGGCTTCGTCTGCCGTCATGTGCTTGCTGATGGTGTAGCCGGGCGGGGTAATGGCATCCGCCAGCATCAAATCAGCATCTTTCATCAGCTCCAGGCTCTCTTCCGGAATCTCCATCTTGGTATCGCTGGTGATCACCACTACTTTATTGCCGTCATCAATGCGCACGCCCACCGTCTCCACTGGGGGGTGGTTTACGGGAAAAAGGGTGAACTGCATTCCAGCGATATCAAAAGGCTGATAGGCCAGAGCATCATGGCGGACGGGATTCAGGAAATAGAGGTAATTCAGGATATAGTCCATGGTCCCCTTGAGGGCATAAACATCTACATGGCTTTGCACCCGATGAAAATCCCCAAATCCGGCATAATGATCATAGTGGGCATGCGTCCAGATAACGCCGTCCACACTGGCTATATCCTTCTTCAGTAGCTGCCAGCGCAGATCGGGGCTGCTGTCCACCAGCACCTTTCCGTCATCCTCATCCGATTCGATAAGAACAGAAAACCTCATCCTGCGGCTCCTGCCACCCCGCAGAGCATCCATGCAGGCCGGACACTTGCAGCCGATCTTGGGAGTGCCAATGGCATCTCCCGTACCCAGTAAAATGACCTTCATGCTCCCCCTCAATAGCTCCTAATGGCTCATACAATGCCTCTCACGCGGTAATGCTCCGCTTGTAATCAAAGATCCTTCGCCGGAACTCCTCAATAGACCTGTCCAGATCCTGCTGGTCCAAATGTCTCCGATCCTCCAGGAGGGCATTGAGCACCGCCTCTCTGATCACCAACCGGAGGTCCGAGCCAGAATAGCCATCAGTGGCTTCTGCCAGAGCTTCCGTATCGACATCCGCATCAATTCGAGCTATCACCTTGTCCAGGATTTTGCGCCTCATATCCTTGTCAGGCAAGGGGAAGTTCAATACCTTATCAAACCTCCGCCAGGCCGCATAATCCAATAGCTGCGGATGGTTGGTAGCCGCCAGGAGCAAGACACCATGCTCCACCAGGCTGATCTCATCAATGGCTTTCAAAAGCGAGTTGACCGCCCTCTTCATGGCACCGTGCTCATCTGAGGTTCTGGTCTTGGCCACAAAATCAAACTCATCAATAAGCAATATGCAGGGAGAGAGCCTCTTGGCCAGCTCAAAGACCTTGTCGATATTCTTGGATGTCTCCCCTAAATACTGGCTGGTGATCATGGAGAGGCGGACCTCGACAATAGGCAGGGAAAAATAGCTGGAAAGAGCTCGGGCAGTCGATGTCTTTCCGGTGCCAGGCGGACCGACGAAAAGAAGCTTTCCAATCTCATAAAGGCCGATCTCTCGCAGATATTGCCGGTTCTTGAGAGCTTTGCCCATCTTTTCGATCTCAGACTTCTGATCCTCAGTCAAGATCAGACCGGCAAGTCTGTCCCTCACATCCTCAGGGGCCTTGATATAGGCGAGCTTTAGAAGGTCCTCCGCCTCTTTGGAATCCTTGCAGAGCTCTTTGATCTTGGCATCTATCCATTCCCGGTCGGCAGATAGAGGCCTATTAGAGCTCCTGGCGTGGGCATAACTCACATCGAGAGAATCATAGTTCTCATAGAAATAAGCCAGAGTGGGATTAGATTTTATCCTGTCCAGCTCTTTTTGATTGGCAAACCACCTGGCTGCCACATCGAATACAGTCAGACGGAGCTGAGAGCCAAACTCCTCAAAAGCCACAAATGTAAGATCTTTTATAGCCGCTTTGACATTCTCAATGCCGTAAATCTTCTGCGCATCTGCGCTGGTTACATAAATAGGCCTCTTTACGCTTCTAGTCTGCATATCGAAGTAATGCTTGCGAATATTGGGAGGCAGATCGTCTTCATTCAAATTATCTGTGCGGTTATAAATATCTGCAGTCAGTAGCAGCTCAGCAACATCAATAGCACCAGACTTTTCCAAGCCATTCACTGCGCCCATCTTTAAAGCTCCATGGAATGAACTAAACTAGTGGCCTATAAAAAGAGATAAAGCTTTCCATTCGTCAAGTCTCCCGGTTATTGATAGCTGCCCGATAGGCAGCCAGGAGAAAGCCGTAGAGAGTAGGGCCGATAATCACTCCAATGATTCCTACTACGAATATGGGTGCAGTATACGCAAGCAATGTAACTATGGGATGAATCCGGGAGCTCTTCATGGCCAGATGAGGTCGGATTAAATTTTCTGGTATCACCATGAGCACCACCATTCCAAATATCATGATTATCAGGAAACGGATTGCATCCCCCATGAACAGAGAATAAAGCGCGAGAGGAATGAATACAAAAGGCGGCCCAAGCATGGGAACGAGGGTAAAGATGCCAACAACAACACCCATCAAATAGGGATAGGGGACGCCCAGCATAGAAAAACCTATAGCAGCCAAAACACCGCTCAACATCGACGTGGTGAAGTAGACTGTAAAAAGGGTGTTATAGATGCCGCTCAGCTCCTGCAGAAAATCCAGAACAATTGCTCGTTTCTGCCTGGGAACCAGGTCTACTGCCTTGGCCAGGAATTCCTTGCCATCGACGAGAATGTAATATGTGAAGAAGACCGCGACGATCAATTGAGCAAAAAGGACGGGCAGATTGGAGGCAAATGAGGTTAGCTCTCGCTGCACAATGGGAAAGAGCCAGGTAGCAATGGTCACAGGGATGTCGCTTATCTCCTGGACGTTTTTGAGTATTATGACACTCACATAATTATAAAACCAATCAGGAAAAGCGCTCATGGCCCACCTGTCGATCTCCTGGGTTATGGCCGCGAATTGGATGCCAGACAGAGCTCCAGACCTTTCCAGATTGGATATCTCCACTACGAGGACAGTGGTAATGCCCAGTAGAATGACAAGAATGAATATAAAGACGATCATTATGGAGAACAGAGAGGAGACTTGCCTCTGCCGCGTCAGACGAAAAAAGATGGCAAAGAGTGGATTGAGGAGAAACATCATGACTATGCTCAGCAGAATAGTAGTAAGGAAATCCTTGGTAAGATAAACTGTGGCCAGAAAGACCAAGAAGACCAGAGTTCCTGCTGCCATGTCAAAGCGACGGCTGAAATCCATATAATAGTTCTCCACCCATAACAGTAAAAACTTTTCCCTAAAACCGCATCATATAGCGCCGTTGCAGCACGTTTTTTCCAGATTGGCAAATTGCCCGGATTCATCTGCCAATGTCTTTGTCATCACCATCTTCAAGGCACCTGCCTCTTCGTCCATCTCCTCGCAGATGGGCTTGAATCCTTTGGCCCGATAGAACTCCATCGCACGATGGTTATCGCTGAAGCATTCCAGCTTTGCTATATCATGCCCGGATTTCCTCAACTCCGTCTCAACAATATCCAGCAGAGAGCTTCCTATGCCCCTTCGGTGATGGGCGGGATGAATCCAAAGAATGTCTACCTTATCGTCAGACCGTGCAGCAACTCCAACGATATCTCCTGCCTTTTCTGCCACAATCATATCTTGCCATTGCTTGTTGACCTGCTCTGCAACCATATCTCCTTCCACCCAAGGCTCAAGCTTCTCCCAAGGCAGGATCTGACCATAGACCTGCACAATCGTCTCCTTGCACAACTTGATCAGGTTTGGAGCGTCCTCTATGGCCGCCTTCCTGAATATGATTTGCTTCTTATCCATTAATCAGCCTTCCGTCAATTCCCACCACATAGCTCTTCACAGCAACATCTTTCCCAGATTGGCGAACTGCTCTTGCCACCAGTTCGACAAGCTGAGAGCAGCAGGGCACGGTCATGTGCAGTACGGCAATGTCCAGGATATCATTTTGCCTGAGGATCTCGGTCAGCTTTTCCACAAACGGCTCGATCTCATCCAGCTTGGGGCAACCCACCAGAACGGCTCGTCCCTTAATGAATTCCTGCTGTATGGAAGGATAGGCAAACGCAGTGCAGTCTCCGGCCACCAGCAGGCGAGCGCCCTTCAGGTAAGGAGCCCAGGGACGGGCCAGCCTCATCTGGATAGGCCAGCCGCATAGCTCATTGGCATGGTCTTGTCCGGGTTTTATCTTTTCACGGGAAAAATCTGCTTGAGACATTTGATCCCGCTTAAGGGATATGGGTGCAGTACATGGAGCAAATGATGAAGATGGATGGACCGCTGCGCTCGCCGCGCATCTATCCGTCCCACCTGAATCCGCACCTCTGGCATTGCCCATCCGGCCATGCTTTTGGACAAGACTCTTATGCTCTCTTGCCGCCGCCTCGTCAAAGGGAGAAGCTTCGCGCTCCTCGATGCGAAGAGCACCCTGAGGGCAAACGGACAGGCATGCGCCCAAGCCGTCGCAGAAGCTGTCGCTCACCACCCGGGCCTTGCCGTCATGCAGCTGTATGGCTCCTTCCGCACAAGCTGTGATGCACTCGCCGCAGCCGTTGCATAGCTGCGCGTCGATTTTAATGATCTTTCTCATCCTTCTTATCCTTCGATCCTTCTTATCCGTCTATTCTTCTTTTGCCTGCCCACGATCAAATTCCTCATCTATTTCTTTGCGGGTCTTGCTTGCCAGAAGCACAGGCGAATCCACTACGCCAGGCACATACTCCCATTTCCATAGCTTCTGATTGGCATCATGCTCGGCCATAGCATGATTGGAGGTGTTGACAAATATTACCGGATGGCTGTAGTCAATCAAATAGTAGCTGATAGCACATCCGATGCCTTCCGGATCGCCATGTATCGAATCCTCATTCAGATCATTGTTTTTGCCATCGATTATGCTGTGAATGTTCTTGAAGATGAAACGGTTGTTTTGCCTATTGCTTCTATCGATAATTATCTTAAAGCTCTCCACATCGGAATCTCGACTATATATTAAACGGCGAAGCTCCCGATATGGGAGGTCAAGGAGGCGATGCTTCCTTAATTCTTCGTTATTGAAGATCAAAGTAACCTCAACCTCAGAAATTCCACCATCAAGATCTTTTTGGGCACAATGAACCTCTCTGAGATAATTCTTTAATCCATCCACTGCCGGCTGGTAGATCGTCGGAATGATGCGATCTTTCAGGCTGCCGGGCGGAGAGCGGAGATGATCTATTACCATCCTATCACTCAGGCTTTTAGGCTGCAGATTAAAGACCTCGCTAAAGCCATCCTGTTTGGCGCCGGATAAATTTTCCAGTATTTGCTGATGGATCTTATAGACATTAGAGGAAGTGATGTCCGAAGCATCGTCTTTATACTCCCAAATCCAATAATCTTCGTCCAGTTGAAATACCCATCGATCTCCAGGACCGGTCCATAATTGGCTGCTATCTTTTAAGTCTCTTATCGAAGCAGGACTCTCGCATTTCAAAGGATCAACTCGTTCAATATCAAAACCCAACATATATCTCAAGGTCATTGGTCGGTTGACCTTAAACGATGTCTGGTTTCGGTTTGCATTGCTCCTCACCACTACTCTGAGCTTTTTCTTGGGAGATTTTACAAGCGAAATTGTGCAGCGATCCCAGTTCCATATCTTCGTCTCATCGGTCCATTGGATCGTTCCGTCTTTGACCTGGAAAATTTTTTCTCTGTGGGAAAACCAGACTTCATCAGAATTCATTGGCAATCATCCACCAGATCATAGGCATTCTTTCATTTGATATAACATTATGGCAAGGGAAATAAGCAATTATGGCAGGGAAAATATGCAGCTAAAAAATGGAAATGTGAATCTATGGCGCATCAAGCCAGGAACGAGCATATGCAAGCCACATATCTCCGCCGCATCTTCCATCTGCCAGAGATTTCATATCACAGCTCTTGCCGTTGGGAAACACGCACATAGTAATATCACCATAAGGTGTATGAACACTCCTCAGACTGCCTCCGCTGCCCCGGCAGATGGATTCAGCTGATTGCATCCACATGGCTTCGGGATAAGATGCATATCCCGGCAATATATTAGGCTTCAAGTTGCGGCTGCAAGTTCCCTGGAAGAATGCCTGAGAGTCGCACCAACTCTTATCAGGAAACATGCAAATTCCCTGACCGCCATTAACAGCCGGAGACGAGCTGTAAAGATAGCCCGACCGGACGCAGTAGGTGCGTGCCTGATCAGAGGAATCTTCACCCGTAGCTGCCATCAAGCCTGAAGAGAGAAAGGCCAGCATATAAAGGCACAAGATAATATTTTTAGAAGATCTCATCTAATTATCCCTCCTATCACGGCTCCACCAATCCAAAGACCGCCCATCTCCAGTCAACGCCCTTGGTACGAGGAGAATTTTTCTCGCTCTCTCCAGGAAGCACTATTTGAACATCCTTGCCGAAGTTGCCATAATCGGTTAGCTCCTTTAAAGTCGACTGTATGGAAAAGTCCGGCTCCTCAATATCGAGGATCGAAGGAGAGAGCGATAAGCGGGAGTCAATCTCGATTCTTCTGATCAGTGAGGTCTCTTTGGAGACCCAGGCTGTAACTGAGATATTGCTGCTGGCCTGAATTGAAGTGTTATCCAGGTCAAAGCTATTGTTATCGAATTCGTCGGGCATCGAGAAAGGCGAAGAGAGATAAGCAGCATAGATTTGCGTGCCGAGAATGATCTCCCTGATTAAGGGGATCGGTTCTGCTGCAATTACGTAGCATTCGTCTCCATCAACGACCTCTGCGCCAATGATCGACAAGTTGCTGAAATACAGGAGCGACACTTGACTGGGAAGCTCATTGTAGTCCGCCATGATCGCATCCGGATCGTCGACGATAAATTGGGTCCAGTTGTCTTTCTCTTTCCAGTACTCAGTACCGTTTGAGAAGTATCCTTGCCAGGTGAGGACCTCTCCGGTTTCATTATCAGTAAGCCGATGGCTCCACCAACCGGACTGTGCCGTGAGATTCACTCTGCCCTCGGTGTCCTTCATGGCAGCAAATTTTTCATGCAGCGACTCATTGCTGTAAATGGTAGTACTTTCTGCAGAACGATTATAGGTATACGCGGTGAGATTGTCCGCAGAGGCAGTCATCATCTGCTTGAGCTGATCCGCGCTTATATCATCCGCCAAGACAACAGGCAGATATAGCAGGAAAATGACAGCGAGAATTTTCGGAATATCTTTCATGCAAAACCTCCAGGAGCAAGTGGGTCAAACAGGATTATAAATATTTGTACGTTATATTAAAAAAAATATGCAGATATTTCTCGCATCGCACTAAACCAAATGCCATTCTTTGAGGCGGCACCTATGCATCTCTTCACTGCCATGCTCCCGCAGGGACTCCATCTCCTCCTCATGGAACGCAGAAAGGCGCGACATGAGCAGCTCGTAATTAACAAGGTGGCCGTCAAACTCCGGCCCATCCACGCAGGCCAGCTTCGTCTCTCCACCCACCTCAACTCTGCAACTGCCACACATGCCGGTCCCGTCAATCATGATGGGGTTGAGGCTAACGATGGTCTTGATCTGTTGGGGCCGCGTGATCTCGCTGACCAGTTTCATCATCAGCACCGGCCCGATGGCCACCACTAACCCAGGGGTCTCTCTTTTCAGAGCTTCTTTCAATAGCTCCGTAACCAGCGCTTTTCGCCCCAATGAACCGTCATCCGTACAGATCATCAGCACATCGGAGACTGCAGCCATTTCCTCTTGAAGGATCACCAGATCCCTGGTGCGTGCCCCTATGATGCTCACCACCCGATTTCCCAGGCTTTTCAATTTTTCGGCAATAGGATAGAGAACAGCCAGACCCGTCCCCCCTCCCACGCAGATGGCCGTTCCCACATTTCCTACCTCGGTAGGACGGCCCAGAGGCCCGGCTACATTCAGGTAATGGTCACCTACCTGCAAGGTCTTGAATAGCGCTGTGGACCAGCCTACTACATGGTAGATGATGGTAATGGTCCCTTCAGCAGCATTAATATCTGCGATGGTCATTGGGATGCGCTCTCCATCCTCATTGGCCCTGAGAATCACGAACTGTCCCGGCTGAGCAATTTGGGCGATCTTGGGTGCCTCAATCTCGTTGAGAATGATATCCCCACCAGCCATCTCCCTGCGTTTGACTATCCTGTACATGCGAGCCTCGATAAATATTCACTCAGTAAATGATCCCTTGTTCAAGTAAAACAAACTGACGAGATAATTTTATCTCATCAGTCATCTCCTCAGCCATCCTGAAACCTGCGGTCATGAAACCAGCCATCCTGATGCCAGCGGTCACGAAACATGGACAGGAGAGCGATCTTCAGGCATGATCTTCCCGAGCTATATTACCCCTCTGTCTCATCTTCTGCGGTGTGAGCATTGGGCAAGAAATCCTGCTGCTTGTTATTTCCCCTCAAATTCTCCACATCATATCCGGTATCCTTCGGGACATCTGATTCTCTGATCCAGACGATTCTCTCCGGCTCATACATGTCACCAGTGCAATAGCATCTCACCATAGGAGCACCGATAAATTCGACGCGCAAATTGCATAACGGGCAAATCGCTACAACAACTTCCCCATTTTCATTGATCTTTTTGGTATTGAACATGGGCCATCGTCTCCACGAAGCATTCCAGTCATCATAACTGCCTTCTCCATAGAAATAAACATTGGCGCTGGTAACCCAGCGACCAGAAAAGCAAAAAGAAGACACAATCACGCTGCGGCCCCCATAGATCGCGTTTTCACTTCAGATCGGCAAAATTCCCTCGCGACCAATCTCTTCCCAGAAAGAGATACAACCAAGACGAATATCTTTATCGGCTAAAAGCACCATATGGAGATAATCCACAGGAGCCATACGAAGAATATGACCATTGCGACGCCTAACGTTCTCATCTTAACCCTTCTCGTCTCCTGCGCTTGCACTTGCGGGGAGAACAGCAGCATTACCTGGTATCCGAGAATAGATACAAAGATCCTTTCCACCTCACAGAATGCAGATTTTATTGGCGGTTTGAGGGCCTACCAGCAGACGACCGAATATACGTGCGGCCCGGCGGCACTGCTTTCCTTTGCCAAATTCTACGGACATCATGATATTCTAGAGGACACAAAAACGGAAATGCGAATCTCCCAAGAAATGGGTACAAGAGACATGAATTCATCCCATCCGGGAACAAAACCAGAAGAAATGGTTGTCTGGCTGGAGAATAATGGTTTTGATGCCAGACTTGAGTTTGAGGACAAAGGTGACGGTAGCGCGTTGCAGCGGTTGCGAGACAACATTGGACGGGGCATTCCCACTCTGATAGAATGGATAGATCTGAGCGGACATTGGGCGATTGCAGTCGGATACGATTATCGAAATGATAGCGATCCGTGGGATGATGTCTTGATATTGGCAGATCCCTATGATAGATACGACGATTACTGCGACGGCTACTCCTTCGTCAATGCCAACCGCTTTTACTGGATGTGGTTTGATGCTCTGTATTTTGATAATACCACCTGGAGAACGATGATAACCGCCATACCGAAGAGAGAATAATCTGCGCTTGCTGCCATACATATCAGGCAAAATTTAATCGTTCGTTGCCGTATCAATGAAAGCGCCGGTCGAACGAGAGAAGCAGAGGGAAGAAGAATCAAACGAATCCTGATCAGAAGCGTACC
The DNA here is from genome assembly GCA_002067705.1 of Methanosaeta sp. PtaU1.Bin112. GTDB lineage: Archaea > Halobacteriota > Methanosarcinia > Methanotrichales > Methanotrichaceae > Methanothrix. The sequence continues at coordinate 26,115 of MVRL01000172.1, forward strand.
ACATATTTATATCGTTGAACGTCGAGCTTGAGATGGGCAAGGTTGAGAAAAGACCATCCTTTCCTCCTACCCGCTATATTATCGACCTTGCCTATCCCTCCTGATATCCAGCTCCGGCTATATAACGGCCATGCCATCCAGCTCTTCCTCGATTGCATCATTCATTTGGGCGCAGTAGCCATGCACATTGCACCCTACGGTGTGCAATCTCTTGGGCTGCACCGCCCGAGCAAAGGTCTGCTCAGCCAATTTGCAAGGTATTATAGTATCATTGAGAGAATGAATCATTGCCAATGGACGAGGCGCGATCCTGCCAAGGTAGGTCTCTGGATCGATGGACCGGTAGAATCGGACCAAATCGTTATCAACCGCTCCCGCCGAGCCGATAGCGGCATCCACTGCATAGCCACAAGTGCTGATGGCTAAGACACCCCTCGCGCTCCTGTCCAATGCGCAGGCTATGATGGCAAAACGGCCCCCATTGCTCTCCCCAGCGTAGATGATACGCATAGGATCGATCTCAGGGCGACTGCGCAACAGCTCCGCCGCCGCCAGAGCATCATAAACCATCTTATGCTCCGTGGGCTCTTCTTCCTTCAAGAACAACTGCAGATCGGCCTTTGGATCTATTCCACCCAGATTTCTCTGGTCAAGGGTGATGCTGGCAAATCCCAAGTCGGAAAGATATCTGGCCAGCTTCTGCTCTTTCTCTTTGCTGACGGTCGCACCGGGCAGGAGCACAATGCCGGGAATGCTCCCATTCTTTTCGTCTCCACTCATCCCGGATCGCGGGATTCTCAAGAGCGCTGCCATATTCGCGCCGCGACTTTGAAATAAAACAGCGGAAAGGGTGCTGTTTCCATCGTCCTCGGGCGGGCTCAGATTATATTGAGGCATGACGGCAACATAATCCAGGACCCCCTCATCGGATACCTTCCATTGACCTGCTGATGAGCTGCTCGAAAAGAAATGCCATCCCAAGAGCAGAGCGATGACTCCTGCCAGAAGCATTATTCCCTTGACGGTTCTGCGCTCCAACATCTTAGGGTCCACCAGTTCAGATGCTCGGTTTCCACTCTTCATCGACCACGCGATTCAAAGTGCCGTTATTATCCAACACATAGCCCATGGGAATCTTGCCCCAATCCCACAGGCCAGATTTGTCATTAGTGATAGCTCCGCTTGCCTGCGTCTGGTTGTCGGCAGTCTCATTTATGGTGGCGTTACTGTCGGATTGGTTCGCAGAACTGTTGGTGAAGTTGGCCAGGATTTCCATGCCGTTTTCCTGGCTGATCATAACAGCTCCCAGCGACTGAATACTGCATGCCAGCGCAAGAACGACTAAAGTAATGATCAAAGATGATATTGTTAAGTAACTCATGCTTTTGTCCTCCATTAGCACTTTAATAAACTGGTTACCATCCAGTTGTGCAGCTGATTGTCTCCTGTTATGGTCTCATATTACTATACCTTTCCTCTTGGACTAAGAGAATGATCTTCTCCGTAATGCAATTTTCAAGAGTCTTCTTTATATCATTGGCCTTCCAGAGATCATTGCAATGAGGATAAATGAAAAGGCACCGGTTATTGCGTCGGGTCAGATAGAGGTCGCAGCTGATGCCAACACCATTTGGGAGATGATGACCGCCATCGACCAATGGCCGGAATGGAATACAGATGTACTATCTGCCACTCTTCAGGGCGAATTGGCTCCAGGGTCAAAATTCACATGGAAAGCAGGCAGACTGACCATCACCTCCACCATCTCAGAGGTAGATCGTCCCAGAATTTTGGCCTGGACTGGCAAGACCATGGGCATTAAGGCCATCCACATCTGGCAGATGTCAAAAAGAGACAATAAAATGCAGGTTAAGACTGAAGAATCCTGGGAAGGATTGCTCCCCCGTCTTCTGGCCAGTCAGATGCAAAAAATGTTGAAAAGTTCGATTGATTCAGGGCTGCTGCATCTAAAGGTGGAAGCGGAGCGAAGATTCGCTTTAATAGGTTAGCGAAGAATAGGGTAGCGAAGTCTTCCAGGCTCTCATCGATTACTAACGCCATAAACAGTCACAGAGGCACCTCTTTTCCAGATAGCACTGGATGAAGTCATTTACTTCGGCCTTTTCGGTATCAGGTATGCTGTACTTATTATGATTCCAGATGCTTCTTCTGATCAGATTCCGCTCTATCCATGGCAGGCTGCACAGTACTCCAGAGCGGTTGATGACCCTGAGGCCGAGCTGAGCATGATCAAGAGTCACGCGGTCATCGAAGGAGCCAAAACCGCAGAGCTGCTCGAATCGACCTACATCGTGCAAGAGGGCAATTGCCTGCGCCAGGGCCAGGTCGCCCTCATTCATTCTCAGTGACCGGGCAATGATTGCGATGTTCTCGCAGACGCGATAGGTATGCGCAAGTTTGAGCCTGATGTTTGATTCAATCTCTTTATCCTGAGAGTGAATCCGGCTGGTGTAGCCTTCAAACCATGCGCGGCAGAAAAAAGGGATTCTCGATTCATATAGATGTTTTAGCGCGGCCATTCTTAAAGGCGAATTTAATGCCCGAGCAGTCCACCTGCCAGGCATCCAGACTGCCGTCCTTTATGAATCCCATGGAAAGCCATAGCCCACCCGGAAAGATGCTCTCTCCCGGGTGCTCTTCATTAAACCGGCAGAAGAGATCATAGATAGCATGCCATCCTTCTGGTCCCATGTGCGGCTTGCCCTCAAGAATATATTCCACCTCATCCCAGTTGGGGATGACCATTGCAAAGAGAGCAATCAGTACGTCGCATTCCTTTTGGCTGGAGGAAAAGATGCCTCTAACCACTTCATCATTCAGGATCTTTTTCATGATGGAATTGCTCTATGAGAAAATGGATTTAGGGAGTTTCAGTGATGCGCTCCATGCCCATCCCCATGAGCGCCGTGGGGCGCAGCTCCGGATCCCGCCTTGGCAGCCAGGAAGTCCTTATCGATATACGCCTGATGTGCCAGGTCCAGGCACTCCTTGCAAATATGAAATATCTCATCCTTGGGGCCGTGGATAGTGGCCAAATTGAGCTTGACTGGGACAGTCTCCTTCTCAACAAGACACAGCGCGCACTTCATTTAATTCACCTTGCCCGTGGCTCTGATTCGAACGGTTATAAGCATTTCCTTTCAGATTTCCTTTCAGCGGTTCCCTGCCATCGCCGATAGAGATCATTCTCCACTCCGAGAAGATCCAGAACCCGGCCTACCAGCACATCCACCAGGTCATCCAGGCTCTCGGGCCGGGAGTAGAAGGCAGGGCACGCCGGAAGAACGACCGCCCCAGCTTCAGCGGCGGCGACCATATTGCGCAGCTGCACCAATCCGAGGGGTGTCTCCCTGGGAACTATTATCAGCCTCCTCTTCTCTTTTAGGCAGACGTCTGCAGCACGAGTGATGAGGGTATCCGAGGAGCCACATGCTATCGCCGATAGCGTCCCCATGCTGCAGGGAATGACCACCATGCCGTCGAAGAGATGCGAGCCGCTGGCAAATGGCGCTGCGAAGTCGCCGGGATCGTAAACGTGGTCCGCCAGGCTCTTTACATCCTCCAGCAGAGAATCGGTCTCAATTTCAATTATTCTGGCCGCCGAATCGGTTATTACCAGATGGATGATGATTCCCTTCTCCCGCAATACCTGCAAGAGCCGAATGGCGTAGGCCGCCCCGGACGCGCCGCTTATTCCCACAACGATCTCCAATGAAATACCTCGTTATTTGCATGCTAATGAGATTATTAACTATTACTACAGGTTGGCCTGGACGAGAGTCGATAGAACCTCTTGAACAGCTGAAGGCTTGATGACCAGGCTTGAAAACCAGGAGGGCTCATAGCGTACCAGATGGCGTTGACGTTTCCCTTGATGAGCTGATTTATGAGATGGCCGATCTCCCAGCCAAGGGTATCATAGATCTCGCCACGATGGGCAGCTATCCGCTGGCGTACGGTGGGCAGGATCCTCTCCCCCCGGAGAAGAGACAAGGTGGGAGCAATATAGATGATCACCAGATCGATATCGCTCTCCAGAGTATTCATCCCCACATGTGCGAGCCGGTGCAGCATATAAAGACCGTCCTGGATCTGCTCCCGGCGAGCTGCTCGAATTCGGCGGTATCAATTTCCAGCAGCAATCCCTTCACCTGGAAAGATCTTCCTGCGAAGTCTCTCGGTCTCCCTTCAGCCTCTCCATCGCCGCCGCCACCATCATCGGCAGAGTGATGGTCGCATCCCCATAAACCGTGACAAATTCCGCGTGCTCAGAGATCTTGCCCCAGGAGACAGCCTCGGAGAGGGTAGCACCGGAGAGGCCTCCGTTCTCGGGCGTGTCGGTGGTAAGCTGTATCGCGAGGTCAAAGCAATTAGGAGTAACCAGCATGGACTGGAGAGCAAAGTTCTTGGGAGCCCCCCCGCCTACTATCAATATTCCGCTTCGCTTGCACCCGTAGCAGATGTCCACAATCTCATTGATATCGGCAAACGCATCCACAATAAGCCGATGGGTCTGGCTGAACATCCAGGCTTGAAGGCCGATCATGGAGTCAGGAAGCGCCGGACAGAAGACCGGCACATTCATCTCGTAGGCGGAGCGCAATATGGATCTCTCATCGTTTATCTGGCTGCCCAATATGCTCATCAGCTCTCTTCCAGATAACGTTTTTTCCAGTTCAGGCATGATTTTTTGCATGAGATCTTCAAAACCGACAAAGTCCTCGTCCCTCAGGAAGACATCATAGATGCGGCTCTTGCCTTCCGCCCGCAGAGCGGCATCATCCGACTCGGCCTTCCCTATGCAATGGCAGCCAAAGGACTCAATAATGTCGTGGACGAGATTGGCCCCAGTGATTACCAGCACATCCACATGCCCACCTCTGATCAAGCCAGATATGATCTGCCTCATGCCAGCAGGAACCATCGCGCCGGAGATAGTCAGGAATTTAGTGAAATCTCCGGAAAGCATCTTTTCATAAATAGCCGTAGCCTGCGCCAGTCTCCTGGCGCCAAAGCCGCAATGGTTCATTCTCTCCACCAGGGCAGCAACGCTCATCCCCGGCCCGATCTCCAGTTGGCCAACTACATCCATTTAATCACCTTAATAATGATAATATTCATCGGATAGTCCCCGAAAATTGTGATTGAACTTATGCAACGCGAAATTTTTTCTCATAAACCTTTTATACCAGGCCTTATGTTTAGCTTTTACGGAGGGTAAACAATGGCCGGCGAACCGATGGCAGTGGTTAATTATATACCACTTATTATATTTTTGATAATGGGAGCTATAGTGCCCATTGCTGCCTTGGCTGTTATCAAAATCATAGCGCCTAACAGGCCAAAGCGTCAAAAGCTATCGACATACGAAGGCGGGCTCAAGCCCATCCGCGACGCTAAGATCCAGTATAGTGTTCAATATTACCTTTTCGCAATCGTTTTTGTTATATTCGATGTTGAGGTTTTATTCTTGTATCCCTGGATCTATGTGTACGCGAATAAGGTCATGCAACAGTTCATGGTCTTCGGACTCATGAATTACGCCGTCTTCGAGATGCTCCTATTCATCGTTGTACTGCTGGTAGGACTTGTCTATGCTATCAAGAAGGAGGCTTTGCGTTGGGTATAAGCGATGTCATACCCGTGCCCGTAGCAATCGATGAGGAGATTGAGAAGTGGACCATATTCGGCCAACCAGTGGCCGAGGTTTGGTTCACGACTACGGAGAAGATCCATCAAATAATCCAGATGGGACCTATTAAGAACATATTCAACTGGGGCAGAAAGAATTCTGTATACTTTCTGATGCAGCCCATGGGGTGCTGCGGTGTGGAGATGTTCGTATTCGGAGCTGCACCCTATGACAGCGATCGATTCGGGTGCATTCCCAGAAACACACCCCGCCAAACGGATGTGATGATCATCTCTGGATACCTGACCAGAAAGTACCTGCCGGTATTCAAGAATCTCTGGGAGCAGATGCCTGAGCCGAAGTGGTGCATTGCCATCGGCGAGTGCGCCATCTCGGGCGGACCTTTCTATGATTCCTATAATATCGTCCAGAATACAGGCGACTATTTCCCAATTGATGTCTATATTCCAGGATGTCCGCCCAGGCCTGAGCAGTTCCTTGAAGGTCTCATCAATCTGCAGGAAAAGATCAAGCAGCGCAAGGACCTGAGGGAATACTAGAGGAGGGATCTTTTCTTGACAACAGCAAGCGAGGTCCTTAGCTCCATCCAGTCCGCGTTTCCGGGCGCTGTATCTGACGCCAGGGTAGAATCGGACCGGAGGCTATGGGCTACAATTGACTCCAATAAGATCTTGGATGTTTGCAAGCACCTGACCAATAAACTGAATTTTGATCATTATTCAGGCTCGGCAGGAATAGATTGGATCGCCCGAAATGAGATGGAGGTTGTAGAGATCATGGCCAGCCACGGTGCTCATCAGGTTGTGGCCATGCTCAAGGTGAAAACGCCTCGGGCAAACCCCTCCGTCAAGTCCCTGACCGGTCTGTACTGGAATGCCAGCTGGTACGAGCGGGAGATCTGGGAGATGCTTGGCATCAATTTCGAAGGTCATCCAGAGCTGTATCCTCTGCTCCTTTCCGATCCTCTGGTAGGAGTCTGGCCCTGGAGAAAGGATTTCAAGGGATACCCGGACTACACCACAGGCGAAAGGGCAGTGGCAATACCCACGCCGGACGGATATACCGAATACAGCTTCCCGCCCACTCAGGCTGAGATTGAGGCAGGGACTGTGCCCACGGAGAGGCCGAAGTACCCCACATTCCTGGAAAGAGAGACGCGCGAGATCAAATCCGACTCGGAGATGATCATGCACCTGGGTCCGCAGCATGCCATGGTTCCTGGTCCCTTCCTGCTCGATGTCCTTGTAGAGGGCGAGAGGGTTAAGAAAGCCTTCCTGGACATCGGATATATTCACAAGGGCATCGAGAAGATCATGGAGAACAGGACATGGCTGCAGGACATCGTCTACACCGACAGGATGTGCTACGTGGCCAGCCTTTCCAATAACGAGTGCTACTGCGGTGCCGTGGAGAAGATCCTCGGCCTGGAGGTTCCGGAGAGAGCCCAGTATATCCGGGTCATTCTCGAGGAGCTTTCCAGAATTCAGAGCCATCTCATAGGAACGGGCGAGTTTCTCACCCTTATAGCCGGTGTGGGATTTGCACCCTGGCAGTACATGATCATGGACAGGGAAAGGATAATCTCCCTGATAGAAAGCGTTACGGGAGCCAGGCTGACTCATACATTTGTGCGCTTTGGCGGCGTCAGAAATGATCTTCCGGACGGCTTTGCAGAGCAGTGCAAGAAAGATCTGCCTTACATGAGATCCAGGATTGAAGAGTTCATCGAGCTATTTGCCCAGGATCCGATCTACCACGCCAGGATGGAGAATGTAGGCTCTATATCACCAGAGACCGGCAAGAGGATGGGATGCGCCGGACCGGTATTGAGAGCCACAGGCGTTGCCTACGATATGAGGAAGGAAGATCCCATACTGGTCTACCCAGATCTGGACTTCAAGGTAATAACCGGAACCAGAGGAGATTCTGCAGATAGGATCGACGTCCGAATGAGGGAGATCCTGGAGAGCATTCACATCATAGAGCAGTGTCTGGATAGAATTCCCTCCGGACCCATAAAGACTGAGGCCAAGATACCCAAGAAGGTTCCTGCAGGAGAAGCCTACTATCGGGTTGAGGATCCCAGGGGCGAGATGGGAATGTACGTTATCAGCGATGGTGGCGACAAGCCCTACCGCGTGAAGGTTAGAGGGCCTTTCTATGCTACATTCCAGACCTTGACTCCGCTTCTGGAAGGAACTTATATCGCAGATGCGGTGGCAATCGCCGGAAGCATGGATGGTTGCCCATCTGAGTCGGACAGGTAGGAGGGAGAGGATTTGGACGGATTAATAGAGATCATCACTGCATTTGCCGCCCAGGAGCCGGGGATATTCGCCCTCATCATAGGCATAATCGGGGCGGCCGTGCTTTCTGCCGTGGTCAACGTAGGTGCCATGGCAGTCATCTGGGCAGACAGAAAGGTAATGAGCGATTTCTGCAACCGGTTTGGTCCTAATCGTGTGGGTGGAAGATGGGGCATATTGCAGTTGGGTGCCGATGCCATCAAGCTCTTTACCAAAGAAGATGTCATTCCAGCCGGCGTTGATAAGGGCGTTTATGTATGGGCACCTATCGTCGCCTCGGCAGGCACCATGCTGGTGGCTGCAGCTATACCATTCGGAGCGCTGCACATCGGCGGAAAGGATTATCCCCTTGTCGTGGCCAATATGGACATCAGCGCTTTCTATGTGGAAGCAGCTCTATCCATTATGTCCATAGCCGTCTTCATGGCAGGATACAGCTCCAACAATAAGTACTCGATTTTAGGAGCCTTCCGTGGCATGGCCAGGATGATTGCCTATGAAGTTCCAATGGGAGTCTGCGTCATATCGGTAGCGGTAATGGCACACAGCCTAAATCTGGTGGAAATCGTGCAGAGCCAGACAGTCTGGTATGCATTTGCCCAGCCGCTGGGGTTCATCATATTCCTGATTGCCCTGGTTACCGATCTGGGAAGGATTCCCTTTGACCAGAGCGAGGCAGAAGAAGAGATCATATGCGGCTACAACACCGAGTACAGTGGAATCAGGTGGGGCCTGCTCTACTTCCAGGAGTACAACAACTTCCTTCTGGGATCCATTCTCGTCTCTCTCCTGTTCCTGGGTGGCTGGCATGGACCGATCATACCTATACCCCTTCTGGACATGATCTCGCCGATGATCTGGCTCGTCATGAAGGTAGTGATCGTAATATGGTTCATCATATTGGTGAGAGCAGCGCTCTTCAGATTGAGAATCGATCAGGTAACTGACCTGGGATGGAAATGGATGCTGCCACTCTCCCTTGTGAATCTGGGATGGGCGGTCATTATCGGGTCTTACTTTGCATGAGGTGGCAATAAGATGCTCAAGAGAAAGATGATAAAGAACTTCACCTGGCCTTTAAAGATAGCCACGAGGGAGATCGAGGTCACGAGGCTTTATCCTGAAGTGATGATGGAGCTTCCGGCCGTAGAGAGAGGCATTCATGAATTGGATGCCACCACATGCATCGGTTGCGGAACCTGTGCCAGAGTCTGTCCCAATAGCTGCATCGAGATGGTTAATTTCAAATTTGGAAATCCTCTGAAGAACAAGAAGATGCAGTTTCCACAGATCGACTTCGGACGGTGTATGTTCTGCGGGCTGTGCGTTGACGAGTGCCCTGTTGAATGCCTGAAGATGGGCAAGAAGGTCATTATGGCAGGCTGGGAGAGAAAGGACATCATAAAGGGTCCTGACTTCCTGGCGACCAAGAGGTTCTCCGCCAAAGAGGTTGCAGACCTCGAGGCTGAGGCCAAGAGGATAGCTGCCGAGAAGGCTGCAGCCAAGAAAACCGCTGCCAAAGAAGGTGCTGCGAAAGAGGGCGCCGCCAAAAAACCTGCCAAAGAAGGTGCAGCTCCTGCCAAGAAAAAAGCAAATGGCGCAGAGGCCAAGCCTAAAGAAGGAGGTGCTGCCTGATGTCATCAAAAGAGTCGGGCGCAAATGTCATTCGGACCATCTTCGAGCTACTGGTTTTGCTTGCAGCTTTGGGAGTGATCTTTGGCGGCCTGGCGGCGATTGTACTACTATCACCCTGGTCGCAAACGGTCCTGGATAAACTTCTTGCCTTAGATATACGATTTGCCATCGAGCTTCTGGCATTCCTGGCCATAGCGGCAATAATCGTCCTGCTATCAGCGCTTGTGGTCTATGCAAAAAATATCGTACATAGCGCTCTTTATCTGCTGGGAAGCTTTGCCGGTGTGGCTGCCCTGTACATTATGCTGAATGCACCCTTTGTGGGCGTAGCTCAGGTTCTGGTGTACATTGGAGCCGTCGGAGTTCTGATGCTCTTCGCAGTGATGCTCACAAGGAAGACGATTTTGGAGGAGTCCCATGGTGAGATTTAAGATAATCATCATTACCCTGGCATTTCTGGCGGCCTTATTCGCCTCGCTCTCACTTTCCGATTGGGGAGCAGGAAAAGAACAGCCGCTCAGCTTTGAGCCGAGGGAAGGATTGAGGTTGCCGGAAAGCGGCATTGGAGACGTGGGATTTGAGATATTCACCTCTTACGTCTTTGCCTTTGAGATCTTGGCCCTGGTTTTGACGGCAGCTCTTGTGGGAGCGGTTTGGGTTGCTCGAAAGGAGGCTGCCTGAGGAGGGCGACAACTCATGACAAGGAGGGATATTAACCGATGATACCGTTGGAGCTTTATATACTGCTAGCATCCACGATGTTCACCATCGGCTTGTACGGACTCGTTACTCAAAAGAACGGTGTCAAGCTCATGATGTGCATCGAGCTCTTGCTCAATAGCGCCAACATCAATCTTGTCGCCTTCTCAGCATATCAGCCCAATGTGAACGGTCAGGTCTTTGCCCTGTTCTCCATTGCATTGGCGGCGGCTGAAGCAGGCGTTGGATTTGCTATATTGATTGCCCTGTACAGGCTATACGGAACAATAGACCTGGACAATATTAACACCATGAGGTGGTAAGGAATGTACGCCGATTATGCATATCTGATTGTGGCGCTTCCTGTACTGGCCTTCCTTCTATGCCTTTTCCTAGGCTGGAATTTGCCCAGAGGAGGCGGATTCATTACCGTCCTGGCAACCCTTGGTGCGTTCATAGTATCTCTTGGGATATTCACTGAGACCTATCCCCATGAGATCGTCCATCAATCGATGCACTGGTTTGCCAACTTCAATGTGGGCATATTGATAGACCCACTGGCGCTCGTAATGCTGCTCATGGTGTCGTTTGTCGTCACACTGATCCACATCTACGGCAATGGCTACATGAATGGCGATCCAGGTGCAGCCAGGTACTTCGCTGAAGCGGCCCTGTTTTCGGCTTCCATGCTGGGCCTGGTATATGCCGATAATCTCCTTCAGCTCTTCATATTCTGGGAGCTGGTGGGATTGTGTTCTTATCTCTTGATCGGCTTCTGGTACAGAAAGCCATCAGCAGCCGCAGCTGCTAAGAAAGCTTTTCTGACAACGCGCGTAGGCGACGTTCTATTCCTGGCAGGCATAATTCTGCTCTACAATAACCTGGCAGCTTTGAACCTCGACCTCAAGGCAGGAGAGTATCTCTTGCAGTTCCCGGTGATCTATGCCCATATCACCCAGATCCCAGCCGATCAGCTGACGCTCATTGCTCTGGGATTACTGGGCGGCGCAGTAGGCAAATCAGGTCAGTTCCCCCTGCATGTCTGGCTTCCTGATGCTATGGAAGGCCCAACCACCGTCTCAGCCATGATCCATGCTGCGACAATGGTTACAGCAGGTGTCTACCTGGTAGCAAGAATGTTCCCGCTCTTCTACGCCGCGCCCTATGGGCTGACAGCTGTAGCTGCCGTTGGTGCATTCACCGCCCTGTTCGCTGCGACCATGGGCCTCACTGCCTTCGATATTAAACGGGTGCTGGCATTCTCCACAGTCTCGCAACTAGGCTTCATGATGGCCGGCCTGGGCGCTGGTGCAGCTGTGGGCGCAATGGCGGTAGGCGTTTCCATGTTCCACCTCATTGGCCACTCCTTCTTCAAAGCCCTGCTCTTCCTCTGTGCCGGCTCGGTCATTCACGCCGTCAACACAAACGATCTGCGAGAGATGGGAGGGGTTGGAAAGTACATGAAGTGGACCATGTATACCATGCTGATAGGCTCCTTATCCCTGGCAGGATTCCCTCTGTTTACGGGCTTCTTCACCAAGGATGAGATCATCTTGATTGCCTATGAGTATGGTACAGCGATCAACTTCCTGCCCTACATATTCCTGGTCGTGGCTGCAATTCTGACAGCGATCTATACCTTCAGGATGTGGTTCTCGGTATTTACAGGAAAAGAGAGATCCAATTACGGCAAGCATGAGTCCCCCTGGGTCATGCTGGGGCCGCTGGTCATCCTGGCGGTATTTGCTTTCGGATTCGGAGTTGCAACCCAGAGCAATTTCTACAGCTATCTCGACTCAAACTTCGAGCATTACGATGTCGACTTCGCAGAGCTTTCTGCTATCGGTGGACACGCACTTGAAGAAGAGCACGCTGCTGCTGAAGGAGAGCACGCCCCTGCAGCTGAGGGCGAGCATGGAGCGGAAGAGGAGCACAGCATACCCTGGTATATCCATAATCTGCCAATACTGATAGCGATAGGCGGTATTCTCATTGCCGGCCTGTTCTACTGGGACAAGATCAAGAAATTCGATCCAAGCCAGGCAACAGGAGACAACGATCCGCTCAGGCGGACGCTTCTCAAAGGCTACTATCAGCACGAAATTCTGACAGGCTGGTTCGCCGAGACCGTTGTTTATGGCACGGCTCTGATCTGCAACATGATAGACATCAAGCTGGTAGATGGCTGGCTCAACTGGCTATCGGCCTGGGTCATGGGATTCGCTCAGCATGTCAGAAAGGTTCAGACCGGTGTGGTGCAGAATTATGTAACCGCACTGGTTCTAGGAGTCGTGGTGCTGGTGGTTGTAATTACTCTGGCTATGGAGGTGGGCCTGGTATGATTGCAAATGCACTCTCATGGATGATTGCCATTCCCCTGCTTGGAGCGGCGATATCCTTCTTTGCGGGAGGCAAAGCAAAATTCGTGGCATTAGTGGCCTCGATTATACCTTTGGCACTCTCATTGCAGATGTATATGGAGTTTGACAAGACCTCCCCAATAATGCAGTTCGTGGAGAGCTACGACTGGGTTCCTTCCATCGGCGTCAAATACACAGTCGGCGTTGATGGAATAGGATTTCCATTAGTATTGCTCTCGACCATTGTATCCGTATTGGTGATAATCTACTCCTGGGGAGAGACAAAGAAGCCCAATCAGTACTTTGCCCTGCTCCTGCTTAATGAGGTAGGCGTACTGGGCGTATTTACGGCACTGGACTTCTTCCTGTTCTACATCTTCTGGGAGGTAGTGCTCATCCCCATGTTCTTCCTCATAGGATCCTGGGGAGGACCAAGAAAGGACTATGCAGCAATCAAGTTCTTTATCTACACCCACGTGGC
>MVRL01000173.1 GCA_002067705.1 Methanosaeta sp. PtaU1.Bin112
TCATCAACGACATCTATGCTCCGGTGCTGATGGCACTCCAACCGCTTCTCATCACCACCCTCGGCTACAGCTACACCCAGGCAGCGCTCCTCCCGGTGGTGCACAGCCTGATCTCCTCGCTCCTCCAGCCGGTCATCGGAAGCCTCGCCGACAGGCGAGGTTTTCGTGTCAGCGTGGCAGTCTCCGTGCTCCTCTCCGGCTGCGGGATTGCATTTCTGGGACTGCTGTCAAACCACTACCTGATCATGCTCTGCAGCGTAGCCATCGCCGCGGTGGGCGTTGCGACCTTCCATCCAGGGGCGCTCTGCAAGGTGGCTGCGATTGCAGTATCGAGCAACCGGGGTCGGCTCACCTCGTTCTTTATCGTAGGGGGCAACCTCGGTCAGGCCCTCGGGCCGATCCTGGGCGGCATCGTGATCACGAGCGGGGGCCTTCCCGCCGTAACCTGGCTTCTGATACCTGCTGTGCTTGGCGCGCTTCTCCTCACTGTCCGCCCGATCCCCGAAACCTGTCCGGCGGTAGCGCAGCCGGCTGAGGCCAGCGGCGAAGAGAACTGGAAGCCGGTGATCCTCCTTTTTGCCGGCTCGACTCTCCGCTCCTGGGTCACATTCGGGGCCATGACCTTCCTTCCCACCTACCTCGTCCTGAGCGGATACCCGCTGATTGAAGCGACCTTCTTTATCAGCGCCATGCTCCTGGCAGGCGTTTGCGGGCAGCTCGCCGGAGGGTTCGTATCCGACCGGGTGGGCAGAAAGCCGGTTGCAGTCGCAACTACACTCTGCTCAATCCCGGCCTTTGCCGCAATTCTCCTGACGCAGGGTGCTCTTCAGATTGCCTCGATGCTCTGCTTTGGATTTTTCCTCTGGGCCTCGTTCTCGGTGACGATTGCCATGGCCCACGAGCTTATGCCGACCAGGATCGGCCTGATCTCCGGCCTATTCATGGGAATTGCAATGGGAGCCGGGGGTCTGGGCGTCTCGGTCTCGGGCGCTATCGCCGACCATTTCGGGCTCACAGCCACCCTATCCATATTCCCGGGTCTGATTCTTGTCGCCGCACTGCTCTTTGCAGTCGTCGGATACCCGAGGAGAGGCTAGAACACTTTTTTTCATAAAAACTTATGAAAATAGCTTTATCCCCACCCAAAATTGCCTAAATTTGCTCCGATTCCATTTACCTTTTCGGCCAGGTTCCGTCCGAACGGATATGATCCACTTCTCTTTGATTGAAGCAGAAAATTAAAATAATTTACACTCCATTAACTCTCTGTGCAAGGCAATATCCTGGCAGCATTAGCTCTCACGGTACTGGCTGGACTGGCCACCGGCATCGGCAGCCTGGCCGCCTATTTCATCCCCAGGCCCGATATGCGCTACCTATCCCTCAGCCTGGGGTTTGCCGCCGGAGTGATGGTCTACGTGGGCTTTGTCGACCTCTTCTGCAGCTCTCGCCTGGTTATCGGGTTCGGCTACGCCAATCTCTTCTTCCTTCTCGGGATGCTTCTCATCTACGGCCTCGATTGTCTCATTCCCCATATTCACATGGACGGGCAGGTGGACTGCCAGAGCCACAGGCTCTACCGGAGCGGCATAATGACCACTATCGGCATAGCCATCCACAATCTTCCCGAGGGAATGACCGTGGCCCTGGTCTCTCTGGCAGACCTGCGGCTGGGAATCCCGGTGGCTGTAGCTATAGCCATCCACAACATACCTGAGGGCCTGGCCTGCAGCATTCCCCTCTACTGCGCCACATCCGACCGGAGTAAGTCCTGTCTCCTCTCCTTTGCCGCAGGAATGACCGAACCCCTGGGTGCGGTCCTGGCGGTGCTGCTGCTCTATCCTTTTCTCACCGACGAGCTTTTAGCCGCGGCTTCCGCTATGGTGGCGGGGATAATGGTCTTCATAAGCTTTGACGAGCTATTGCCCATCGCCAACAGGTACGGAAGCGAGCATATCGCCAACATCGGACTCATTGCCGGTTTTTCTATAATGATGGCTGGGCTATACCTGATGCAGAGCAGATGGTTGTAGAGCAGATGGGCATAAGATCTAAATAATTTAAAATATAAATAAGGTCTGCTAAATGGTGATTTACTGATGAAAGCAATATTCTTTTCGGGCCTTTGCCTGCTGCTGGCAGCCATTTCAAGCGGCGCTTATGCAGCCGGCGAGGATCAGCAAAATCAAAATCTGCTCCTGGTAGACGAGAACTATACGAGCACAGTGGACCAGAATGCTCTGGGACAGGCCCTGGCAGGAGAGCCGTCCGATGGCTTGAGCAAAGCGGAGAGCGAGGACCTGCTCTATATGGTCGAAGAGGAGAAGCTGGCTGGAGATGTCTATTCGGCCCTCAATGATAAGTGGAATCTGCGCGTCTTCAGCAACATCATCCAGGCGGAGAGGACCCATGAGGCTGCTGTCAAGACCCTGCTCACCAGGTACACTCTCCCCGATCCCACCCTGGAAATGGGCAAGTTTTCCAATGAGACCCTGCAAAAGCTGCACGATGATCTGGTATCTCTGGGAAGCAGCGCCGAAGAGCAGGCCCTGAAGGTAGGTGCAGCAGTAGAGGAGATAGACATCAAAGATTTGGAAGAGCGTATGGCCAGAACCGATCGGGCGGACATACAGCTGGTCTACGCCAACCTCAAGCGGGGCTCGGAAAATCATCTCAAGGCATTCGTCAATAACCTGCAGAGGCTGGGGATAAAGTACTCCCCTCAGCATCTGTCATCCGGGGAGTATGAAGCGATAATTGGAAGATAGTGGGGCATGATTTGATCAGATCATGATGGCCATCCGTGTCCCTGCGACGGGCAAATGCATGAGGCAGCAGGAATGAGTCTTCCCGGGCCTTCCGTGTTGCGGGTAGCCCTTTTTTCCCTGGGCTTCAACCTCTTCCTGCTGGCAGCAAAGCTTCTCCTCTCCGCGCTCACAGGAAGCCTGGCTCTGCGGGCCGATGCCGTTCATACCCTGGTAGATGTCCTGGCCTCGCTGGCTCTAATACTGGGTCTGAAGATCTCGGAGAGGAAGAGCGAGAGCTTTCCTCTGGGTCTGTACAAGGTGGAGAATCTGGCCTCCATAGCCATCTCATTCCTGCTCTTTCTCACCGCCTATGAGATATTTCTGGAGGCGGTACTGGATTATGGGCAGCCGGCTTTCTATCAGGGGTATGCTATTCTTGCCGTGGCAGCGATCATTCCTCTTCCTTATCTCTTCGGCAGCTATCAACTTCGGGTAGGAAGGCAGACGGGATCGCCAAGTCTCATGGCAGACGGGATGCAGCACAAGGCCGATGTCCTCAGCTCCTCCCTGGTCTTCCTGGCTCTGGCAGCCCAGAATATCGGCTTTCCTCTGGACAGAATCGCCGCTGCCGTCATCTCCTTTATGATAGTCAAAGAGGGCTGGAGCATTCTGGTCG
This sequence comes from Methanosaeta sp. PtaU1.Bin112, assembly GCA_002067705.1. Taxonomy (GTDB): domain Archaea; phylum Halobacteriota; class Methanosarcinia; order Methanotrichales; family Methanotrichaceae; genus Methanothrix. The sequence continues at coordinate 3,424 of MVRL01000173.1, forward strand.
ATGGAATGCGAGTCCTCCTGGACGCCTCCGTGGATGCAAAAACCCTGGAGAAGATCCGCACCATGATCCTAAATGCCCCGGAGGTTGCGAGAATCCAGGAACTTGTGGCCAGAAACTCGGGGCGCTATCTCTTTGTCCAGGCCAATCTGCTCTTTCGGGTATCCGACCTCAAGAGGGCCCATCAGGCAGGCAAGCGCATCGAGGCGGATATTAAAAAGGAGCTGCCCCGGGTGGACCGGGTCCTCATCCATTATGAGCCCCTTTCCAGGAGCAGCCTGAGGTATGCGATAGCCCTTAGTGATTACTGGGGCAAACTGAGCGAGCATTTCGGCGAGTCTCCTTATTTTGCTCTGGTGGACATAGATCTGAAGATGAAGAGCCTGGTCAGGCAGGAGATCCTGGCCAATCCACATAAAGATCTGGCTAAAGGAAAGGGGCTGAAGATCGCGCGCCTCTTGCTCACGCATAAGCCGGATGTCGTCGTCTGCAAAGAGAGCCTGGTAGGCAAGGGGCCCGGATATGCCTTCGCAGAAGCGGGAGTGGAGAGCGTTCAGACCGGAGCGGAGACGCTTGAGGAGCTGGTCTCAAGCCTCATGCAGACCTCGGTGGATACTGCGGGAAGCGGAGGGACTATCACAGGAAATGCTTAAGTACTATATCGCATATATACATAATTGTTCCAAGCGATGATTATCATACATTGTGAGGCTTAAGATGAAGATATGCGTTACTGCAGCAGCGTCAGGCATTGACGCTCCCCTGGACCCCAGATTTGGGCGTTGTCCCTTCTTCGTGGTGGTCGACCTGGACAGCATGACGGGTCAATCAATTGCCAACTCAAATATCAATGCAACCAGCGGCGCTGGGATTCAGGCCGCCACAGAGATCGCAAAACAAGGGGTCTCCGCTCTTATAACCGGAAACCTGGGCCCCAATGCCATGCAGACCCTTAGAGCCGCCAAGATCGATGTCTACCAGCACCAGAGTGGAGGCAGCGTAAGAGATGCGGTAGAGAAGTTCAAGCGAGGAGAGCTCGCCAGGATCGAAGAGCCCTCCGTTTCCGCTCACTCCGGCATGGGTCAGGGCATGGGACGGGGCCAGGGTCGGGGTCAGGGTGCAGGCAGAGGCGGTGGCAGAGGCCAGGGCCGAGGCCAAGGTGCAGGCAAAGGAGGCTGGCAGCAATGAAGATCTGCATTCCCACAATGGGTCAGGCAGGAATGGAGGAAGACATCTGCCAGCACTTCGGCAGGGCGCCCACCTTTACAGTTGTAGACCTGGACAGCGGTGATGTGGCCGTTCTTGCTAATGTCAGCGAGCATATGGGCGGGGTGGGTCTGCCCACAGAGACCATCTTTGCCGCCGGGGTGAATATCATGATCGTGGGCGGCCTGGGACCTAAAGCAGTCCAGGCATTCAATCAGGCAGGAATCGAGGTGTTCGTGGGAGCAGCCGGAACGGTAAAGGATGCCATAGATGACTGGAAGGCGGAGATGCTCAGCCGCGCCAATCTGGACAATGCCTGCAGAGAGCACCGGCATTAAGAGGATGAGGTAATCAATTGAAGATATCCGTAGCCAGCGGCAAGGGTGGCACAGGCAAGACCCTGGTTGCCACCTCCCTGGCAGCTTCCCGGGCCCTCTGCACCAGCAAGAGTGTAACAATTGCCGATTGCGATGTTGAGGAGCCCAACTCCTACCTATTCTTCCCGGACAGGTCCCTTCTCGGAAGGCAGCAATGCCTGGTATCCGTTCCCGTATTCGATGAAGCCAGGTGCAGCCATTGCGGAAAATGTGCCGACTTCTGCGCCTATCACGCTATCGCCGTTCTCCCTCAGGCGGTTCTGCTCTTTCCCGAGCTTTGTCACGGCTGCGGAGGCTGCGGCATCATCTGCCCTGAGAAGGCAGTAAGCGAGAGCACAAGGTCGATTGGCGAGATCTTTCGGGCCGCCTCCAGCAATGCTACCGGCAGGGTGCAGATTATCTGGGGAGAGCTTGCCGTAGGGGAGGCCCGGGCCACGCCGCTGATCAAAGCGGTCAAGGATCTGGCGGCGGGAAAGAACGAGATGAAAGGCGATAGCTACGAGGGCGGAGACATAATTGTGGACTGTCCCCCCGGCACCTCCTGCACCATGGTTGAGTCAGTTCGTGATACCGATTTCTGCTTGCTGGTCACCGAGCCCACTCCCTTTGGCCTTTATGATCTGGATATCGCCCTGAAGGTGCTGGCAAAGATGAAAATTCCCAGTGGAGTGCTGGTCAACAAGAGCGGATTGGGCGACAGAAAGGTCTACGACTATCTGGAAAAGAGAAGCATACCCATGCTCATGGAGATTCCTCTCGACCGGAAGATCGCCGAGATCTATTCCCGTGGGGAGATATTTGCTCTGAAGATGCCAGATTGGCAGGCAAGATTTGCCGGCCTGATGGAAAGGATCGAGGAGATGGCGGCATGAAGCAGATGGCTGTAGTGAGCGGCAAGGGCGGCACTGGAAAGACATCCATAGTGGCCTCTCTGGCGGCCTTGGCCAGTGGCCGGGCGGTCTTTGCCGACTGCGATGTAGATGCTCCGGATCTGCACCTTCTCCTCAGTCCCAGAGTCGTGGCAAAGCGCCCGTTCTATGGGATCAAGAGAGCTTTTATCGATGCTGAGAGGTGCACTCAATGCGGATCTTGCCAGGAAGCCTGCCGATTTTCTGCGATCGCCGGCTTTCAGGTTGCTTCCGACCGCTGCGAGGGCTGCGGGGTCTGCAAACTGGTCTGCCCGTCGGATGCGGTGCAGATGAGAGAGGCTCTCGCCGGCCATGCCTTTATTTCCGACAGCAGATTCGGTCCCATGGTCCATGCTGAGCTCTTTGCTGGCGAGGAGGCGTCAGGAAAGCTGGTGGCTATGGTGAGAGAAATGGCTCGAGAGGTGGCCGTGGCCCGCAATCGGGATCTGGTTCTGATAGACGGCTCTCCTGGAATCGGCTGTCCGGTGATCGCCTCACTTACCGGGGTGGACCTGGCCCTGGTCGTGACCGAGCCTACCATCACCGGTGAGCACGATCTGGAGAGAATCCTGGATGTTGCTGGTCATTTTGGAATCGATACGATAGTCTGCATAAACAAATACGATCTTCATTTAGCCGGGTCAAAGCGCATCGAGTCTCTCTGCCAGGAGCGTGAGGTTCTGGTGGCAGGAAAGCTGCCTTTCCATTCATCGGTAGTAGAGGCCATGGTGCTGGGAAAAACCGTAGTCGAGAATGGCGGGCAGGTGGCAATAGCCATATCGAATATGTGGGACGTCCTCAGTGAGAAGCTTTAATTTTTTATCCTGATAAGCAGATTTTTATGTTTGTATAGTTGTCAAATATATTGGGAAGAAATTGGGGGTTTTATCAAATGTCAGAAAAGATGCTCGCCGTCTGGGCGGCGGTTTTCCTGGCTCTGATCTCGCCGGGCCAGGCCCAGTACGATCCATTGGCAAGCGACATATTCGCTCTGCCCGGAGAAAAGGGAACAACAAGCAGCCTTAATGCACAGAAGGTCTATATCGATCCCAATGCGGACCCGCTGGGAATCGATGCCTTGATGCAGCCAATCGATCCGGAGCACAGCACCGAGTATCTGAACAAAATCGGCGGCCGAACATACCTGGGCCCCTTTGTGCCGGCTGCACAGGACCTCAGGGGCAACTGGCATCTGCTTCTGCAAGGGGGCGTTCCTGGCGAGACCCAGCTCTTCCTTGTCCAGAACCGGGACGCAGTGTTTGGCCGGGGCAACCTTTATTTGGCCGGTTCGACCAGTTCTGTCTCCGCGAGCGGCCAGGCAGTGAAGGATGTTCTCTATCTGGATCTGATCAATGCAGAGACGCTGGTGCTTTACCGGTGCACTCTGACCATGAGCAAGGATTTCCTCTCCGGCAGCTTCGCAGCATTTGATGCCTATGGACAGGCATGGTCCGGGACCATTCAGGGAAGCCGGTCGGCATAGGAGAGAGTTGGCTCAGGCTTGGCTCAGGAATCGTCGTGGGAATTGTTACGGGAATTGTTGCGGAAAATCATTCCCTTGAAAAAATGTCTGGCAATGGCGGGCTTGCCGCTTCGGCTCGCCATTTTGCCATTCTAATCCCTTTTTAATCCATTTTTTTTAATCCCCGGCATATCGTCGAGATTAATTTGTTCTGACGATTCCTTCGAACTCGTCCCTATCAAGATACTGGGGATCATATTTAATATTCAGATCCTCAAGGTCGCTGACATAGGAGCGCAGGTGCTTTCTGGATCCGGCGAGCAGCCCCTGGTACATGGTTTTTGCGTCCTCCACTTGGGAGGAATCCAGTTCCTTTTTCAGGTCCATGATGCTGATCTCCTCAAAGGTTGCTGCTACCTGCAAAGCCTCTTCATGGGACTGCAATCCTCTTGCCAGAAGCTCATCGTGAATCTTCTGCAAGGTCTGATTCTCAAATACTCCCTGCTCATCCTTTCCCGGAATTGCAAGCCCGTATTCGTCGATGATCGCTCTCGCCTGGTCCATGTGGCTCTGCTCAGATCTGGCCAGGTCGCTGAAGATGGGGTCGTCGTACCTTTCAAAAAGGGAGGCGTACAGGTCGCGGGCGGTCTTCTCCTCCTCCCAGATGAAGAGCAATCCATCTTTCTCCCGCTGGCTTATCGTTGCTGCTGCAGCCCCGGCGGGAGCAGTCTGTTCACCGCTCAGGGTCATAATTGCCTCACCATAGGCCACGTTGTGCTTGAAGCCCGGGTCGGAGCGGTCGGAGAGAGCCCAGATCATGGATATCGTCTGGCCGGGAGAGAATTGCTTATCGAACTTGTCGCCCGTATCCAGCTTTCTCTGTAGCTCGATGACCGTCTGGCCGTCTTTTTGGCTGCCGGCAAATTCGGAAATGTCGTCTGTGCCACCTAGCATTTTATCTTCGAGATGAGGGCCGTAGTTGCCGGTGCAGTACTCGTCCAATGCCACTGCTTTTCCCTCTTGCACTGAGGCTATGATAATGTCGGCATTCTTCATCCACTCCAGTGGCTCAAAGCCAATGGCCAGCCAGCCGTCTGTGCTCCCGTTCATGGCCAGGTAGAGATTCTCGTTATCGTTCCTCCAGGAGACAATCATCTCTCCACCGCTGTAGCCCTGTCTGGCAGGACTTTGCAGGAGCATGCTGTGTGAGTACTCGCTTTCGCCCACCGCGCCATCTGCTTTCCACTCTTCGGTGGCTGTTTTTGCCACTACTGCCGCAGATTCTGCCGGAGATTCCTGGTGCTGAGTGCACCCGGAGAAGAAGAGCACCAAACCCAACAATAGAGCAACAAGAATCGGCTTCATAATTATCACCTGCTCTATTATGTTGGCCTCTAAAATATATCAGGCTTTCTCAGTTTCTGGTTGTTTGAGGACGCCTCAGATAAAAACTGTGGCCCTGATATTCGGTCTTGACGAGCTGTCCGCGATCGATAAGCTTTTGCACAATATCCCAGCCCTCATTGGACTGCTGCAAGAGCTGTCTTATCGCTGCTTCTCTCATGGGGTGAACTGCGGCGATGGAGAGGATATCGCTCTCAGCATTTCCGGTGAAATCGAAGCTGTCTCCTTCGTATCCTACGAGAAGCTCCACATGCCTGGCTCGGCTGCGGAATATCTGGTAAGCGCGATTGATATTCTCCTCCGAGGGCATCCTCGCCCACCTTTCCGCCGGCGGCCTGATTGGGGCGGAGATATAAGCCATAGCCGGATCGACCTTTTCCAGGAATTTCGCGGTCTCCTGCAGAGATCTTTCGTCATCATTTACGCCGGAGAGCAGCATGCTCTCTGTGACAAGCATGCCCTTGCATTCGCGGGCGAATTCGAGGATTCCCTTCAGAATTGCCCCATGATCCAGCGATCGATGAGGCCGGTCCATGCGCCGCCAGGCCCTCTCGTCTACAGTATCCACCTTGAGGCTGATCCAATCCGCTTCTGCCAGCTCCTCTCGCACGCCCTCATCCCAGATCAAAGAGGCATTACTGATCACGGCGATCTTTATGCCCAGCCCTCTCAACATATCGATCTCCTGGCCCAGATTGCTGTCCAGGGTGGGCTCTCCGTCAGGAACGAAGGTGAGGTAATCGATGGTCAAGCCCTGGTTCCTGGCGCTGTCCACCTTCTCAGCCACTTCATCATAGATCTCCTGGGATGAGTAGTAGGGGCGGCGCACAGCCTCTATCTGCAGCGTCCTGCCAACCTGGCAGTATGCGCAGGAGTAGCTGCATATTTTGGCAGGTATGTTGTTTATGCCCAGGCTTCTTCCCAATCGCCGGGAGGGTACAGGTCCGAATGCTATCATTATCTTCTCCATCCTTGTCTTCTATCTGCTAGTCTTCAATTTGCTCATCTTCAGAGCTGAAAGCTTCACAGCTGTATGGTATCCCCGGCTGCCAGGGGCAGGCATCTCTCACCCAGAGCCTCTTGCAGTCGGCAGACTGCCCTCTGCCCGGTGCAGTGCCCCGGACGGACCATGGCCGGATCGAGCTTTCTCAGCGCCTCAGCCGTGGCATCCAGGCGCTTCTCACCGGCTCCACTGAGATGAAAGCCTCCGATTACAGCATAAAGCTCCTGCACACCTGTAATCCTCTGAGCATGCTTGATGGTATTTATGATTCCGGCGTGAGCACATCCGGTGATGACGGCCAGTCCCTTGCCTTCGATCTTGATCGCCAGGGCCTGGTCGTCCGGAATGCTGTCCTCAGAGTACCGGCCCTCTTTAACCGTCCAGAATCCCTCGACCTTTTCGAAATCCTCCCGGCGCGCCACCTCGCCCGTGGTCATGACATCCGGTGCTACGGCTGCCGGTCCCAGGCAATCGAGCATGACCGCACCCGCTGCCTCTGCCTCCCTCCGGGAGAAGGGCGGCCCTATGAACTTCAGAAACGGCTGCATTTTAAGCTTGGGAGCGAAGATCTCGGGGTGAGCCAGGATGCAGACTCTGCGGCCCACGCGCTCCAGGACGCCCATAAGTCCGCCGGTATGGTCGTAATGGCCGTGGCTCAAGCAGATGACATCTAGTTGGGACAGGTCGATATGCAGAGCATCGGCATTGTGCAGCATCACCTCCGGGCAGGCGCCGGTGTCCAGCAGCAGCTTCATTCTCTCTCTGCCATAGTCCAGATCCAGAAAGATGGACAGACCATGCTGGGCCCAGATCGATGAGTTGGCAAAGGGGGCGCTATTCTCGACGACAACGGTCAGGCGGAGCTCTTGCAGCATGGACAAATGTTATAGTCTCTGACCGCATAAACTTTGCGTGGAGACGGCCAAGCATAAGACCCGTTGCCTATCCAGTTCCACTGATCATCGTTACACTGATCCGCTTGCGGATCATGCTGCGTTATCTCTTTTGGCCAAGAACGACCTCTGCACGCCTTCGGCCATCTTGCGAGCGATCTCTGTCGGAATTCCCATGACCAGGCAGTCTTCGGGAAGCCAAATTCTGGCAGACGGATCGGTAGGGCCGAGAAATATCCGGGAAGAAGAAGCATTTTCTGCCATGCCCGCCGGATAGGTGACCAGGGTGGCGCACGCCGGGCCCCAGGGAAATGATATCAAATCAAAGACATCATGGCTGCTAAAATGGGCCAATGTGCACAGATCCCTGATCTGCTCACCACTGGCAAAACATATTATGCACTTTACAGACGAATCATCATTCAAATCATCACAGCGGCTGATCAACACGTACTTTCCCAGGCGTTTGATCGCTCCTACCGCTCGGTAGGTCTCGCAGGCTATTTCCTCGTTTTCTTTCAGATGTTTGCCATCCTGTTTTGCAGCATTGGGTTCTGTGGGCATCAGGCCTGTCGACATCAATCCCGGCAGCCTCGGATCGAATTCCCGATATCCAAACCATGCCGGCCCACCCATACAGCGGCAGAAGACCTGGTCGGGATCATCTCCGGCATAAACCGGACCCCCGATCCGGCCTTCTGCAATCTGCAATATGCTGCAGGCCAGGCAGTCGCTGATGAGAGAGGACCGGATGGCATTTTCTGGTATTCGATCCGAGCCATACACGCAAACCGGACGGAACCTCATATTCACGGCCCCGGCCAAGATGGACCCTATTTGCCTGATTGACAATCTGTGCTCTATCATAAACGCCTCAGAAAACCACCATCGATAGCTACAATCATTATTGAATCTTGGTATATATCATTCTCTTGAAAGAGACAACTACAGATAATGCAAATACTCCGGTGAGAAGCAGGGCTACCAGAGGAGCGATGGGAAGGGATGAACTCAAAGTCCCCCCGGACGCCAAAGGCGCTCACCAGGAGAGCCGCTGCCGCCACGCTGAAGGCTGAGCAAGTGCAAAGACGAGTGACTCTGATGAAGAGACTGGAGAGGGGGAGGAGATTATCACCTGAGATTATCAATCATCCTTCCAAGACTACCCTTCCTTTTTCCATGAATGCAATCCGGTCGCTCATATGCCTTACAACCTCCATATCATGAGATATGAAGAGCATGGTCAGCCCGAACTCTCTCTTCAGATCCATCATGAGATGCAGAATCTGGGCCTGAACGGAAACATCCAGGGAGGCAGTGGGCTCATCCGCGACGATGAACTCAGGATTTATAGCCAGTATTCTGGCCAGAGCAACTCTCTGGTTCTGCCCACCGCTGAGCTGGTAAGGATAACGGTTCAAATGCTCCGGATTCAAGCCTACAGTCTCAATCAGCCCCATGATATTCTCATCCATCTCACTGCGGCTCATCTTTCCCCGCAGCCCCAGCTTGAACGGCTCGGCGATGCTCTCTCTTATTCGCATCCTCGGGTCCAGAGAGGACTCAGGATCTTGAAAAATCATCTGCATCCTGGGCCTTAAGCTTCTCATCCCCTTTCGACTCAACCTGGTAATATCCGTCCCATCGAAGGATATTTTGCCGGATGTCGGCTCAATCAGCCGGAGAAGCAGGCGGCCCAAGGTGGTCTTTCCGCAGCCGCTCTCACCCAACAGCCCAAGAGTCTCGCCTCGCTCGATGCAAAACGACGCGCCATCTATGGCTTTTGTATATTGCCGGTTGATAAAGCCGGTGGAATAGTACTTCTTGAGATCCAAGACCTCGATCAGGTGCATAAGAAGCACCTCACAAAATCACCCTTATGCAACCTTATCATGGGAGGATGCTCCCTCTGGCAGATATCCATAGACCTGGGACAGCGGGGATGGAATCTACAGCCGGAGGGAGGATCGATGAGAGAGGGGCTGGATCCTGGTATGGGCTGCAGGCCACGAGAGGGAAGGCTGTGGACGAATCCTTGCGTGTAAGGATGACAGGGATCGCTCAGGATGAGCTCTGCTGATGCTATCTCCAGGAGCTCTCCTGCATACATAACCGCAATGCGATCGCAAGCTTCTCCCGCCGCTTTTAGGTCATGGGTTATCATGAGCATGGATCGGCCGGCAGTCATATCTCTAATGAGCTTGACGATCTCGGCCTTGGTCCGGGCATCAAGTCCTCGGGTAGGCTCATCGGCAATGACAAAGGATGGCTGTCCGGCGAGCCCCATGGCGATCATGACTCTCTCCTTCATGCCCCCGGAAAGCTCGTGAGGATATTGATCCGCCCTCATTAAAGGATTGGGAATCATTGTCGCAGCCAGCATTTCCACCGCTTTGGCTTTCGCCGCCTTTTTATCCAGTCCCCCATGCAGCCTTATCACTTCTGCGATCTGATCACCTACCTTTAGGACGGGATTGAGCGAAGTAGTTGGATTTTGAAGAATCATGGCAATCTCCCCACCTCGCAGAAGTCTCATCTCGTCCTCAGTCAGCCCGAGAAGATCACGTCCTTTGTAAATTATTTGACCCTGTATCCTGGTAGAAGAGGAAAGCAGACGGATGATGGACATGCCAAGAACCGTCTTCCCGCAACCGGTCTCGCCTATCAGACCCAATCGCTCGCCATTTTCTATGCGGAGATCCACCGCATCCACCGCTTTCACCAGGCCATCCGCGGATGGAAAATAGGTTTTGAGATTTATGATATCGAGCAAAGCCATAGGTGGCTGAATAGCAGTTCGTAATATTAAACATTGCTACGAATTTTCATGAATTTACATTGAGGGAACTGGCTGCATCTTTTCAAACTTATTAAAGAATACAAAATACATGGAGGCGGTTAGGGCATAAAAAATGCCTGTGATTAAAAAAGGCACGCGGTTTCTCCCCATCGCCATCATCAGCCCTCCTGCATATGTTCCTATTCCAACGAAGCTATAGCAGGCCATCCACATAATGCTGTTAATCATCGATCTCTGCTCAGCGCGGACTATTTCCAGTTTAAAACTGTTTAAGATGGGATTTGCCATGTTCATGAGCATATAGCGCACCAAATACCCAAATGCTGCAACCGGCAAACTTGAGGAGAAGATGAAGATCAGAAGAAATGGGATGGATAAGATCTGCACAGCAGATGCCATCCTGATCTTGCCGAGCTTTTCGGTGAGCATGGGCACCAAGAAGTATCCAGCGATCATGACCAGTTGCGATAGGGAGAATATCAAGCCGATCTGGCTTGCACTCGCACCAAGCACAACATCAAAATATACATTAAAATAGGGAAGAGACATCCCCCACCCAATTCCGAAAAGGCAGTAAAATAAGACCATCCTGCACACGTTCTTCAACCGGAATATGGATTTATAGACTTGGATCCTTCTTGCCATGCTTGTATCTTTCCGAGAGGGACTCTCTGTGATGTACGCAAGAGGCAAGAGCGAGATGACGGTCGCCGCCAGTGATACATAAAGGGTCAATCGATATGCAATCGAGCCGCCAGCTCCAAGAATAGACGGCAAAAAACCTCCGATCATATTCCCGGACAGAGTTGAAAAAGTGTAGATGATATAGTATGCGGAAAAAAGATGCATTCGTTCATATGCGGTTGAATTCTCTACGAGAAAAGTTGCTCCCGTAACGAGGCTTAAGGCAGATGCCATGCCATAGGCAATGCTGAATACGACCAATAGCTCCTCTGAGGTTGTATTGTAAAGAAAGAGAAGCGAAAGGCAGAGAAGCGAGGACGAGATTAATAATGTATCTTTCCGGCCAACGTGATCACATACAATGGCGGCAGGTATAGCGAACAGCCCGATGGAAACGGATGAGAGAGACAATATCAGCCCTAAAAAGTCCTCTGTAAATCCAAGACTTAAAATATATAAATTAAAAATGACACCATAGATTCCCACGTTTAAGGTCGTCAGAAAAATGAACATCAAATACCGTTGCGCATTGGGGCTGAAGCTCTTTATTCTGGCAATAAAACCGTTAGACGCTGAAAGCATATCAAAGCGGATTGACGGCGGTTTCATCTTGATTCAGCTCTTCCAATCCAAATCCGATCAGAACGAATCCTAAAACAGCCAAGGAGATGCAGATTCCCGGCGGCAGGTACCACCACCAGTAGCCGTTGATGAATCCGCCGCGAGAGAATGCATAGCTCAGCATCATGCCCCAGCTCTTCTGCATGGAATCGCCAAGACCCAGAAAACTCAGAGAAGCCTCAGTCAGCATCGCCCCGGCAACGGCCAGAATGAACTTGGCCATGATTACCTGCAAGGTATTGGGCAAGATGTGTTTGAAGACTATGTAGCAGTCTCCTGCGCCCAAACCCCTGGCTGCCTCTACGAAAGGCATCTCACGCAGCTGCAGCACCCGAGAGCGGACGACTCGCGCCGTGGATGTCCACCAGAGAGCCCCGATTACGATGACGATATTCCAGATGCTGGGACTTGTGTGAGCAGCGAGGATGATCATAAGCGGCAGGGCCGGTATGATGAGAACAATGTCGGTTGCACCCATGAGGACCTCATCAGCTGCGCCGCGCAGGTATCCGGAAAAGAGGCCTATAAGGGTGCCGATAGCCACAGAGACGAAAGAGGCAAAGAATCCCACAAAAAGAGAGATACGCGCACCGAAGACCAGCTCGCTGAAGATATCCTGGCCGATGTCGTTGGTGCCGAAGGGATGCGTCCCGCTCGGAGGAAGGAAAGGCCTTCCCGGCTCCCAGGGGTCATAGGGAGCGATCAAAGGGGCAAGGGCTGCGAGTATCATGAAAAGAGAAAGCAAAAGAAGGCCAAAAAGAACAGGCCAGCTCAGATTTCGCGCAAATTCGTTCATGCCTGCACACCTCCTCTTATCCTCGGATCGAGCACCGCATAAAGCAGATCCGCCAGGAAGTTGGCCGCCAGCACACAAGCAGCGATTACAAGGAAGCTTCCGTGCAGCAGCGGATAGTCCCGGGCAAAAACCGCGTCGTAGATGAGCGTCCCCATGCCGCCCCAGGAGAAGACGATCTCCACCAGCAATGCTCCGGAGACCATGAAGCCGAAGTCGAGGGCGATCACAGTAACCAGCGGAAGCATGGCATTTCTGAGAACGTGTTTGAACAAGACATCCCTCTCTCGCAATCCTTTTGCCCGCGCGGTGAGGACAAAGCCCTCTCCTGATATCTGCACCACAGAGCTTCTCATGATGAAAAAATTATAGGCAGCGCCAAATAGAGTCAGCACAGAAACTGGCAGGGCCATATGCCAGAGAACATCTCGCAGCTTTGCCAGGCCCGCCAGGCCGCCACCTGTTATGCCGCTCAAGGGAAAGAGCTCCAGGCAGAAGGCAAAGATGAGCACAGAGAGCATGGCCAGCCAGTAGTGGGGCAGGGAGTAGATGAAGAGAAACAGCGATGTAATGCCCGTGTCCCTCCCGGAGCCCCGCCACCAGCCCGCTGCAGCGCCCATAACGATGCCAAAGATCGCGCCAAGGATCACAGATGGAATCAGCAGGACAAACGTCCACTTCATCTTGTAGGCGATCACCTCCCAGACGGGCTGGGAGTAGTGAAAGGAATAGCCAAGGTTGCCCTTTGCCAGGTTATTCAGATAGGATAAGTACTGCTCTGCAATAGGTCGATCAAGGCCGTATTGGGCTTTTAGCCCTTCTACCAGCTCGGGCGATCGGTAGTAAACCTCCTCGCCAAGCAGGCTGATGAACGGATCTCCGGGCATCATCCTGGGGATGAGAAAGACGAGAGTCACGATTATAAAGAGGGAGATGGCATATCGAAGCGATTGGCATGCCAGGTAGCCTGTGCGGTCGGTCATATTAACGTTAGTCTCTTTAATCCTTGTGATACAAGATCATTGCATCCTTGTGCTTCCTCTTGACGAAATCCTTTCCATCTTCGTCCTCCAGCCGTCCGGTAGATGAAAGATGATCCAGCAGCACCTCCATTGCCTTAAAAGTGAGGTCATATGTCTCTTTTAGGATATCCAGCTGCATCTGCAGGGGGAGAAGATACCGGCGTGTGAAGATCTCGATATTGGCAGGGTAGCCCATCTGATAGAGGCAATTGTAGAGATAGATATAATCGGGATCGGATCTCTGCTCACCAAATACTTTCTGATAGACATCGTAAAAGCCGTGGTCCGCCAGGGAAACCAGGAATAGTGCCTTTCCGGTCACATCCAGCATCTTCTGTAGGTCTTCTTTTATGTCAGTCATCTGGAAGCAATAGGCGGCGTTCACAATAGTGTAAGTCTCCAGCTCAGATCTATCGATGTCCTGCCAGCGTTTGTTTATGACATCGATATTCTTCAGGCCCTCCTGATCTGCCCTTCGCATGAGCCTGGCAATCTGGCCGCCGGAAGGCTCAACTGCAGTTACTTTGCTAGCCACCTTGGCCAGGGGGATTGTGTAGGCCCCTGGCCCGGCTCCAATATCCAGAACTGTAGAGCTGGGGTCCAGATGGAGAAGCATCCTCCCCAGGATTGTTCCAGGATATCCTGCTATCCTGTTGTACTCTTCGTATCTATCGCCGAATTCATAGCAGTCCCAGTACTGCTCATTGGAGATGGCCTTCTCTTTCAGCCACCTGTTCCAGGAAGACTCCTCTCTGTGCTTCTTCCATTCCTCCGACCAGTCGATCATATGAGATCACCAAAAAAATTTGACAATCCCCTCAGTTCTGCACCGGCTTGATGCTAAACCAAGACCAGTAGTTCACGGGACCGTAGCCGTTCATGGGCGTCCAGCCCTCCCAGCGATCAGTGCACACTGGGTAGATGGCATCTCCCCAGATGAGAGCGATGATGGGCTGCTCGCTGGCCACATATTCCTGAATAGCCCGTCGATTCCGGTCGAGTTCTTCAGCATCTTTGGATCGTATCGCTTCATTTACAGCCTCGACAATCGTTGGGTCTCTGCAAGTGCCAAACATCCCTGGCAGATCCACATAATATTCTGCAGCCGTGTCTCCTGCCAGATTGGCGTACGGCGTAGAGTATCTGATAGCCATGAAATAGTCTCTATCCGTCCAGAGCTTTTTCTTCAAAGCATCGCTGCTCATGGATTCGACATAGGCATCCAGACCGACTTTGCGGAGATTCTGAGATATGACCTCTGCAGCCCTCACATATTGAGGCTTGGTATCCGGTGTGATCGGTATTTTTAGCTTGTTTCCGTCCGGACTCTCACGCAAGCCGTCGCCGTCCTTATCAAGGAATCCCGATTGGTTCAGAAGATCTCCAGCCTTCGTGGCGTTGTACTCCAGCTTTGGCAAATCGGAATCAAAGCCAGGCAACGCCGGAGAGTTGTAGCCTCTGCCCGGAATTTCCCCATAGCCCGCGGCGATCATTTCCTTCAGGGCCTGATAGTCGATGCAATAGGATACCGATTGCCTGAATGCAGTCGTATTTGTCGGATACTGCTTGAATCCAAATACAAGATGAAGAGGAATACCAATATCTGGCACAATGATGAGATCTATGTTATCAGCTTTCATAAGATCGGCGGCATAGATCCCTGACACGGGCTGATAATAGTCCGCCTTAGCATCGATCTCGCCGGTCTCCAGTGCCAGCAGAAGAGTATCCAATGATCTGTAATATTGCCATTGGATTTCATCTACAGAAGGCCTGCCAGCGAAGTAATTGGGATTGGCTTTCAGGTAGGCGATCTGAGCATCATTGTCGAATTTCTCGAAGATGAACGGACCGCATCCGATCAGTGCATCATCCCCATTGTACTCCTTGGGCTTTTCTACATCCATCCAAATGTGCTTGGGGATCACAAAGGTAATGGGAATCTGAGATGCCAGGGTCACAGCCGCCACAGATTCATTGAAAACCAGCTCTACGGTATTATTATCAATCACCTTGGCGTGGTCTAGGTAGCTTCCATACCAATTTCCCCTGGCATCCGATTTATCGATCTTCTTCCAGTACTCAAATGAGAATGCAACATCTTCCGCGGTCACCGGCTTTCCATCATGCCAGGTTGCATTTTTTATAAGATGGAATTCGATCGACTTTCCATCGGGAGATATCAGCCATTTTTCCGCAAGACATGGAGCTATGCCCAGGTCCGGCCCGAATGTGGCCAGAGGAATATGGGTCATGCCGAATACGGCACCATTTCCCCAGGGAAGAACGAAGGCATTCATCTGTGTAAATTTGTCACTCTGCAATCCAAGATGCAGGACATTTCCTTTTTCTGCTACACATGAGGCTGTCGCAGCCAGCAATACGATCAAGACTGCCAAGCCGCAAACAAAAAGCCCCTCTGATGTAGATCTACTCCACAATCGCATCATCCTCCTTCTCTAAATCCTCGTTCTAATGAAGCATACAATGATTTTGATGCGAATAAAGCTCAAGGTAATAATAGTTTATGGCATTATCGCAATAAGTAATATGATACTAAAAAAATAGCTATATATTTACCGTCATTGTTCCGGTAAACGGTCATCAGGCTTCCATGAGAGCTTTACGTATGTTGTTGTATCATCCATGAACAGCCTGCCGTCGCCCTTTCTCCAACGATCTTCTATGTATTTGTGCAGCATTTCGTCATTGTCCTCATCGAAGAGGTTGATGGTGCTTTTAAGATAGAATAGGGCATCGTCATAGCTGGTATACTCTTTGGAAAAGGAGGTGCCATGCAGCACTTCAATGTCAGGGTAAAGTCCTAAATCGTATAGAATGTTATAGAGCACATTGCATTTGGGAAAATGCACTATCTGTTTTCCGTGGATCTTGGGATAAAGCTCATCACGAATTCGTTCCCAGTTTGTTATCCCTGCAAACCAGTAGAGTACGACCATCTTTCTTGCCAGAAGATTCATCTTTAGCAGAGACTCCCGGATCTCCTCGAAGTTCAAAGAATAAGATGCAATGACAAGATCGTGCCGCTCAAGATCCTTGGCAGAGACGTCCTCCCATCGAGAGTTGACTATGGTTACGTTGGAGAGCTTCTCTTCAGTCAGGTGCCTCTCCAGGCAGCGTATCATGGGCCGGGAGGGCTCAACAGCCGTGACCCTTCTCACCCTTCGGGCCAGTGGAACAGTGAGAATTCCAGGGCCCGATCCAATGTCCAAGACGGACCAGGATGGATCAGGATTCAGAATCGCAGCTCTCTCTCTCCCATCGATCCAGATATTCACGGACGCATCATAGCTCTTCGCTCTCTCCTCATGATCATAGTAATTGTCGCTTGTCAGCCGAGATGCGAGGAATGCATCTTTCCAAAATTGATTCCAATCAATCATAATGAGGGTCTCCTTGATTAATTATAAAAATTATGGGCGAAAAGTTATGCTACGCGCCCACCGGCTTAATGCTAAACCATGATTTATGGCTGGTCAGCCCATACCCTTCCAGCGGGATCCAGCCCTCAAACCTGTCGCTCCTGTATGGATAAATGGATTTGCTCCAGTAGAGAGCAATGCCGGGCAGCTCTTTTGCGTAATAGTCCTGAAGCTGATACACAGCCGCCTTCATCTCCTCTGGTGTCCTGGCGGACATGGTGACATTGTACAGCTCTGAGAACTCTGGATCGGTGCAGGTCCCATACTGCAGCGGCACTAAATCGATAGTGGCAAAGCCGAGCGCAGTCATATACGGATCATGGAAGTCGATATGCATATCGTAGCTGCGATCATCCCAAACCATCTTCTGCAGCACTGACAGCTCATTGGTATAAGGCTGAAACTCAATACCTGCCTTCTTCAGCATGTGGCTGAGCATCTCTGCCACTCTCATGTCCTTCTGGTCATTCCAGGCGATGACCTGGAACCGGAGCTCTGTGCCGTTAGGCAGATTCCTTATGCCGTCTCCATTCGTATCTTTGAAGTTCAGGGAATCCAGGAGGTCATTGGCTTTGGTCAGGTTGTACTCCAGTTTGGGCAGATCGGGATTGGACTCAACTATGCTTGAGGGAAGGATTCCCGCACCCGGCACCTCGCCATAGCCTGCCTCAATGGCATCGACCAGAGACTGATAGTCAATGGCATAGGATACGGCCTTCCTGAAATCGGTAACATTGAGCGGATATTTCTTGTAGTTGAAGATAAGCAGCGGCAATCCCGGATTTGGTCCGATCTCAATTGTCAGTCCCTTTTCTCCAAGCAACGACGGGGCTAAAACACCTTCGGGTGACTCATCAATCAGAACATCTATATCTCCCTTTTTAAGGGCCAGGAGAGCAGAGTCCACGGTTCGGAAGTGCTTCCACTCGATTCGATCGATGGCAGGTTTGCCTTTGAAGTAATCGGGATTGGCTTTGAAGTATGCAGTATCTGCATCTCTATCGATCTTCTCAAAGATGAAAGGCCCGCAGCCGATCATGCCATCGGGCTCGCCGTACTCTCTGGGCTTTTCCACCTTCTCCCAGACGTGCTTGGGCACGATATAGACCGATGGAAATAGCGACTTTATGAAATAATAGGCATAAGGCTCCTTGAGGTGGATCACACCTGTGTAGTCATCCAGCACCTCCACGCTATCCAGATAGGCATCCAGCCAGCCGCCCTGGCGATAGAGATGGTTGTCGCGCCAGTACTCGTAGGTGAACTTCACATCCTGCGCAGTAACAGGCTTTCCATCGTTCCAGGTGGCATTCTTCACCAGATAGAACTTGATTGAGCTTCCATCAGAGGAGACTTCCCATTTTTCGGCGAGACATGGCCTTGGAGAAAAGTCGGAATCGAAGAACGCCAGACCGACATGGGTTGCGCCATATAGCTCATTGAGCTGGTTATATGAAGGGCGCCTGAGCGCATTAAATACCGGCGGGAATTCCAGGTTGTACAACCCAGCCCGAAGAGTGATCTGGTCATTGGCAGATCCGCTGTCTATAGAGGCGCTTTTTGCAGCCTGATCTGCAGCAAGGGCCTGCAAGGGAATTGCCAGGGAGACGATCAGAGTCGCCGCGATGCAAAGAAATGCGCATCTGAGGAGTTTCTTCTTATTAGTTCTACTGCAATTGCTGCTGAGCAGCCTTTTCTTTCTTGGCATTAACATATTCATCATCCTGCGAGGCTATTTAATCTCTTTACATGGTGAGCATATTATCAAAAGAGCCTGATACGGAAGACTCAATTGCCTCATCATACTAGTAATTAATTCAGTGATACTAAGTCATAAATATTTTGGCAAAATTCCAGAGAAAACGCACTAAAATTTAGATATAAACTATGTAATTAGTAATACATTTATATTCTAACGGTAGTGTAATATAAGATTGCTTGGAGGATATTATGAGAACTAAAATGCAGCTATTTCTAGCAGCATCAATCGTGTTTTGCATTCTGCTTTCCGGATTGGCCTTTGCCCAAGACCGGACCACTGCAAAATCCGGAGAAGTGAGCAAGCTTGTCATCGGCACCACGGACCATGTGGAGGATATCAACGTCAACGATGGAATCTTCAACACCTATCGTGAGGCCTTCCTGACCAAATCTCTGATAAGGGTTGACCAATCCGGCAACTTTGTCCCGGCCCTGGCGGAGAGCTGGGAGACAGAGGACGCTAAGAAATGGACCTTCCACCTGGTAAAGAACGCCACCTGGCATGATGGTACGCCTGTGACTGCTGGGGATCTCAAGTTCTCCCTGGAGTATCTGCCCGAGAAGCTGGGCGGATCCAACTGGAAGATCATCGACTCCGTGCAGGCTCCGGATGAAAGCACTCTGATTATCAATCTCAAGTCTCAGGATGGAAATTTCCTGACCAATCTGCTCATGCTGCGCTCAGTTCCAAAGCATGTGTTCGAGAAGGTAAACGATCCCAAGAAGTTCAATGAGCCCGCCAGCGCCGTCGGCTGCGG
Source organism: Methanosaeta sp. PtaU1.Bin112 (assembly GCA_002067705.1). Taxonomy (GTDB): domain Archaea; phylum Halobacteriota; class Methanosarcinia; order Methanotrichales; family Methanotrichaceae; genus Methanothrix. The sequence continues at coordinate 22,556 of MVRL01000173.1, forward strand.
CCCCTATAAATTCATGGACTTTGAGAAAGCTGCCGGTCTTCTTCGCTTCCAGGCCTATGATGGCTATTATGAAGGCAAGCCAGCCGTGCAGGAGATAGACATTCGCATGTTCAAAAATCAGGAAGCCATGATGATGGCCCTTCTCAATGGGGAGCTGGATACTATCTACATCTACTCAGGAGGCATCAGCTACTACTATGTCCCTCAATTGATTGAAAACGACAACCTGGGCTACATGCTCATCAAGAACAGCGGAGTGCCTGCCGCCCTGTGGCTGAATGAGAACAAGACGCCATTTGACGATGTGCGATTCCGGGAAGCGATAAGCTATGCCATCGATTACCAGGAGCTGCAAAACCTGTTCACCGCCGGCTATGGCCGAACTCCTTCCGCAGGCTTTATCCCGGACGGCACTCTCAACTACATTGAGACGAGGGACCTCTCCTTCAATTCCAGCCGAGCCACTGCCCTGCTCAATGAAACGGGATTGGTAGACAAAGATGGAGACGGGCTGCGAGAGAATGCCGATGGAATGAAGTTGCAGCCACAGATCCTGGTCAAGTCGGATAGCGACAGCGTCCGGCTGGGTGAGATGCTCAAGAAATACATGAGCGCAGTGGGGCTGGATGCACAGCTCAAGGTCAGCGACAGCAGCGGTTTTTGGGATGTGGTGGACGCAAAAGAGCATGATATGTTCATCAGCCGCACAACCCCCTGGGGAATGATGATGGAGGCCGGTTATGCGACGGGCTACATGGACACCAGGAGCAACGGCTGGCCCATGGTAAATGATCCTGCTTTCACAGAGCTGGTGGATGATCTTCTCGCCGCCTCAAATGCTGAGAAGACAGCTCAGCTTGCCGGATCTGTGCAGGAATATTACGCCAGGGAGCTGCCGGCCATTGCTCTTTACTGGAATGATTATGTGCAGCCCTATAACAAGAAGTATGAAGGATATGTTGCAAATCCTATTCACGGCATACTCTCATATGAGACATTCTACGGGCTGCACCAGGCATAAGAAAAGGTAATTCCGGCGGGGGCTGGATATTAAGCGCCCAGCACCGCCAACCCGTTATTTTTTCAACTGGCCTTGGCTTCTAAAGCAGCGGGCGGGAAAAATGTCGGTGGCGCTGTTTATGGGACAGTGCCTGTCATCGGCGTGCTGGGGGCGCAAAATTCGGATAAAACCTCAGAACCATTATTCAGCGCCCTCTCGCCAATTGATGCAATGATGTGCCATAAAAAGTCGATTACAAAAGAATGTCATAAGCAATATTTAATTACTATTTAACATTCGTTAAGATTAAATAGCAATGATTTGCTTATTCGTAAAACGAATTTGGAGTATCAAGGAGGATCAACGACAATGAACCGGGAATTTCTGCTGTTATCTACAGCGCTAGTGCTGCTCAACCTGATTGGCACCGGATGGGCGGCAGAGAACGGAGGGAGCGACGGAGACCGCATCCCTATGCTAAAAGTTGGTACCATCAATCAGATCAATGAGGCAAATCCCTGGGACTACTATTTTGGCGTATACAGCATGATATTCAGCCATCAGGGTCTGGTCAGATTCAATAACGAAGGAGATATCGTGCCTGAGCTGGCCACATCCTGGGAGACGGACGACCTTCAGAAGTGGACCTTCCACCTGCGAGAAGATGCCAATTGGCACGACGGCCAGCCGGTGACCGCTAATGACATCAAGTTTTCCATCGATTACAACCTGGAGAAGGACCCTCTCTCCAAGTCCTACATCGGGTCTATCGATTCCGTAGAGGCTCCGGACAAGAAAACGGCGATCATCAACCTGAAGAAGCCGGACTACAATTTCCTCAACACCATTGCGGTGGTGAAGATGATTCCAGAGCACATCTTCCAATCGGTGGATGAGCCCAAGAAATATAATGATAAGAATGCCGCTATAGGCTGCGGACCGTACAAGTTCGTCAGCTTCGACCGAGATGCTGGAATTGTCACCTACCAGGCGAATGAGAATTATTGGGGCGCTATCCCGGCCATCGATGCCATCGAGCTGAGGATGTTCAAGAATCCGGATGCTCTGATGCTTGCCTTCCAGAAGGGAGAGATAGACCTGCCCTATTACTACTCCAAAGGCATCAGCTACTACTATGTGCCGAAACTGCTGGAGAATGATGATATAGGAATCGAGGTCTACCCGGAGAGGGGAATCACCAATGTGCTCTGGTTCAACACTGCAATAGCTCCCTTCGACAACAAAGAGCTGCGACAGGCATTCAGCTATGCAGTGAATTACGAAGAGCTGAAGAACATGTTCACCGCAGGCTATGGCACCGTTCCCAGCGCCGGATGGGTTCCTAACGGCACGCTCTATTACATCGAAACCAGATCCCTGACTCAGGATATCAACAAATCCCGGGCCCTGCTTGACAGCCTGGACTTCAAGGACATCGACGGCGACGGCCTGCGAGAGATGCCGGATAAAGCCAAGTTCCAGCCAAAGCTCCTGACCAGAAGCGACTTGCCGGACAGCGTTCGGGCGGCAGAGATGCTGAAAAAGTACTTTGCCGAGGTCGGCATAGACATGCAGATCGATCTGGCTGACAAGAGCACCCACGGGCAGATCATGGACGAGAAGAAGACTCATGAGGTATCGTTGGCAGGAACAACTTTCTGGGGCATGACTATGGGCGAAGGCTACGGCTCCGGATACACCGATACCAGGAATTACGGCTGGTCCATGGTCAGCGACCCGAAATATCAATCTATGGTCGATGATCTCGGCATGACTCAGGACAAGGATAAGCGAAAGGATCTGGCGGCTGAGATCCAGAACTACTATGCAGAGGAGATGCCCCAATTTACAATATACTCCATGAACATCATCCAGCCCTATAACGCTCTCTATGCCGGCTGGGAGTATAACCCACTGCATGGAATCCTGTCCTATGGCACTCTTTCTAACCTGCACAAGGCCTGAGGAGATTGCCTTTGCAAACTTTTTTTTAAAACGGGGATTTGATTATGTTAAGCAGCAGAAGGGCCTATTTCCTGAGCAAGCTGGTTCGATACTCATTTACATTCCTTTTGATCTTATCCCTGAATTTTGCCCTGCCCAGGATGATGCCCGGAGACCCAATAGTCAACCTGCTGGGCGAGGAGGCTCTCCATAACGATCCCAGGATGATTGAGCGTCTTCGCGCCGAACACGGCCTGGACAGGCCCCTGCATATCCAATACATCGGCTATCTGCGCTCCCTGGCCAGGATGGACCTCGGCTACTCCATTCATAAAAACCTGAGCGTGGCTGAGCTGATGGAAAACAGTCTCCTCTGGACACTGCTGCTGGTCTTTCCTTCGGTCGTCATCGGCTCAATTCTAGCTTTGCTCTTCGGTTCCCTGGCGGGATTCAAGAACAATAGCCGGACGGATTTCCTTCTCACTGCTCTGGCTCTGCTATTCTACACGTGTCCCCCTTTTCTCCTGGCAATGCTCATTTTGAGCATCTTCGCATTTCACCTGGGGCTCTTTCCACTGGGGAACCTGACGTCAGGGGGAAGACTGGGCCTTGATTATGTTCTGGACGTGGCATGGCACCTTTTCTTGCCTGTTGCCGCTTTATCGTTGCTGGGAGCGAGCTACAAATTCCTGGTAGTAAGAAATTCTGTGACGCAAATCTTTGATGAGCAGTTTATAGTTGCAGCCAGAGCAAAGGGCCTGACCGAGCGATGCATCCTCCTGCGCCACGTTATCCGGAACGTTCTGCCGCCGTTCATCAGCATGGTGGCATTGAGTTTCGGCTTCATGGTCTCCGGCGCACTTGTTGTGGAGATCGTCTTCTCTCTAAACGGCATGGGTACTCTCATCTACGATGCCGTTGTAGCCAGGGATTATCCGATCATGCAGGGCTCTTTCCTGGTGCTGACGATATTCGTGCTGGCCGCCAACTTCGCGGCGGATATGCTTTACGGGGTAGCCGACCCCAGAATTGGAGGACCGCACTGAAATGGAGATGGCAAGAGATTTTCTCGCCCACTCGCGTCTTCAATTGATTGGGCTATTCATTCTCATCCTCTTCCTTGCTGTGGCCATCTTTGCGCCATTGATCGCACCACATGATCCCGAGGAGTCGAAAACGCCTTACCAGCCCCCCAACCAGGAGCACCGCCTGGGAACAAATGATATCGGCCAGGATATTCTCTCCGAGCTGATCTATGCCTCTCGCGTTTCCCTGACCATCGGATTTCTGGCCGGACTGATATCGGTACTCATAGGAGCGACCCTGGGGATGCTGGCCGGATATTACCGGGGAATAGTAGAGGAGATGGTCATGGCCACAGGAGATGTGGTTTTGCTCATTCCCGGACTGCCCCTGATGATCATCCTGGCGGCTTATCTTTCTCCCAGCATGTGGAACATCGTTCTTGTGGTCGGTCTGCTCTGGTGGTGCTCCACAGCGCGGGTGGTTCACTCTCGCGTGCTGCAACTGCGGGAGATGCCCTTCGTGGAAGCGGCCCGGGCGCTGGGCGGCGGGGATCTCTACATAATATTCCATCATATCCTGATCAATAGCAAGGAGGTCATCTACGCCAAGTTCGCCCTGGCGGTGGCTTCTGCCATGCTCACCGAGGCATCCTTGAGCTTTCTGGGACTGGGAGATCCTTTGAACATAAGCTGGGGGGAGATGATTCACTTTGCCTTTTCCCGGGGCGGATTTGCCAATGACATGTGGTGGTGGTATCTTCCTCCGGGGCTGATGATCTGCGCCTGCGTTCTGGGATTTGTGCTGATCGCAATGGATCCGGAGAGATCCCAAAAGGCGCAGGAGCTGTAGATGAACAATTAAAGGAATAAATGGCTTGGAGCCGATGGCAGGGTTCAAGCCCTAAAGAGATTTTTTGTCTCAGAAGACCGAGCCTGTTGGATCCTCACCAGATACGATCTCAAAGCCTGCTAGACAGTCTGTGCTTCTATCAGCTCTATCATAATCGCCTCAGAAAGCCACCATCATTAGCTACAATCATCAGTGAATCTTGGTATTTATCCTTCTCTTGAAAGAGATAACTACAGATAATGCAAATACTCCGGTGAGAAGCAGGGCCACCAGAGGAGCGACGGGAAGGGTGAACTCAAAACCTGCCCAGACGCCAAAGGCGCTCACCAGGAGAGCTGCGAGCGGCGCCGCCACGAACATGCTCTTTACATTGAAGCAGAACTGTCCGGCAATGGACGCGGGCGTCACCAGCAATACAAATATCAAGAGGCCGCCCACGATGTTGAGGCTGAGTGCTACGGACAGAGCGATGATGAATAGCAGGACGTAGTAAACCAGCTTGACCCGAATCCCTGCGGCCTCGGCGATCTTCATATTGAACATGAGGGCGGTTATCTCCTTGTAAAATACCATTATGAAGATAATAGTAAGGATGCAGACCGCTGCCAGGGCATAAATCTCCTCCCTGTAGAGCGATATGACATCTCCAAATAGCAGACTGCTCGCCGAGAGGCCGTGGCCCATGTACTCCATGTAGGAGATCAAGAAGATGGCAATTGCCATGGACATTGCAAAGAGAACCGCGAGCGTTGCATCTGCAGCCATCTTGGCCTTGTCGCTCACCGGGCCGATCAGAGCCGCAACCGCCATGCTGAAGGCAATGGCAGCCATTTGGGGATTTCCCCCCAGGAACATTCCCACCGCTGCCCCGGCAAAAGCGGCATGCGACATGGTAAATCCAATGGAGGAGAGGTTCATGCGAGAGATGATGACGCCGAGAATGCTGCAGGCGATGGAGGCGAAGATCATGGCCTCCAGGGCATGGCAGACCACATTATTCTGGATGATAGGCTCTAGCATTTATCCAACGCTCCGCATTCTTTTCGGATGATGCATTCTACCTCTCCTGCCGTGCAATTTAGATCATGGGCAATCTTGCCCCGGTTCATGACCACCAGGTGAATGGGAATGTCAGGAAGCCCGTCGAAGGCATGGGCTACCATGAGGATGGGCACTCCGGTTCTGACAAGCTCTTTGAATACTCCCTGCAGATACTCCCTGGCACTGAAATCAAGGTTGCTGAATGGCTCGTCGAGCATCATAACCTCCGGCTCCTTTGCGATATTATGGGCGATCATCGCTTTTTGCTGCTGGCCGCCGCTGCATGTGCCTATGGTCTTGCGGGCCAGGTCCTCGATGCCCACCAGATGGATTGCCTTTTTCACGGCATGGTAATCATCTTTCGTGGGACGTTTCATCAGCCCCAAACGGCCATAGCGGCCCATCATCACCACCTGCTCGACAGTAAAGGGCGTGAAGGGGTCGAAATAGAAATTCTGGATGACATAGCCCACCCTCTTTCGCACCTCATCCGCCTGGAAAGAGACATCCAGGCCGCAGACCGTCGCCCTGCCGTGGGTGATCTTGATCAGGCCGTTTATCGACTCGAGCAGAGTGGTCTTTCCGGCGCTGTTGGGGCCGCCGATGACCACATATTCCCCTCGGTCGACATGCAAGGAGAGGTCCCTGATGACCGCCTTCTCGCCACCCTCGTAGGCAGTATAGATGCCCTCCAGGTTAATGACGCTCAAGACAACCCGCCTACTCCTGGCTCATGCCGGCTGCGGATAGGCTGGCATCGAATAGCACGGCATCGGGCATGTGGTACATATCCTCGGCCAGCTTCTCGATAAGCAGGCTGTAGTCGTCTCCTCCGGAGGGCGGAAAGCTGATTGGCCTGGGGGTGAGGAGCATCATCCTCTCCCCGCAGGAAAACTGGCATCGCATATCATCAGAGGGAACAATATCGATGTTTCTCTTGCCAAGGGTGCAGCCGCTTCCGATCTGTATGCCGTCCGCCAGGCACGATTGGGGGGGCACGCCCTTGCAGAAGACGACTGCATTCATCTGGAATGGATCGCTGCAGAAATGCTCCCTCACGTACCTGCCCATCCTGTAGCCCAGAACGATGAACGGGCCGAGGTGCCCGTGAAAGGCCGCCAGATCCTCAATTGAGTAATCCCTGTCTATGCCTGTGTATTTGCATCCGGATGCTGCGTGGCTCATGATCTGATTGTCTCCTTTAGCTGGAAGATTGTTTTGCATATAATATGATACCTATTAAATCATTGCGCGTGATAGTTAATACTCTTTATGGAAATTATTAAATATCTATGCAGAACAGGCAGTTAACAATCAGAAATTTGGCATGCAATATCTATTTGATAATATTTTTCGCATTTAGTATGAAGATATCCCAACGCTATAAGCCAGATCTCATTTGCAGGAGGATTGTGAAGCCACCATGCGGGCATATTTCCCTGCAACGCTATTAGTTCCTCATGACGACCATGCTCTGCAACCATTCCATCATCCAGGAGAAGGATAGGCGCGCCTTCGAGCAGAGCGCGGGCAACGGCGATCCTCTGCCGCTCGCCGCCGCCGAAGCGGATGCAGCGCTCGCCTACGACTGTACGGTAGCCCTGGGGAAGCGCCGAAATGAAAATAGCGCTGTGACTCTAGTAATAATTTTTTTAACATAATTAGGATTAAATCGTAAAATTTATTAAATAATAACACTACCTTTTGGACCACCTGATCTTGACCACCCTTACGGCGGACCGGCCAAGCTAAAGGAGGAGACTTCAAAATGAGATACTTAATGGCGATAATGCTCGCATTCTGCTGTTTGATGCTGCAGGCCTCGGCTGGTGGCTACGTCCTGCACATATTTGGCAATGCCAACATGGACGGCACCATCGATGAGAAGGATATAGACTATCTTAAGGAGATAATAAAAGGAACAACCAACACCACAATGCTCTCTGATGCCAATTTCGATGGCAAAATCGATGAAAAGGACATAGATCAGGTGGAAAGGATCATAGATGACTCTCAGGAGAATCTGACCATCCTGGACGGCAACGGCAAACCAGTTACCATCAGGCAGCCGGTGGAAAGGGCCATAGTGGAGCATCTGGATAATTCCGAGATGATGATGATCCTCAAGCGGATCGACAATGTGGTGGGGGTGGATCTGGCCATGTCCAAATCAGAAAAAGAGTTTCCGGAGCTGGTCAAGAAGACAAGCGTTCCCGGCTTTTCACCAGTCAAGGACCCTGATTATGAACTGGCTTTGAGCCTGAGGCCCGATCTCCTGCTTACCTTCTCCAACAACACCGCAGAGAAGGAAGAGAAAATGCCAAATGTGCCGGTGGTCTTTGCCGGTCTTTACTATCCAGATCTGATCAATCCAGAGACTTCATCGTTCACCGATGCAGTGCATAAGCTGGGATACATCCTGAAGTCCAGAGCGGATGCAGAGGAGTACATCAACTGGCATATAGGCAAGATTAATGAGATCAAGTCTTATACCGAGAACATGTCTGAGGCCGAAAATCCCAGGGTGCTAATCGCCTCTCTGCCCAAGGAAGGAGATAAATCGCTCTTCACCTATGCCAAGATCGACACTCTGAGCCAGATGGTTACATTAGCCGGAGGCAAGAGCATCGCCGAGGACCTTCCTGCTTACTTGAAATCAACCTACAGAATTGAGGTGGATCCGGAATGGGCTATCGAGAATGATCCGGATTATATGATATTCATCACTATAGTTCTCACACCACCCATAGGATATGACTCGGATAATATCACAGGTATTTCCCAGGCCCTTGATGCCTTTAAGAGCAGACCGGAGTATGCAAATCTCACCGCGGTTCGAAACAATCACGTCTACATCATCAACGGAAATCTGAGAAACGATGCCAGCAAGGGCCTCATCGGCGCTGCCTACCTGACCAAGATCTTCCATCCGGAAGAGGTGAAGATGAACCCCGAGGATCTGCACCAGGAGTACCTGCATAGGTTCCTTGGTCTCGACTACGATTTGGATCAGCACGGCGTATTTATCTATCCGCCGATCATTAATGGACAGGGCAAGCTGGAAGGGATACCTGACAGGTACTACGAGATGGCGGCAAAGAACAGCACTGCTGGTGCTTGAGCGGGGGAACCTGCTCGGCCTTATTGATCTTTTTTAAGTTATCAACATTATTAATAATATTTTATTAATGTCAGTAAGAATTCGCATTAGTTAGTTATGATTAAATAGTAAATTGCTTCAGAGAAGGACGCTGCAGTCTTTGACCGCTTGCACTTCTGCAGCAGTTCAAGCGGGTCGGTCAACCTGCAGAAGGAGACTCGAATATGAGATACAAGATAGCGATTCTGCTGGCGCTTTTCAGTTTGATGATTTCAGCATCGGCGGGCGATTATATCCTGCGCATCTTCGGCAATGCCAATCTTGATAGCGATATCGACGAGCAAGACCTGGCATATCTGCAAGGAATTATTGACGGCAAAGAGAAGCAAACCGATCTTGCAGATGCGGATAACAATGGAAGGATCGACAAATCGGATGTCGATCAGGTGGAGCGACTCATAAATGGCGCTCAGACGGAAATCACAATTATCGATTCGGACAATAAGACCGTGACCGTTAAGCAGCCACTGGAGAGGCTGGTGATCTACACCCATCAGTGCGCAGAGATTCTGCAGCTTTTAGGGGTGTCTGACAAGGTGGTGGGCGTTCGGGATACATTTGCCCAGCAGCCCAATAGATTCCCCAAGATGAGCCAGGTACAGAACATAGGCAGTGGAGGCGAGCCTGATGTGGAGGCCGTATTAAAGACCAAGCCAGATGCCATCCTGGCCTATACCTTCTACCCCACGGAGGAGTCCCTGGATGCGAAGCTTCCACCTGAGGTGAAGGTTCTTCGCTTTGATTGCGAATGCAGCGGCATTGGGCCCAATGCCATGCGAGAGAAGGTCAAGCTGCTGGGAATCCTGTTGGGGGCAAGGGAGAAGGCGAATGAATATCTGAAGTGGCACGATCGCTGCCTATCCCAGGTGGAGGAAAGGATCAACGATATTGCTCCCGAAAATCGAGTAAAAGTATATCTGGAGAGCACTCCGGAAGGAGATAAGCCACTGGTCTCCCGCACCGCCATAGGCACAGGACATGCTGCTCATAAGCTGGTGGAGATGGCAGGGGGTGTGAATATCGCCGCAGGACATCTTCCTGGATATGAGGACACTCCTATTGAATACGGAGAGATCGAGACGGAATGGGTCCTCTCCCAGAATCCTGAAGTTATCGTGGGCCGGGCAATGGGCAAAGGGATCAGGCCATATGAGAACGAGAACAGCAGCCTTATGCAGGATTATGTCGAAGATATAAAGGCCCTTCCAGGATTTGATAATGTCTCGGCGGTTCTTAACAACAGGATTTACATAATCACCAACGACTACGCTGTTACGCCCAACTATCCTTCCGCTCTCATGCTCCTGGCAAAATGGTTCTACCCGGCCCAATTTGCGGATCAGGATCCGCAGGCCGCTCATCAGGAGTACGCAAATATGATGGGCTTGGATTATGATGTTGCGAAGAAAGGAGCCTTCTTCTTCCCGGAGCAGTAGAAGAAAGATCTCTGCTAACCTGTGGTTGCGGATAAGAAGGGCAATAAGAGTAGCATAAGTGATGCATGAGGGCGGCATGAGCTGCTCTAAATGCCAATTTTTTCTGCAAACAGATATATTCCGAATATCGTTGTCCGAATAGCCTTTTGGAAATGAATGCACCAGGCTCGCCCAGCAAGTGATAATACTTATAGTAGAAAACTTAATATTATATCATATTACATTTAGCAGATCATATCCAGCAAAATCATATTCGTGAAGGTGAAATAATCATGGCGGATAAGAGAAATTTTGCTCTCAGGGATGCGGAGGGCAATGAGACCAGCGTTTTTGCAGGAACAGCCCCCAGGCAAGCCGCTTTAAAGGCTGCCACAAGAGGATTCACAGATATAAGGCTAAGGGAGAAGGGCACCAAAAAGGTCCATGTATTCCAGGGAGAGAGAAAACTGATACAGAGGCCGAAAAAGGCCCCAGCCTGGATGCCTAAAAAGATCTGGAAGCCCAGCGTAAAGAAGATCGGCATCCAAAAGCTGGAAGAGATATAAGAAGGAGGGAGGAGAAAGTCAACTGGATGATAGAGGGAAGTAGGGCCATCGACTTTCGCCAATACGCTATACGTCAATTACCGAGATAAAAGGATTTCGCTCCAGTCTGAGAGAATTCGCTCCTACGACGCTGCACTGATCAAGAGGTGATTGAAAAAAAGCGATATCAAGTCCCAGGCAGGGCAGCGCTGCAATCCACGGCGCCCTCTCAGGAGGAGCCGATCTCCGCGATGGAAGATGGCCTGACCCCGCCCGAATCTCGACATGAAGCCGGGCTAGAGGGCGGCAGAGCGCTGGAGACGATCTAGCGCAGCGCTCGAGTTATCGGAAACCCTTTCACAAGGCCTCTGCTCGCCCTACTGCCCGCGACTTTTGCCGACTCATGCTCCCGACCGTGTATTAGCGTGAGATCCGGCTGATTGCTGCGCCATTTACGGCGCGCAACTTTTCATCCAGCCGGGATTCTTCAGCTTCACAGGCTCGCAGCCGAATGCATTGCCACGACAGCATGCACCTCCTATCGTCAGGAAACCCAATCCACCAGACCTAGGAGCCGGCAGCATTCTGCTCACTTGGGAGCAGCTGTCCCTGTCATCAGAAGCATGATCGGATGCGTTAAGCCCACGGTACGCCCGCCACCCTGTTCTTTAGCATGAGGCGGCAAACTATCTATATAATCGTTATAGATATATGTAGTTGTCGGTTGAATATATTTGAAAGACGCGATGACCTCAAATACAGCTGCCTACAAATGAATTCCTGCTTTCTTCAGCCTAGCATTCAGGTCGTACTTCATTTGTTCTGCAGCCTCTTTTGCGAACAATGCAAACTTCTCATCATTGCCTTTGTTCTGATAGGCAAATATAATCCCTCTTGATGAATTCACAATAGCCCCTCGTCCGTCTTCATTGAAGCAAGGGACAACATCATCTGCTCTGCCTCCCTGGGCACCATATCCTGGTACAAGGAAGATTGACTTTGGCATGAGTTTTCTTAGGGCCTTTGCTTGCTCCGGGAATGTCGCTCCGACAACTGCTCCGACACTGCTGTAGCCGCGCTCGCCTATTACCTCTTGTCCCCATTTGTTGACATTCTCTGCCATTATCTCATACACTTTCTTTCCGTTGACTTCCAGGTCCTGTAATTCAGATGAGCTTGGATTTGAAGTCTTGACAAGGACAAATATCCCTGAACCGTTCTCTTTGCAGACTTTGGTGAATGATGCGACTGAATCAGAGCCAAGGTAGGCATTCACAGTCAATGCGTCCGCGTCAATTGATCTTTTCTTTTCACCAAAAACATCAACCTTGCCCAAGAAACCGTCTGCATATGCCTGGGAAGTGTTTCCAATGTCGTTCCTTTTGCCATCGATTATTACAACAAGCTTTGCAGCTGCGGCAGCCTTTGCAGTCTCTTCCATAGCCCATACTCCCCACCGGCCGTATTGCTCGAAAAAAGCTGCCTGAAGCTTAACGGCAGGGACTATCCTCTTTACTGCCTCTATAATCTGGCTGTTGAAGTCGAATATTGTCAGTGCGACTGACTCGAAGGTCTTGCCATGGTTGTTGCTGTGCTTCTTTTTCAGAAAGTCAGGTATTTTTGAAAAATCGGGATCTAATCCAACAATAGCAGGATTATTCTTGTCTTCGATCGCTTCAATGAGCCGATCAGCGAAATTATTTGGAGCCATTGTATCACCATTTTCTGTGAACTATCGCGTCCTGATGGGCGCGGCGTCCCACTTCAAGCCGATATAGAGTCATCTACAAGCATAAGGGCCTTGCTTTTATCCGTTGCGGCTATCGCAGCAACTCCCGCAAAATATGCGGAAGTTAGCGAGATCGCTCTGAAGGAGGAGGACTTACCGATGTTTCGACTATCAGTCGAAATCCTTGCGGATTCGAGGAATAATCGAGAATCACGAATTCACAGAGAATGATAAGAAGGAGGGAGGAGAAAGTCAATCGGATGTAGGAGGGTTGGTCCATCGACTTTCGCCAATCAACTATACGACAATTGCCGAGATTTAAGGCTTTCGCCTCAAAGGAGATCCCGACCGATTCCTGCCCTAAGAGACAGCCCGGAAAATAAGGATCAATCCCCGCAATCGGGCCTGAACCGAGACTCCAGCATCATTTTCAGGAGCGTCCATCACCGCGACAGCAGACGGCCTGCGCCTGCCACCGATACCAATCCTCATGCATGGGATCGACATGCCAAGATCGAGGGCGGTGATCGCGACAGGATCTGGCAGCGCGCCCATTTAGATGAGCGGCGCGGGGACGATGGTGAGGGCGGGCGGGTGAAAGCTGCTAGTTCGAGGGCATGATCAAGAGACGGTTATTTCTGCCATGTTGTGCCGCAAGATATTGCAGCACCCTTGAGAGGCGTTTAGAAATAATGACAAATTGCGGATCATTCATTCCTTCCTCTGTTTCTTTAAATCCTTCTATTTTTGCTGATTAAAACCTATGTAGAAATTTATGATTACCTAATGCCTGGGACAGTCTGCCATCATCGCCGACCGCAGGGCTGGCAATCGCTCTTTTCCGAAGTACGGCTCACGGCGGGAGTTGGCCTCTTGCAGCAGCTCTATGATCTTCTCGCAGTCGCAGGTGCCGATCTCCACCAGGTTGTCGCTTCTTAGCAGGCAGGGCTTGATCTTGCCGTCCGAGGTCACCCGCAGGCGGGTGCAGTTGGCGCAAAACTCGGTGTTGTCCATGGGCCGGACCACCTCCACCTCAGCCCCATCCAGGAAGTACTTCTTGCGGCGGTGCATCTCCCTCGTTCTCACCCGGTCCGCCCGGCTGGCGAGATCGCGCTCAATGGCATCGATATCTCCAGAGATGCCGCTGCGATGCAGATCCATCAGTTGTATAAGCTGCAGTATCAGGCCCCGGTCACGAGAAAAGTCAATCAGATTGCCGATCTCCGCCTCATTCTCCTTGAGAACCACCACATTCAGCTTGATCGGCTCTAGCCCTGCTGCCTGGGCGGCATCTATTCCCGCCAGGACCTTCTCCATATCGCCCTCCCAGCAGCCGGTTATCTCCCGGTAGATCTCAGGGCGCAGCGAGTCCAGGCTCACATTAACCCGGTCAAGGCCCGCCTGCGCCAGCGGCTCGGCGAGCTTTGCCAGAAAGATGCCGTTAGTGGTCAGAGAGAGATCCAGCTCCTGCGGCATGCGGGAGATCAGCTTTGCCAGACCTGGGCGCAGCAGGGGCTCTCCTCCGGTGAACTTCAGGGAGCGAACGCCCAAATGAGCAGCCGCCCGGGCGACGCTCACCACCATCTCGTCCGAGATCTCGCCTCTTGGGTTCGCCTCGCCCTCGTGGTGACAGTAAATGCAATTGAGATTGCACCGAGGAGTAAGAGCTATCCGCAGGCCAGTGACCTTGCGGCCAAAGGAGTCTTTCATCATGCTGGGCATTACAAGACTGCTTGGTATCGCTACTAGTATTAATCAGTACTCAATCTCACCCAGGCTGCGCTTGAGATAGGAAAGCAGGATCATGCCCACAATCATGCAGATGGCAAGGCCTGAGAGCAGCTCCTCCCAGGATTGGCTGCGCTCCGTGAGGCCGTAGATTATCCCGCCGGAGAGCAAGGTGAGAATCAGGGTCACTATGAGAGAGACCAGCATGGACCACATGATCGAGCCCACCTCATAGCGCTCGAAAAAAGAAGCGGACAGGACGAAGGAGACCGCTGCCATGGTGAGAATTATCGATAACGGCAGAGACGACCCATAGCGAAAGAGCTGAATGAGCCCGAGAGCCAGAGCAATCATCACCAGCGATAGCAGGCCGGAAGCGAGGAACGCCTTTAAAATGTAGTTGTCAAACCTTAGCTCCACACCAGTCCACCACTAACTTTATAGTACTATTTTGAATATAAAGATTGTGTATAGTTACCAGCTTCCAGTCAGGCGTCCCTCCAAAGCCATCTTGCCCAAACAGGCTTCCACATCCGGAGCCAGCGGAGCGGGCTGGGTAGCAGCCAGAGGAGTTCCCGGAAGGGGAGTAAAGCGATGCGCCCGCACCTTGCCGCCACGGGCTGCAATCCACCTGACCAGGTCAAGGCTCATCCTCTGATCAGCTTCCTGCTCAGAAGGCAGGCCGAAGATCAGGTCCACCTGAGGCACAAGCCCATAGTCCAGAGCCAGCTCGCAGGCTTCCTGGATCTCAGTGAGTCCGTGCCCCCTGCCAATGCTGCGCAGGACCACCGGACTGCCGGATTGGCCCCCCAGGCTCAGGCTCCTGTTGGCGCAGTACTTGACGATAATCTCCAGTGCAGCAGGGGAGACGAAATCCGGCCGGACCTCAGAGGGAAATGTCCCGAAGTAGATGGGCTTTTTTTGCTCTGCCAGTGTCTTGAGAAGGACCTGCACCTTCTCCAGACGGGGAGCGCGTCCGTCCGAACCATAAGCCAGGGAGTTGGGCGAGGTAAAGCGAATATCCCTGTGGCGGCGAGCATACCGGGCAATGATCGGAATTGACCGGTGGCGCATGCAGGTGCCGAAGAGGCGCGGCGTCTGGCAGTAAGTACAGCCCCAGGGGCAACCGCGCGAGATCTCCAGGGGAGCCAGGATCTTGCTGAAGGGCGGATAGCGGTCCAAATCCACAGGAGCCCTCTTTTCAGTGATCATAACCCGGCCCTGGCGTTTGTGTCTGTAGGCGATGCCCTTCACAGTTCCCGGATCGCGCCCTTCTCTCAATACCTGCAACAATTCGGGCAGCGTCTCCTCCCCCTCGCCGATGACCACAAAATCGAAGTGCTCCAGAACTTCCTCAGGGAGGGCCGATGGATGGGGCCCGCCGGCGATGTAGACGGCATCCACTGCAGCGCCTGCGACCTCGCGGTAGACCTCCTCAGCCTGGGCGCTGGCAAAGCTGTAGAGCATGATCCCATCCTTGGGCTCGCGAGCGATTCCCGCCTCCACCAGCGGCATCAGAGCGGCAATGCTGTAGGAGTTCTTGCTATTGTAGCGAAACCAGATCTTGTGCTCAGTCAAACGGACATCAACCTGCAAACTTAAAGCAGTCTAACGGAATAGAAAACAAGAAGAAAAGGATTTGGATCTGCCATCCTCATCCCACAACGCTAAATGCTCCAACCTCATCAACCTGATCCAGCTGATCTGAGAATTCGCCGGTGCGATCATCATAATAGCTGTACAGGTACAGATCCGCCTGGTAGCTGCCCAGCTCTGCATCATCAGGAATATGCCAGACCGGATTGACGAAATAGGTGCTGTCACCCGGCTCAGCATATACCGCCTCTGGAGGCGCACTATACCACCGGCCTCTTCTATCCATCACCTCATAAGAGATCCAGAACAGATGGCCAACATCGCCAGTATTCTTTATCCAGACATTGGTCCCCCCCTGATCGGAATCGCGATACCAGTCCCCGGAAGGAAAGTCATATGAGTCTATCTGGGCCGAGATAGTGCTTGCGCTTGCACAATCCTGGCTTGCCCAAAGCATTGCCAACAGAATGACTACCAAGACGCTCTTCATATCGATCACCAAATGTGTGTGTTTTTTGCGGTTTCTGCCACTATTTGAATAAAATCATAGATTATTACTATTTAAGGATTTTTAGCAGATCGGCATGCTACCTAAGATCCCTCTTGGCGTGTTCTGCAGTATTTATTTAATAATATTTAGTCAAACCATCTATTAAAAAATGACTATACGGCGAATGATCAGGAAAAAAAGAAGATGGCTTAAAAAGAAAACTGATCTTTATCCCTGTTCTCTGGTTCTGCTGGCAAACTCCTGCTGCACATCGCATCCCAGCCTGCCAATGGCATCGGAGCGGCATTGCCGGCAATGCTTCATCTGCTTGATGATCTTGCCCAGCTCCTCCTGGATCTTTCTCTTCTCCTCAGGAGATGGCGGCTTGATGTGGGCGAACTTGTACTGGGGAATAAGGGGCATCACATTGTGAATATAGACGCCCATCGCCTTTATCTTGCGGGCAATATCGAAGACGTGTTTGTCATTGATGCCAGGTATGAGGACGGTATTGACCTTCACAATCTTCTTCAGCTTCAGGGCCTCTTCGATGCCTTTGAGCTGGTGGTCGCGCAGGAGGGTTGCCGCCTCCAGGCCTTCGTATCTCTTGCCCTGGTAAGTAACATAATCGTAGATCTGCTGGCCGATCTCAGGGTCAATGGCATTCATCGTCACGGTGATGTTGCAGACGCCCAGCCGGTCAAGCTCCTCGATCTTGTCAGGCAGGAGCAGGCCGTTGGTGCTGATGCAGAGAATGACGCCCGGATATTTCTCGCCCACCAGACGCAGAGTCTCAAATGTCTCCTCGTTGGCCAGAGGCTCTCCCGGACCGGCAACCGCCACCACCTTGATGTAATGATATTTCGCCAGGACCTCATCCACCCGATCCAGCGCTTCCTTAGGCTTGAGAACCTGAGAGGTCACCCCTGGCCGGGACTCATTGACACAGTCGAAGTCCCGCACACAATATTTGCACTGGATGTTGCACTTGGGAGCTACCGCCAGGTGCATTCTGCCAAAGGCGTGACAGGCTTTCTCGCTAAAGCATGGGTGCTCCTGGATCCGTCTGAGTTGATCCGGGTCGTATGGAATCTCCTTTCCACCGACATTGGCAACGGGATAAGTCTCTAAGCTCATTATCGAAACTCCAATTTATTGTTGCTGATCATGGCTAAAAGACTTTTCCTGCCGGAGAATACATTAATGATGTGGCTACTAGTTTGGTCTATGCCAGAGAAGGACAAACTTGTCATATGGCCAATCTACTTCGACATAGCCCGCAGCAGGTCTGAAGGCAGAATGGTCTCCCGCCAGGATGCAGTCAGTGAGCCGACTCTCGATATGCTGATCACCGCCTCTCTGAAATCCGGCTTCAAACCGGAGATCGAACGCGAGAAGAAGCACCCCAGTGCCTGGCACCTGGAAGAAGCCTCCGGCAGAATATTGCTGCCTAAGAAGGGCTCCAAATCAGCTGCTTTGAAGCGAATCGCCACCTCCATGAAAGCAAAATACAAGAAGAAGAGCCACTGATATGATCGATCTGCATACTCATACCACATTCAGCGATGGCGAACTCATCCCTTCCGAGCTGATCCGCCGGGCGGAAGCATTGGGATACACCACCATCGGCATAACCGACCATGCGGACTACACAAATATCGAGCACATCTTATCCTGTGTATCCAAAATAAAATATTTCGAGGAGGTATCGGACATTCGGGTACTGGTTGGTGCAGAATTGACTCACGTTCCGCCAGCCAGGATCGGGCCTCTGGCCGCCCTGGCCCGCAAGCTTGGGGCAGAGATAGTGATTGCGCATGGCGAAACGCCAGTGGAGCCGGTCAGGCCTGGCACAAACCGGGCGGCAATTGAAGCAGGCGTGGACATACTGGCTCACCCCGGCTTCATCACCGAGCAGGAGGCAGAGCTTGCTCGCGAAAATAACGTCTGTCTGGAGATCACATCCCGCTCCGGCCATAACATCACCAACGGCCATGTGGTGCGCATGGCAAAGCTTGCGGGAGCCAAAATGGTGGTGGACACGGACAGCCACTCTCCCGACGATCTCATAAGCAGCCAGAGAGCCATTGAGATCGCTATGGGTGCAGGCCTCACTCTCCAGGAGGCTACGGCCATTGTAAAAGAGCACGCCATCATCAGAAGGGGTTGAATAGATAGACATTGTGGCAATTGATATCTCCGGACGCCATTTGGAGGACAGCAGATACAGGATGGTATGTGCTGTAGTCTCCGCCCGCATATCTCCCAATTATGTGGAAAAAATCCACTCGGTGAGGCTGATTCCCCGTGAGACCCTGTCACTGGACATAAACATCATACTCGATTTTTTGAATGAGTCGTGCTTGTGCCTGCCCGGAACTATTGTCGCTGAATCCGGTGACCTCTACAACATGGAGATCTGGAGGGTAAAGAGCATCCTGGGCAGGGACCTGAAGTATCCTGAGACCATAGCGGAAAGAATGGCGGTGGAGATGGCTCACCACATCTCTGTAGCAGGCCGAAGGCTTATGATTGATGCGCAAATTGATGCACTAGAAGATAAGCGCGATGAATAGAGATGAACCGAGATAAAAAAGAAAAGACTGCAGTCCTGCTGATGCGAGAGAGCCCAATCAAATCGCCAGACACGTATAGGATGAAGGAGCTCTGCGGCCTGGCACATGCTGCCGGATACCATGTCCTGGCTGAGGTTTCCCAGCGCAGGAGCCTGGACTCCCGCTACCAGATAGGAAGAGGTAAGATCGAAGAGGCGTTGAGCTACAATCCGGAAAAGCTGATCTTCTACAATGCCCTCAGCCCGAACCAGGTATTCAATATCACAAGCGAGTTTTCCGCCAGGGTGCTGGATCGGTTCAACCTCATCTTGGAGATCTTTGCCACCCGCGCCTCAACCCGCGAGGCAAAACTGCAGGTGGAGCTGGCAAGGCTCACCTATGACGCTCCCCAGGTAAAAAACGCTCTCGCCCTGAAGAAACGAGGCGAGCAGCCGGGATTTCGGGGCGCGGGTGCCTATGAGCAGTCCATGTACCACGACATCCGGGGAAGAATAGCCAAGATCAGGGCGCAGCTGACAAATGTGGAAAACATGGGAGAGGACAGACGGCATAGGCGCAGAGAGCAAGGCTTCGATCTGGTGGCTCTGGCTGGCTATACCAACGTCGGCAAGTCCACGCTCCTCAACGCCCTGACAGGTTCTGAGGTGGAAGCCAGGGACCAGCCGTTTACCACCCTCTCGCCCACTACCAGGGCGCGAGAGGTTTTGGGCAGAAAGGTTCTCTTCACAGATACGGTCGGCTTCATCGACGATCTGCCTCACTTTCTTATCAAGGCCTTCCGGTCCACACTTTCTGAGATCTCTGAAGCGGATTTGGTTCTTCTCGTGGCGGATGCCAGCGATCCGCCGGAGCTGCTACGGCGCAAGCTGGCAGCCTCACACAAGGCACTCTGGGATTGCGAGGTCCGCGCGCCCATCGTGACGGTCCTCAATAAGTCTGACCGACTGGAAGAGAGCAGAGCTGCGGAAATTGCAGAGCTGGTCAAGGATTTAGCATCCAATCCCGTTTTTGCTTCAGCCGCCACCGGTCAGGGACTGGGAGTGCTCGAAGAGTGCATCTCTATGAGCTTGCAGCCCTTACAGGAGTTCCGAATCAGTTTGCCTTACACCGCGCAGGGCCTCGCAGAGCTATCCCGGCTCTACGAGACCGCTGATCTTCTCTCGGTAAGCTACGAAGAGGAGCTGATCGTCCGGCTGCGGGCAAGGAAGGAGACGATAGCCAGGGCGAGCCTCTCTGGGGCGCGCCGGATGTGACTTGGCATGTCCGAAATCCTGCGGGAGCATTTCCAGCTCAAAGAGACCATTGTCACCATCTTCGCCAGAGAGAGTGGGCACATCGATGCTGCTAAAGGATCCATCCGGGAGCAACGCGCCCATCTGGAGGAATTCATAAGAGAGGATCCTTTCTTTCAGATAACCCTTGAGCCTTACGATCTTGCTGCGAATGACGCCCCGGATGCTCCGGAAATTGTGAGACGGATGATTGAGAAAAGCGCTCTCTTCGGCATTGGCCCCATGTCTGCGGTTGCCGGTGCCATAGCGGGATTTTCCGTGCAGGCCATGATGGATGAGGGAGCAACCTATGCAGTGGTGGATAACGGCGGAGATATCTGCATCTTAAATGATCTGCCCATAGTAGTAGGAATATACGCGGGCAGTTCGCCCATTCAGAACCTGGCCTTCGAGATCGCCGCCAGGAGAACGCCTTTAGGCATCTGCACCAGCTCGGGAAGCGTTGGACCGTCCATATCCTTTGGCTTTTCCGATGCCGCAGTGGCGATCTCAGAGGATGCAGCTCTGGCTGACGCTGCGGCCACGGCCCTTGGAAATGCCGTAACGGCTAAGGGGCCCTTGCAGGAGTGCTTTTCGGCGATCGACCGGCCGGGAATCGATGGCGCTCTGGCGATAAGGGGCGAAGAGATGGCGCTATGGAAGCAGCTGCCGCCACTGCGCCGGGCCCGGGTTACTGCTGAGAGGATTACCAGGGGATAGGGAAAAATGCGAACTGGATAGAGAATGGTTAAATATTGCCCTGGGCATTTGAGAATGGGAAGAAAAAAAAGTGGTAGAAGGGCAAAGAAATGATAAGACAAAAGCGGAAACAAAAGAGGCCTTTTCACGTCATGATCATCCCCACCCTGGGCTGTCCATCCAAATGCGCTTATTGCTGGAGTTCTGAGGTAGGCTCGCCCATAATGAGCATAGAGACTGTCAGGGAGATCGTAGCCTGGCTCCAGGACTTTCGCATCGACCCCGTGACATTCACGTTTCATGGAGGAGAGCCCCTTTTAGCCGGTGCGGATTTCTACCGGCAGGCTCTGCCACTTTTAACCAAAGAGTTGCCCCAACTCGAACCTAACTTTGCTCTGCAAACCAACCTCTGGATGCTCACTCCCGAACTGGCCGATGTCCTGGCGGAATACAATATCCCAATAGGCTCCAGTCTGGATGGGCCGCAGGAGCTGAACGATCTGCAGAGATCAGAGGGCTACTATGAGAGGACCATGCGAGGGTACAGGCTGGCCAAGGAGCACGGCCTGCAGGTTCAGTTCATATGCACCTTTACCTGCTATTCCGAGCAGTTTAAAGAGGATATCTTCAATTTCTTCATGAGTAATGACCTGACGCTCAAGCTGCATCCGGCACTTCCCTCCCTGAGAAGCGACGAGCCGGACCGATGGGCTCTCTCTCCAGAGAAGTACGGTGAGCTGCTGGTCTATTTGCTGGACAAGTACCTGGAGAATATGGACCGGATAGAGGTAAGAAACATCAACGACTACGCAAGGTGCGTCTTCACCGGCCGGGGTACGGTCTGCACATTTGTAGACTGCATGGAGAACACCTTTGCGGTGGGCCCGGACGGCAGCATCTATCCTTGTTATCGTTTCGTCGGAATGCCTGAGTATGTCATGGGCAATGTCCGGGACCGGCCAAGCCAGCAAGATCTGGCGCAGTCGCCTGCGGGACTGCGCATGCGTGCCTTCAAGGATTATGTGGACAGAGAATGCAAGGGCTGCAAGCACATACGCTACTGCCGGGGAGGCTGTCCTTATAATGCCATAGCACCTACTAACGGAGAGATCAAGGGCGTTGATCCCCATTGTCTGGCCTATAAGCGGATCTTCGATGAAATTGCGGAGCGCTTCAACCAGGAGATGATGGGGTCCATGGGCCTGGAGATGGGGCTATCAGCTAAGACGGCTTCGCCCTCAAAAGAAAACCGTCCGGCTATCATGCCGCTGGTCCGCAAGCTGGCATCGAATCAATAGGGACGCATGATTGTGCATCTCACTTTATGAAATGACACTATATGCGTCACGAATGACTATTTTTGGTGATTGGTGTATTAATTAAGAATCAATTTAGATAATTCGGTTGATAGTAGTAACACTTAAATATTTAGTATTACTAGCGGTAATTATGAATAATCAATTATCCAATATAGCCAAACTGTTGCTAGCGATCTTTCTGATTGTTCCTGCTTGTGCGCAGGCGGAAGGGCCAGTGCTCAAGATAGTGTGCACTACCAGTGTATTGATGGACCCGGCGACTTACATCGGCGGCGATAAGGTACAGGCGATCTCCATCGCCGACCCGACTCTCTGTCCTCACCTGCAGACAGACATAATTCCCAATCGGATTCAACTCAACATGGATTTCATAAAAGACGCCGACATGTTCATGGCGTACAACGACAGCAATGATCAGAAATATAACATTCCAGCGGTTAATGATTTCATGAAGGCCAACAAATACAAAGACTTTGAATGGAATACTATCTCCAACCCATCCCGAGGATGGAACACACCGACCAACTCCAAGCTGCTGGCTGCTGAAGTAGAAGGGTGGCTCGAAGAGAAAGACCCGGCCAACAAGACATATTATGAGCAGCGCTACAATGATTATGCAAAGAGCTTTGACGCTATCGAGCCCACAGAGTCTGAGAAGAAGCAGCTAAACAAGACCTCTGTCATCGTCATGCTCTGGCAAAGAGATCCTGTGCAAAACTGGCTGGGCATGAAGGTGGTCAATTTCTTCGCTCCCGAGTTTGCTATGAATGGAACGAAAACGGCTGCCAAGATAGTAGATGATATTAACGCCAACCCGGATAAATATCGAAACGTTACCTATATCATCGAGAATATGCAGTCCGGAGAGCTGGCCAAGGGCATAGAAGAGTCGCTGAAGGACAAGGGTATCAATGCCACGCGGGTCATATTCACCAATTTCCCAGGATCTGTAACTCAGGCCAATACCATGGCAGAGGTGCTGAATTACAACAAAGGGCTTGTTCTCTGAGCGTCTTGTCTCTATTTGCGGATGAATATGCATTGGCCTCAGCCCTATCCGAGAGAGGTTCGTTAAGGGCGGCTCGTTTGATGGCTTGGTGCCGACCATCGGCTCTAAGCCCAATTCAAATGCATGCGATTCATGCGTGCAATTCATCCATGTTTTCAGAGGCGATTTGCTTGATAATGTGTTGCAAGAAAGCACTCCTGGTAAACTTATCAGCATTGCTGGGTTGGGTTGGAGGCGGCAATCGCGCATAATTCACACCAATTTTTGGCTAATGAGCTCTTAAGATGATGATTATTGTGCAGCTTGGTGGTGCGTGCCGTTTACACATAGCGGTTTGACGGTTTTGCGTGTGATCAAACATAAAAAAGTTAACACGCATTAAACTTAACTCTAGTAAAATGTTTTATAGTATAAGTGTGACAATACTATAATATGTTAATAGGAAGGATTGATGGGAACTCTAAGAAGTCCATTCGATCTGAGATACGCTACTTCGATAACGACCAGAATCCAGTCTCCCGTGACCGGGCCACCTGGGCAGTCTTTCGAGAAGTGGACGAAAACGGAGTCCTCATCTTTGAGGCACAGGGATTCATAGATTAGCGAATGTCCTGAACAGAACATAATACCTTTTTTGATAACTACAATTTTTTTTGTCTACCACTCATCTAGGCTAATAAGCATGTGAACTACCGCGCCCTGATGGGCCGGGCTTGCATGCCGCGTCTTCTTTTTTCGCAGTCATGCCTCTCTGGCATCGGCGCTGCGTTTTGCGGGAATTTTCAGAATCCGCTACATTGGCCAAACTTGCGCCAGGTTCGCTATTCAGAGGTTCGAATCTCATCGAACAGGTTCGGGGTGTTCCTCCCACAACATGGAATATTCTAGCGAATCCGAATTCTCCCCCCGGGAAAAGTGGCGGATCATCCAAGTAGCACTTGAATTCCTCATGGAATCGTATCTTGACTATGGAAGGATACGTAATTAGATATCCAATTGAAAATATAATTGATCTTTGCAGAGCGAAAGTAATCAGGGCAGAGGGCTTTTGCTTTCAGCCGTTGCGGCTATTGCAGCAACTCCCACAAATTCTGCGAAAGTTAGCGAGATCACCTTGATAGATGGGGGCTTGCCGCGGTCTCTACATCTCGACGAGACTCTCGATGCCCTGCAGCCAATGAAATTCGTCCTTCGCAATCCTGCAAGTTAAATCCTCGCGACATTTGTCACCCCGATTTCTGGGCCCCATGAAGAGGAAGGGAGACAAAATTTGTGTCACCACGAAAATAACATAATTAGCGCAATAGCCGAAAGATTTATAGCATGTAAAGCAAAGCTAACTGTTGGGCTCAGATCCCTACTGCTATCCCTCCCAGGTGGCACGGGCATTTGAGCCTTATTTCATGCATCTTGGATTTTTATGCATTTAGGTACCAATTAAGTACCATTAAGCAAATCTCAGACAATTGCTTACAACTTGATCCTATATATTTTCCACGGTTAAATTGCCAGTCTTTTCTATGAAATATAATGTTAAGAAACATTTGTCCATATTTATGATACTGATTATACATAATATTTATCATAGTGGATTTCATATCGAAATGAAAACCGAAGCCAATCCCCACGTTGGCCAAAACACTCCCCCTCAATCCCACAGAGAGAACTGCCTTATGATGCGCGTCGAAAAGTGCAGCATTCGCGATTCAATCTTCCAGCTGAGTGATATAGACCCCGGCCCATCAAGTCGAGGAGAGAAGTTTGCAGATTGGATTTACGAGAACCTGGGTTCATGGAGATTCATACTTGTGCAATCGATTCTTGTGGCATTCTGGGTGATACTCAATGCAACAGCCTATGTGCAAACCTGGGACCCTTATCCGTTTATCTTCATGAACGTGATCATCTCATTGCAGTCTGCCTATACCGTATCCCTAAAGTCGATATGCTTGGTTCGGGGAATGGATCAGAAAACCCGAACACCTTCGTGACTGGACATTGAATCCAGCCTTTGACGGGCTTTGCAAACCCCGCAAAAGAGGCAGACAATATCCTGCACTCACACGCCTGCCCGGCCCACCGCTTATAAATCACGGCCCTTGCCTTCGCTCCTTCCCACCTCCTCCGCAGCAAAGGCCACGCCCCGCCGCGTGAGCTCCGCCAGCAGCTCCTCCATGAAAACCCCCCGCCCGCCCACATGCGCGTGCTCGGCGGCGCACGGGCGCCCTCCGGTGTAGCCACTACTAGTAATAGTAACGCCGCAGCTGGGGCTGCCTGCCAGGCCCACAATGCGCAGGCTCGCGCCCTGCCGAGCCAGCATCTCCAGGAGATCTGCATGCGACTTTATGAGAGCACGGCAGAAGCGGCGGAACTGGGGTACATCGAGCTGATTTCGGGTTACAGCCCAGCGGGAGAGGCCCAGGTAGAGGGCCTCCGGGCAGGGCAGCTGAACCGTGTAGCCCTCGGGCTGAAAGGCAACGGGCGCAAGCCCCCTCACCCGAGTCAGCGGGTTGAGCAGGCAATGGGCGACGACCGTTACCGAGGATGACATCATTTCTTCCACTGCTTGTTCTTGAGATAATGGTAGAACCTGATGCCTTCCATGTCATCGTAAAAGATGATGCTCTCCGCTCGCTCCCCCACCTTGATCTTCAGAGTGTTGTTGTGAAACTCGTCCACGTACTGCACATCATCGATTACGTCCAGGGGCACAGTCTGGACGCTATCCCATGCCAATCCGGGCCTGACAAAATGCACATTTTTATCGGTTGTCACCAGATAGCCCAGGATCTTGTCCATCATGCCCATCCTGGCAATGGCCAGCATCTCCTTGGACGCTCTGCTCTCCAGGATGGCGGGAGCAATCTGCACCAGCGTCTCCCCTGCCGCAGCCAGCTTCTTGGCGGTGCGGGCGAGCTTTTTGGGAACCTCAATACCCAGCGTGCCTGCATCAATCGTCTGGGTCATCAGGTCACTATCTTCTCCAGGCAGTCATTCTCGATGGCTATTCGTACCTCGCGCGCCAGCCTGCGGCCAGTGGACATGTTGGTGCGCCAGAGGGCATTTCCGTAGGGATGGCCTACGGCCATATGCACATTGGTCCCGCCGCCGATGCGCGGAGCGACATCGTAGATGTAGAAGTTCAGGTCTTTGTCCACACAGGTCTGCAGACAGAATGGGCCGATGATGCCAGGAGAATAGTACTCCTGCGTCGCTGCTACATACTTCTCAGCGAGTATGAAGGCCTTCTCCAGGAGCGACTCACGCAGGGTTGCAGAGTTGTGGCCGCAGACGGTGTACTCGGGGTTGATCTGCCTATCGTTGAGGGTGAGCTGCTGGGGCGCAGGTAGCCGGCAGTGCCCATCAAGAGAGGTCTCGAAGCGCCAGTCTATGCCGATCAGCTCGATCTGCTCGCTGATGGGCGAATAGAAGAAGTCCAGATTGAAGACCGGCCCGATCACATACCGCTCAATTCTGGCCAGCTCAATTCCGTCCTGATCGATCACATTCTGGCGGAGGAGCTGATCTGCCTTCTGGCAGTACTCTTCATAGGAGGCGGCAGTGAAAAAACCTCTCTCCAGGGTCTTTACCGCATGAGGCAGCTTGACCATAACCAGCTCTTTGATATCCTCCGCCTCGACCGGCTCTGGGAACGGCAGCCCCGCCTTCTCCAGTATCCAGTAATAATCCCTCTTATCCCCGCGCTCCTCAGAGCGAAGCAAGTTCCGAGAACCGAGAAGAGGAATCTGAAATTGGTCTTCAACGGCATCGATGCCGCAGTAAGAGGTAAACGATCGGTTGGGCACAAAAAGGGTATTTTTGTCCTTGAGAAGATCCTGATTCTCCTGCTCCAGAATCTGAGAGAACTTCTTGAGCATCAGAACCTCGTCTATCATGCCGCTTATGATTCTGCCAGATTTGTCCCTACCGGCGCGGAAGTACTTGACATAAGGCTTCTCCCGCCCCTCCTGGCACACCGCCAGCGTCCGGAAATTCTCCTCTACTGCGCCGTCTGCCGTATCCAGGGCAGAATGGGATGCAATCATCCCGATTCGCAGATCATCGAGGTCGTATCCCCTCAAGACCTCTAATACCTTGCTGCGATCCATCAAGTCAGAGCACCTCAAAATAATTGTGTTGTCCTCTCATATTTCCATCCCGATTTATCAAGATGACCCCCACCTTAGCCAGCAGTCCGCTTTAGCCGCATCTACCGTTAAAGCGGCGCGCTCATGGAAGGCACAGCCATCAACCTGCACGAATTCCATCCACTGGAAGCCTGGCAGAACCTTGGCCACTCCTTTTGCAGTTATAGTTCCTTTGCTCATACCCGCGCCAGGCAGATAAGCGATTGCCGCGATGAAGGCTGCGCCGCCCGGCCTGGCGGCGGTTAAAGGAGCGCCCGCATTTCCAGAAAAGCCGACGCGCCTTCTGCTGCTAAGCTGATCCCCCAGATGTGCCCCCGCGATTCTACCGATACCGTTCATTGCAGCGCGCAAGCTGCGCCACGGACCGCGATGCACGCTGTTCAGTTGGCATCCCATCCTCCCGGAGTCCCGGCGGCCGCGATGATGAGCTTTCCTCCCCGCGACCCCCCTCCGGCCAAAGGTCGCAGAAGCGCCTCTTTCACCATCATGACCTGCAGAGACCTTCGCTGACAATTTGCATCATCCGACTGATCAGGCACCCATTTCCTTCGCCGATAATAAAATGTGCTGTTGTTGATTTATTATTTTTAAACGGTAATTTTGAAAGTGTCTTCTCAGCATTTTTTCGTGCATTACTTTAATATATCTAATTCTCAGGAGAATATAGCCAACCGATATGGAGTTGAGTCTTTTGGCGGGCAGAGCTTGGAAGTTTGGAAACGATATCGATACGGATGCCATCATTCCCGGACGCTATCTGGTCATCAATGATCCGGGAGAGCTGGCAGCTCATCTATTCGAGGGCGTTCGCCCGGAGATGGCAAAGACGGTTTCTCAAGGCGATTATATAGTAGCAGGGGAGAACTTTGGATGCGGCTCCTCCCGAGAGCATGCTCCCATCGCCATAAAAGGCGCAGGAGTAAAAGCAGTTGTTGCCAAATCATTTGCCAGAATATTCTTTAGAAACTCCATCAACATCGGCCTGCCTCTGTTTATCTGCCCCCAGGTCGATAGAATCGCCGACGGCGCAGAGATAGAGATAGACATGATCGGCGGTGTGGTTCACAATAAATCCAGCGCTGAAGACTACAAGACGACGCCGCTCCCAGATTTTCTCCAGGAGATTGTCGATGCGGGAGGACTCGTAGAATATACCAGACGACAGGTGGCCAAGGTGACAGCATGAATTACAAGGTACCAGTTATCGCAGGTGACGGCATCGGCCCGGAGATCATAGCTGAGGGCCAGAAGGTTTTGCAGGCAGCAGGAGACAAATACAACTTCTCCCTGGATTGGATTGAGTATTCTCTGGGAGCGGAGCACTACCTGAAGACAGGCGAGCTGGTGAATGAAGAGACCCTGAAAGACCTAGGACGCTATCCTGCCATCTATCTGGGTGCCATCGGAGACCCGCGCGTCAAGCCAGGCGTCCTGGAGAAGGGCGTCCTTTTGGCAATGCGGTTCTATTTCGATCAGTATGTAAATCTGCGGCCCGTTAAGCTCCTGGAAGGCGTCTGGACCCCCCTCAAGGATAAGACGCCCAAAGACATCGATTTCGTGGTAGTTCGCGAGAACACCGAGGATTTTTACGTCGGCATAGGCAGTCGCGCACGCCGGGGCAAGAGCCATGCGGACTTTGAGATCAAGAGGACGATTTACAACATAAAATTCGGCCTGGATATTGATACCGACAGCGATGAGATCGGCTACCAGATTGGGGAAGTCAGCCGCGAGGGCTGCAAACGGGTTATAAAATATGCATTTGATCTAGCGACAAAGAGGGGCAACCAGGTATCCTCCGTGGATAAAGCCAACGTTCTCAGCGATATCTACGGCTTCTGGCGGGAGGTCTTCCTGGATGTTGCCAAGAGCTACCCGCAAGTCAAGCACGACTTCAACTTCGTAGATGCCATAACCATGTGGTTTGTCAAGAACCCGGAGTGGTTTGATGTCGTTGTCGCTCCCAACATGTTCGGCGATATTATCACCGATCTCGGAGCCATGATTCAGGGCGGATTAGGCCTGGCACCAGGTGCGAATCTAAATCCGGATGGCACCAGCATGTTCGAGCCCATTCACGGATCAGCACCTAAATACAAGGGACAGAATAAGGTCAACCCCATTGCCACCATATGGTCGGGTGCACTTCTCCTGGATCACCTGGGCCAGAGCCAAGCTGCGGCAGATATAGTCTCCGCCATTGAGCGGAATCTATTTGAAGGCAGGATAAAAACGTATGACCTGGGAGGAAGCTCGACCACCTCTGAGGTTGGCTCGGAGATAGCTCGCCTAGTGGGACTTGTCTAAGTCCCATAAAGGAAAAGGCTTTTATGTGGGATGCTTTTAATCCTCATCAGTGTGCAGCATAAGAGGCTTGAGGCATGTCAGGCAGCGGGGGCTCGTAGCTCAGTTAGGCAGAGCGTCTGGCTTTTAAATTTTTGTGTGAAGATACCAGGTGGTCGAGGGTTCAAATCCCCCCGAGCCCGTTTGGAGTTTCCTGGCCTGTTTGCTGCTCCTTCTTCAATAAGGTGGTTTCAGTGACCAAGTTTGCCGTAAAAGATCATGAAATGGTTCCGGAACATGTGCTGCTCACGCCGGAAGAATGTGAGCAGGTGCTGAAAGCATATAACATCGACGCGCCTCAGCTACCTAAAATTCACGCAAATGACCCTGCGGCCAAAGAGATTGAGGCCAAAGTTGGCGATATAATCAAGATAATCCGAAAGAGTACAACAGCTAAGCAATCGATCTTTTACCGACTGGTAATCGATTAAGGGTGGTCCTTTGCTCGATAGAAATGTACTTTATGGCTCCTATTTTACCAGGGACAAGCTGGTGCACCATCATATAAACTCATTTAATGATTTTATAGATAAGGGCCTGCAGAAGGTCATAGATGAAGTGAATATCATCGAGACCAACATCGAAAATACCTATGTAAAGCTGGGCAAGATCAGGGTCGCCAAGCCCGTAGTTCGCGAAGCGGACGGCTCCATTGAAAAGCTCTATCCCAATGATGCCAGGCTTCGCAACTTAACCTACGCTTCGCCCATCAAGCTGGAAATGACCATAGTCGAGGGTGAGACCGAAAAAGACCTGGTGGAGGCCGACATCGGCACATTGCCCATTATGCTCAACTCCAAGATCTGCAATCTTTCCGGCCTCTCTGCAGACGAGATGATAACCTATGGCGAGGATCCCTCAGATCCAGGAGGCTATTTCGTTGTCAACGGCTCAGAGCGCGTGATAATGACGCTGGAGGATCTGGCGCCAAACAAGATTCTCGTAGAATACAACCAGCGCTACGATGAAAACATCGAGGTAGCCAAAGTCTTCAGCCAGAGGCAGGGCTATCGATCCCTGGTCATTGTGGAGCGCGGCCGTCGTTCCATTCTGGAGGTATCCTTCCCCTCGGTCTCAGGAAGGCTCAACTTTGTGACTCTCTTGCGGTCTCTGGGAATGGAAACGGATATGGATATCGTGAAATCCGTGTCAGATAACCCCGAAATTATAAAGTTCATGCTGGAGAATCTGGAGGAAGCCGAGGTCTCGACCAACGATGAGGCTCTGGAGAAGATTGGCGCCCGTGTCGCCGCCGGCCAGGCCAAGGAATACCAGAAGAAGAGGGCAACCTATGTCCTGGACAGATATCTGCTTCCCCACATAGGCGTGGAAGAGAAGGATCGCTTTCCAAAGGCACTCTTCCTCTCGCGCATGGCTGAAGCCTGCTTCGAGCTGGCCCTGGCACGAAGGGGCGAAGATGATAAAGATCATTACTCCAATAAGAGGCTGAAACTCTCCGGCGACCTGATGGAAGACCTGTTCCGGGTGGCTTTCAACCGCCTGACCCGAGATATAAAGTACCAGCTGGAGAGAGCCAGCATGAGAAACAGAGATCTCAATGTGGTGACCACGGTTAGAGCGGATGTCCTGACCGAGAGGATGATCCATCCCCTGGCTACAGGAAACTGGGTAGGCGGGCGCACAGGCGTATCCCAGCTACTGGATCGCACCGACTATATGGCTACGCTATCTCATCTGCGTCGCGTGATCTCACCCCTATCCCGATCTCAACCACACTTCGAGGCCAGAGATCTGCATGCTACCCAGTGGGGTCGCATCTGTCCAAGCGAGACCCCTGAGGGGCCAAATTGCGGCCTGGTGAAGAACTTCGCCCAGGGAGTGGAGCTTTCCAAGGGTGCGGAAGATTCCGTTAATATCAAGAAAATATTGTTTGATTTAGGCGTAATTGCAGTGGGTGGTAACGTTGTCTGAAGCCATGACTAGCGGCGCTAGGATTTATTTGAATGGTGAGATCATAGGGCATCATGAAGACCCAAAGACACTGGTTGCAAATCTGCGTCGCCTGCGGCGTTCCGGCAGCATCAGCAGCCAGATGAATGTGGTCTACTTCGAGGACACTAATGAGATCTTCATGAACAACGACGCCGGTCGGGCCAGAAGGCCGCTCATCATAGTAGAGAATGGAAAAGCACTTGTCACTGAGGAGCATGTAGACAAGATAGAGAACGGCGAAATGTCCTTTGCCGACCTTGTATCATCCGGCCTGGTGGAGTACCTGGATGCAGAGGAAGAAGAGAATACCCTCATCGCCATCTGGGAAGAAGATATCACTGCAGATCACACCCATCTCGAGCTGGACCCATCGCTGATTTTAGGCATCGCTGCAGGCCTTGTGCCCTATCCGGAGCACAATGCCAGCCCCAGGAACACCATGGGTGCAGGAATGGTCAAGCAATGCCTGGGAATGTCCACCGCCAATATGAGATTGCGTCCCGATACGCGTGGCCATTACCTGAACAGCCCGCAAAAAGGCATAGTCAGGACCAAGACCTCGGGCGCCATAGGTTTTGAGGAGAGGCCCGCGGGACAGAATTTCGTTGTGGCAGTCCTGGCCTATGAAGGATATAACATTGAAGATGCTCTGGTTATGAACCGCGGCTCTATCCAGCGTGGCCTTGCGAGAAGCCACTTCTTCCGCGTCTCTGAGGCGGAGGAGCGAAAATATCCGGGCGGTCAGGAGGATAAGTTTGAGATTCCTGATGTGGAGGTTCGAGGCGCGCGAGGCAGTGAGGCCTACGATCAGCTGGATTCCGACGGGCTGGTCAACCCCAATGCCTATGTGGGGCCCAATGACGTGCTCATCGGCAAGACCAGTCCGCCTCGATTCCTGGAGGAGCCGTCCGAATTCGGCCTGACGACCCAGCAGAGAAGAGAGACATCTGTCACCATGCGATCCAACGAGAAGGGGGTGGTGGACATGGTCATCCTCACCGAATCCTCGAACGGCAACCGCCTGGCAAAGGTCAAGACCCGAGACCAAAGAATTCCGGAATTGGGTGACAAGTTCGCCTCCAGGCACGGCCAGAAAGGAGTCATCGGGCTGATTGTGCCCCAGGAGGATATGCCATTCACAGAATCAGGCGTGGTGCCGGACCTGCTGCTGAATCCCCATGCGATCCCCTCACGTATGACTGTGGGCCACGTTCTGGAGATGATCGGCGGAAAGGTAGGATCATTGGAGGGCAGATTCGTGGATGCCACCGCCTTCCTGGGCGAGAATGAACCGGATCTGCGGGGCGCTCTTAAGAAGTTCGGGTTCTCCCATACCGGCCGCGAGATCCTCTACAATGGTGCTACGGGCCTGCAGGTCATGGCGGATGTCTTCGTAGGAGTGATCCTCTATCAGAAGCTCTATCATATGGTCACCGGCAAGATGCATGCCCGCTCCCGCGGGCCGGTGCAGGTGCTCACCCGCCAGCCAACCGAAGGTCGGGCTCGCGAGGGTGGCCTGCGGTTCGGAGAGATGGAGAGAGATGTGCTCATTGCTCATGGCGCGGCCCTTGCCCTCAAGGAACGTCTGGTTGATGAGTCGGATAAGGTGACAGAGCTTGTTTGCAGCCACTGCGGCATGATCGCTATCCATGATAGACGGAGAAATGCGGACTTCTGCCCGACCTGCGGAGCGGATACAGAGATCTACCCCGTGGAGATGAGCTATGCCTTCAAGCTGCTGCTCGACGAGATCAAATCATTAGGTGTAGCACCGCGACTAATCCTGGAAGATGCGGTTTAGGTGGAAATATGACGGTCCCCAAGAGAATTGGCAAGATCCGCTTCGGCCTCATCTCGCCACAAGAGTTTCGGAAGATGAGCGTGGTAAAGATAATCACCGCAGATACATACGACGACGATGGTTTTCCTATTGAAATGGGTCTCATGGACCCGCGGCTCGGCGTCATCGATCCTGGACTGCGCTGCCGATCCTGCGGCGGTCGGCCCGGCGAGTGCCCCGGACACTTCGGACATATCGACCTGATCGCCCCCGTGATTCATGTGGGCTTCGCCAAATTGATTAGAAAGATACTGAGAGCTGTATGCAGAGACTGCTCTCGCCTGATGCTCAAAGAAAACGAGAAGAAGATGTACCTGGGGCAAATTCAGGAACTGGAGAGGCTGGGCCAGATGACCGATGACACCGTAAATAAGGTCTTCTCAGAGGCGCGAAAGAATAAGACCTGTCCCTACTGCGGAGCCCCCCAGAAGGAAATCAAGTTCGAGCGTCCACTCTCGTATATTGAAGACGGCCACAAGCTCACGCCATCGGACATCCGTGACAGATTCGAAAAGATCCCGGATGATGATATTGCCGTAATGGGCATGAATCCTGCCACAG
The DNA here is from genome assembly GCA_002067705.1 of Methanosaeta sp. PtaU1.Bin112. Taxonomy (GTDB): domain Archaea; phylum Halobacteriota; class Methanosarcinia; order Methanotrichales; family Methanotrichaceae; genus Methanothrix. Next base: position 56,798 of record MVRL01000173.1, read on the forward strand.
CTCGACCGGAATGGATAATCCTGACTGTATTGCCGGTGCCGCCCGTTACCATGCGACCCTCAATCACTCTGGAGTCCGGCCAGAGGAGCGAAGATGACCTCACTCACAAGCTGGTGGATATCATCAGGATCAACCAACGCTTCCAGGAGAATCGAGAGGCAGGCGCTCCCCAGCTGATCATTGAGGATCTGTGGGAGCTACTGCAGTATCATGTTACCACGTTCCTGGATAATACCGTCTCCGGAGTGCCCCCCGCCCGCCATCGCAGCGGCAGGCCGCTGAAAACGCTCTCTCAGAGGCTGAAGGGCAAGGAAGGGCGGTTCAGAGGATCACTATCCGGCAAGCGCGTCAACTTCAGCGCCAGAACAGTCATCTCTCCAGACCCCAATCTCAGCATCGGTGAGGTCGGCGTACCAATGGAGATCGCCATGGAGCTGTCCGTTCCCATGATTGCCAACGCCCGAAACCTCGAGCTGGTGAAGACCTATGTCCGGCGCGGACCGGAACGGCATCCTGGCGTCAATTATGCCACCCGACCGGACCAGAGGCGCGTTAAAGTCACGGAAAAGAACTGCGAAGAGGTAGCCGAGCAGATCGACATAGGCTGGAAGATAGACAGACAGCTTGCCGACGGCGATATAGTCCTCTTCAACCGCCAGCCTTCCCTGCATAGAATGTCCATCATGTCCCATCGCGTCAAGGTCATGCCCTACAAGACATTCAGGCTCAATCCGGCAGTCTGCCCTCCCTACAACGCAGACTTCGACGGGGATGAGATGAACATGCATGTGCCTCAAACCGAGGAAGCGCGTGCCGAGGCCGAGATCCTCATGAGGGTGCAGGAGAACATCCTTTCTCCCAGATTCGGAGGCCCGATCATCGGCGGCATACACGACTATGTGACCGGCTCGTTCCTGCTCACCCACGGAAGAAAGCCCATCGACCGAAGGGGCGTCATGGAGCTTCTCAAGAAGTTCAATATTCCCGAGCTGCCCGAACCAGAAGGTATAGCCGACGGAAAACCTTACTGGACAGGAAAGCAGATATTCAGTCTCATACTGCCGCGAGGCCTGAACCTATCATTTAAAGCCGATTTCTGCTACAACTGCGACGTCTGCAAGGGTACAGACTGCGAAAACGATGCATTTGTGGTAATTGAGGACGGCCGGCTCTTGAAGGGCACCATCGATGCCGAGGCAGTGGGCGCTTTCAAGGGCAAGATAACAGACAGAATAATAAAGGAGTACAGTCCCTCCGTGGCAAGCGAGTTCCTGGACAGGATGACCCTGCTGGCACTGCGAGGGATCATGCATGCGGGATTCTCCTTCGGCATAGATGACGAGGATATCCCAGAAGCAGCTGTGGATCAGATAGAGGAGACGACCAGAACAGCTCGCGAGAAGAGCCGGCAACTCATCGAAGCCTACAAAGCAGGCGAACTGGAGCCCCTGCCGGGCAGAACGCTCGATGAGACCCTGGAGATGAGGATCATGCAAACCCTGGGCAAAGCCAGGGATACAGCAGGCAAGATCGCCGGACGTCACCTGGGCCTGGATAACTCAGGAGTGGTAATGGCAGTGAGCGGAGCGCGCGGCAGTATGCTCAACCTCACCCAGATGGCGGCGTGTGTCGGCCAGCAGTCTGTGCGTGGTGAACGCATCATGCGCGGCTATGCCGGCAGGACTCTCCCCCACTTCAGACCGGGAGATCTAGGCGCGGAAGCGCATGGATTTGTGGAGTCAAGCTACAAAGGCGGTCTCAATCCCACAGAATTCTTCTTCCACGCCATCGGTGGTCGCGAGGGGCTGGTGGACACTGCCATCAGAACATCTCAGAGCGGTTACCTGCAGCGTCGACTGGTAAATGCTCTGCAGGACCTGGAGGTAAGGTACGACGGCACAGTCAAGGAGACGAGGGGCATGATTGTCCAGTTCCGGTATGGAGAGGACGGCGTGGACGCATCCCGGCGAGACTATGCCAGTACGGATAACGTGAGGCGCATTATCAAGAATGTGCTGAAGAAGGAGTCGGCATGATCCTCACAGAAAAAGAAGTAACAGATAAGCTAGGACAGCTCGACCTTCCCCAGAGCATCAAGGAAGCAATAGAAAGCGGGCTAAAAGGAGCTACAGTAAGCGGCGAGCAGCTGGAGGAGATCGTATCCCAGGTCTCTTCCGACTACGAGCATTCGAAGGTGGAGTCATGCGAAGCGGTGGGCGTTGTCGCTGCCCAGTCCATTGGCGAGCCCGGCACTCAGATGACCATGCGTACCTTCCACTACGCAGGCGTGGCTGAGATCAACGTAACCCTGGGTCTGCCGAGGCTCATTGAGATTGTGGATGCAAGAAAGATCCCATCTACGCCTACCATGACAATAAGGCTTAATCAGGATTATTCCCACGATCGAGACCTGGCAAGAGAGGTAGCTTGGGCAATAGAGTCCACCTCCATTCTCCACCTGGGGTCCATAGCCACCGATCTGGCTGAGATGAATGTGATCATTGAGCTGAATCCCAGTGCGATGGAGCAGCGCAAAATCACTTCCGAAGAGGTCGCTTCACGACTGAAAGAGGAGACCGGCCTAAACGTAGATCAAAAAGAGAATCTGCTGGTGATGGTCCCCAAGGAGCCCTCTTATCGGGAGCTATTGCAGCTGGTAGAAAAGATCAAGCGAATATCGCTTAAAGGAGTAGAGGGCATCAAGCGCGTCGTTATCCGCAAGGAGGGCGATGAGTATGTCCTTTACACAGAAGGCTCCTCGATCAAGAAGGTCATGCAATTTGAAGGAGTCGACCCAACCCGCATCAAGACTAATAATATAAGCGAGATCGCAGAGGTACTTGGCATTGAGGCGGCCCGAAATGCCATCATAAATGAGGCCACTGACACGCTGCGTGAGCAGGGTCTCTCTGTGGATGTTCGGCACATCATGTTGGTGGCGGACATCATGACCGTAGATGGTGAGCTAAAACAGATAGGCAGACATGGCGTCTCAGGCGAAAAGGCCAGCGTGCTGGCCAGAGCTGCCTTCGAGGTCACAGTCAACCATATTCTGGATGCTGCCATTCGCGGAGACATAGACGACCTGAGAGGTGTGACGGAGAACGTAATCGTTGGCCAGCCCATACAGCTGGGCACGGGTGACGTTACACTGGTCGCAATGAAGAGATGAGGTAATAACGATGATAAACGTAGATAGAGCCCTAAGAAGTTCCATAAGGACCGGAAAAGTGGCGCTGGGATCGAATAGGACCGTTGAAACAGGACTTGACGGACAGGCTAAACTCATAATCTTCGCGGTGGATTGTCCTGCAGATGTAAGGATGAAACTGGAGAACATAGACGTCCCAGTCTACGGTTACCAGGGTATGGGCAAGGACCTCGGATCTGCCTGCGGGAAACCCTTCTCCGTGGCCGCCTTGGCCATCATCGAGCCAGGTGACTCGGAGATTATGGCACTGCAGCGCGAGATCCGAGGTGTTGAGGCATGAGTGAGTTTAAGCTCACCACCGAAGGTATCAGATATATTGCTTTGTTCGAGAGCCTGACGGGCGGCATGGCCAGAGATTGCGTCGTTGATGCGGATAATGAACGCATCATTTTTGTCATAAAAAAAGGGGATATGGGCGCTGCCATAGGCCGAAAGGGTTCAAACATAAACCGGGTCAAGAAATCGGTAGGAAAGCAGATAGAGATCGTCGAGTACAGCGACAACGTAAAGGAATTTTTGGAGAACCTCTTCCAGCCGGCGGCCATAAAGAATGTTATGGTCGTAGACAAGAACAATAAGCGATTGGCTTATGTAGAGGTAGCGAATAAGGACAAAGGTATTGCCATCGGCAGGGATGGCCGAAACATATTAAAAGCCAAGATGCTTGCGCAGAGGCATCACGGCGTTGACGATATCATAATTCAATAGCGAATTGTTGCGATTTACTCAAGGTGAAATGAATGGGAAATGGAATCTATGCCGCCAGGAAACTGGAGAGTGATAGGAAGACGCTCCGGTGGAGCGATCCTAAGTATATCCGAAGGATGTCGGGGAGCAAGTTGAAGGCTGACCCACTGAGTGGAGCACCCATGGGAAGGGGAATAGTTCTCGAAAAGGTCGGAATTGAGGCCAAGCAGCCAAACTCAGCCATAAGAAAAGCAGTGCGCATTCAGCTCATCAAGAATGGCCGTCAGGTTACGGCTTTTGCTCCCGGGGACGGAGCCATCGGATTCATAGATGAGCATGACGAGGTTACTGTCGATCGCATCGGCGGCCGTCAGGGACGGTCCATGGGAGATATCCCTGGAGTCAGATTCAAGGTCATCGCTGTCAATAACGTCTCCTTGCTGGAGCTGGTCCGAGGGAGAAAGGAGAAGCCGGTGAGGTGATTATTGTGAAGCTATTCGGCAAATGGGACCCGGCTGAGGTCGAGGTTGCAGACCCAAGCGTAAAGGGCTATATGAACCTGGCATCCAAATCGGTCATGATTTCGGGCGGCAAGCATGCCAAGCAGCAATTCAAGAAGTCCGAGCAGCATATCGTCGAGCGCCTGGTAAACAAGCTCATGAGAAAAGAAGATAATACCGGAAAGAAGCTCAAGACCTACGGCATAGTGGAGCGCGCTTTCGATATCGTTGCCAAGAAGACCAAGGAGAACCCGCTCTCCGTTCTTGGCAAGGCCATAGCCAATGCCGGGCCGCGCGAAGAGGTCGTCCGTTTAAAGTACGGCGGCATAACTGTGCCAAAGGCTGTTGATACCTCTCCCCAAAGGCGTGTTGACACTGCACTCATGTTCATAGCCAAGGGCGCACATGCAGCGTCCTTCAAGAAGACCAAATCAATTGAGGCAGCGCTGGCAGAAGAGATCATAGCAGCAGCCAATCGTGATGTCAAGAGCTACGCCATCAACCACAGGGACAGCGTTGAGCGCGTGGCAAAAGCGGCGAGATAAGCCGCACATTTTTGTGGGAAATGATAGGCGCAGGAGAAAGGCGCCTATTTCTGTTTTTTTGATTTTATGCAAATTGCCATCATGTCATGCTATTAACCGAGGATTGCATAAATCACAGGCGGGCCATATTTATCCGGGCGAATTCTACAAAGTCCTCCTGACGGCGTCCGATCAGACCTATACTTGGATCGTCATAAAAGTTCCCGCTGCCTATTAGCCAAAATATTTTATCCAAGGCATAGGGAGTGACTTTGGCATTTCTCGCCACGCGGATTATCGCTTTAAACAATTTATAGTCATCAATCCCGTCATCACATAGTGCAAGAGCAGTGAAGATATCACGCAAATGAACGTCTGGTTTGGGAAAATTGACGTATCCGAGTTCCTTCAGAAAATTGCAGGAAAGGGCAAATCCAAATCCTTCAATCTCGTGATCCAGAAGCATTGGCAAACATGCCCTTGATCGATCGTCTCGATCGAAACAGTCGACCCATTCGAAGAATTCATCTGCGGAATCAAACCGATCGATAAATTCAGCTGCAGAAAGGATCGTTTGGCAGTAGCGGGGCCAAATGCTTCGCTGCGTTCTCCTAATCTTGCCACGAGGATTCAGCTTCTGCACTATCTGATCGAGCACATCCCATTTGCTTGCATATGATTTCAATATATACTCCGGATCGAAATCATTTGAGATTAAGGCCAGTTTATCCACACCACCGATCGCCTCCCCGACCACCTTTGTTTTCATGTTTGCATTCTGAGCGGACTCAAGCAAGTCTCTGTAAAGCTCATTCTTCGTAGATGGTTTAGGACGGAAAGACGGCAAATTCTGGTATTTTTCGATAATAATTTCCGTCACTCCCGGTATATTTAGCAAGAACTCTCTGGCCAATTCGTATGCTTTTCTATCAATCTCAGGAGTTGCCTTCATTTATTTTATCCCCGATACCGTCACCACGACCAATGCGATCCCATCTTTCCCGAAAATCGTCTCTATCATAATCCACTGGTTGAAGCCAGTAAGAAATCCTGCCTTCCTTCACCCCTTTGTGAGCCATCTGCTTTACCTCAGAGGGTAGCATAACGAATGCATGTGGATCTTGGGACACATTTACTATGATGATCCAAAAATCACCCATAATCTTGTCCAGACTATTGCCAATTGGAGCTGGATTGCGCTTGCTTAATGCTTTAACTTGCATCGTCACGAAGCGTAGACCATCAGTACTATATGCGATAATATCAATTCCGCGCGCATTGCTTGAGGTAGGCATTACATTCCAGCCCATGCGTGACATTTGATAACACGCAAAAACAGTCCGGAGTTTCCAGTTATATGCGTTTCAGACATACTCTTCTCCTTAAGCCATCTCTCGACGCTCTGGATCCATGTTGATGACTTTGCTATTTGAACTTCCTTATGAATCTTGCCAATATCCGAGGCGTGAATTGGAGGCAGCACTCATGATCGCAGACTTCAGCATCCGAATACAAAGATATACATAATGATCAACACAACATTATGCACATGAGTGAGATAGTCCTCCAGGTGCCGGATGATGCATTACTGGCCCTGAAGATGTCCCCGGATGAATTGGGAAAAGAGCTGCGATTAGCAGCGGCGGTAAAACTCTTTGAACTGGGAAGACTATCATCGGGGGCAGCTGCCAGGCTGGCAGGAATACCCCGAACGCTATTCCTGGCCAGGCTGGCAAACTATGGCGTGGATACATTTCGCCTGACAGAAGAAGAGATCAATGCGGAGGCTACTCTTGCCTGAAGTCATCTGCAACACATCACCCTTGCAGTATTTGCATCAGATAGGTCAATTGAGCATTCTACCTGCACTTGTTGGATCAATTATTGTTCCACCTGCGGTAATAGTTGAACTGGACGCCGGTATCGCAAAAGGATTGGACCTGCCCCAGCCGGAGAATCTCAAATGGGTCAAGATACAAGCGCCAATAAGCGCTATGGCTGCATCTCTGATAACAGATCTTGGACCAGGCGAGTCTCAGGTATTGATGCTGGCCCTTGAAAAGCCTGGAAGCATTGCTCTTCTTGATGATGCTCTGGCGCGCCGCGTGGCCACGGCTAATGGAATACCCATCAAGGGCACACTGGGGTTGCTTCTTGAAGCAAAACGTGCAGGGCACCTATCAGAGGTGAGACCATCTCTCGACGGCCTCCAGGAGCAGGGCTTCCGCCTGGCAGCGCAGACGAGGGATGCCGTATTGAAGTTGGCTGGCGAATCGTGAAGGAAATAATCTGCCAAAAAACAGAGGAAAAAGCCGGGCCTACTTAAATCTCTTTATAAACGACTTGTCAATCCAGCTCTTCAGCGAGTAGATGAGCCGCGTGGGAACCCCAATGCAGGTCTTGCCCACTACTCCCACCGCACAGTCGGCACCCAAAGAGATCAGGGCCACCTGGCTGTCAGTGCTCGCCCGCACGGAATATTTCTCGAAGGTTCGGCCTTTAATCATGTTTCTGAAATGGCGGGCAAGATAACTGGCTTGCCTCTCTGCCTCCAGGCCGGTCTTGGTGGCGAGCCTTCCGTCAATCTCCACCCAGGCGCAGTCGCCCATGGCAAAGACATTTCCCTGGGCGTTGAGGTGATCGTCCACCAGTATCCAGCCATTCTTCTTGGGCAGATCCAGGCTCTGGATGAATGGTGTTGGCTTGATGCCTGCCGTCCAGATGGCCATATCGCAGTCGAGGCTGGAGCCATCAGTGAAGATAATGCAGTCCTTCTTGACCTCAGCCACTTGAGTGGAGGTGAGGATATTGACTCCCTTCTTTGATAGCGCCTTTTCCACCAGATCCGATGTCTGGGGCGAAAACTGGGGCAGAACCCGCTCTCTGGCCTCGATGATGTAGATGCTGGCGTCCATGCTCTCCGCCAGAATAGACGCCGCCTCGACGCCGGTGAGACCGGAGCCCATGATCATAATGCGCTCTGGATAGTTATCTTCGACGTAACGGCGTGCCTTTTTGGTCTCCTCCAGGGTGTTGATGGAAAAGGTGTTCTCGACACCCTTGATACCGAAGTAGTTTTGAGCCGCACCCGTCGCCACCACCGCATAGTCGAAGTCCACCTGGCTCTTCTCGCAGATCACTGTGCTTCCTTCCAGTCGCAGGGCTCTCTCCTGAACATGAACCGCGCCTACCTTCTCGCAGAAGGGCTTCAAGGGAGCCGCCAGATCCTGCAGCCTGGCCACACCCCCCAGGTATTCAGGATACAAAGCCTGCATCTCCACCTGCTTCTTGGGCTCAATCAATGTGAACTGCAGAGGGCAGGGCGCGGCTACTCTTATCAGCTCTGCTCCGGCTATGCCTCCTCCAATGACAGCAACTCTCATGATCTCGAAAACCTCTCTATTAGGGCGCGGCTACTAATACCTGTATTATATCCACGATTTAGCTTGTCACAGATCGGTTATAAATGCATCGTGCCCGAAAAAGTCAAGAAAGCGGGATAACAGGAAATCTGGCCGCAGTTTTTATAATGTCTCTTTCATAACATAGTAACCTACATGATAACCATTAACTTCGATGGACTGTGCTATCCCAAGAATCCCGGTGGCGTTGCTGCTTACGGCTACCTGGTCTATAGAGACGGCAAGCCCATCTGGCGGGGATTTGGCAGCGTTGGCGAAGGAAAAGGCATGACCAACAACGTGGCCGAGTACGAGGCCCTGATGGCTGCCGCGCAGTGGCTGGTAGATGAGGAGATCAATGACAAAATCCTTATCAAAGGCGACTCTGAACTGGTGATCAAGCAGATGAACGGCCAGTACAGGGTCTCCTCCGCCACCTCCAAGAAGTATGTCCCCGAGATCAAAAGGCTCCTGCAGGGAAAGGATGTCACCTTTCAGTGGGTGCCAAGAGAGGAGAACGAAGAGGCGGACGGCCTCTCCCGGATGGGCTACGAAAGCTACATCCGCCGGAAAAGAGAGGGAAACAACAGAGCAAAGCCTGGCCGCTGAGATATGAGCACAGACTCAACGACCGGCCTTCCTGCAACAGCAAGTCCTTCGGATGCGCTCGTTACCTCTTCTCGCACAGGTAGAGGGCAAAGAACCCGTGGCTCTTCTTCGCCTGCTTGATCCTAAATCCTGCCCTCTCGATCAATCCCTGCATGATCCAGTCCATGGTGGAATACTCCTTCTTCACATGGTCTGAGATGCTGCTGGCAAAATTGGATCCGGCTTTCTCCCCAGCTTTCGAGATAAAATCATTCAGAAAACGTTCGTGCTCAGCCGGATCAAAGGAGAAGACCACATCCCTCAGGCAGAGCTTGCCGCCGTCATTGAGCATCTCTGCCATCCTCAACAGCGCAATCTGCTTCCAGAAGTCGGGCAGGTGATGCAGAGCTATCTGGCTGACGATGCCGTCCAGCGGCTCGCCCTCATGACGGTAGGTGAGAAAGCCGCCCGGAAGAAACTGGACGTTGCTGGCGCTCCTCGCCGCTGCCTTCTTTTCTGCGTAGCGGAGCATTCCGGCAGAGAGGTCTACGGCGTAGACCTTGCGGCAGCGGCGGGCGGCGGCTATGGCGAACTCGCCTGTGCCAGTGCCAATCTCCAGGATGCTCTGATCGGGACGGAGGGCGAGATATTCCAGGATCTCATCGATCTCGGCCTGAACATCCCGATACTTTTGCATATTGCGGTCGTAAATCTCGGCCATGGCGTCGAAGTCGGCGCCGGGATGATCTGGCTCGTGGTATTGCCAACTGGGATCGGACATCATTCTGCATCACCATTGTTTTTTTCCATAAATCTTGCGGATGCGATCGCCTGCGTCACCATCACCGCTCTCGCCATCCTGCTTCTGCACAGTGGCCGCCAGGATCGTCCCCGCCCGCGCAACTGCGCGCTCGCCCGCCTGTCCAGCCCCACATGGCGCGCATCCAAGAGGATCTGCACCATCAGGGATCACCGCGGTAAAGCCCGCTATTTCGCTCCAGGAGCAGGAGAACTGAGAGCCGGTCCATGATCCTCTGGCCCAAACCGAAAAGTATATACCTCGGCAATTTACTATATATCATTCGGTGAAAGTCGATAGCATCTCCCTCCTACCTCCGATACCCTTCGGCTTTCCCCACCCTCCTTTTCAAATATTCAGAAACAATCACCCGATCTATGAGGCGATTGTGCCCTCCGCACGCTCATCGCCTTCTCTATTGCCCTGGCCACGCTCGCCCTGGCCATCCGGCTCTGCACCGTCACGGCCAGTGCATTCGCTGCCCTAGCCCGGGAGTACTCATCCACCTGCCAGTTCAGCCCCTCGTAGCCTACATCCATGAGGATCAGGCCATCAGCCGGTGCCGTGGGCGCGCCGTGGTTAAGCTCCGGGCGGAGAAGATCGCAAAACCATATCATCTCCTTCTGGCTAGATCCCACCTTCTCCAGAGCGCCCACGATCTTTCGCACCATATTCCAGAGAAAGCCATTGGCTCTGATATCAAAGACGAATAATCCGTTCTCCTCTGAGATCTCCAGCTTCTGCACCGTCTTTACCGTGTCAACCTTGGCAGAGGAGAAGTTTCGAAAGTCATGCTCGCCTAAAAGCAGCTCTGCTGCGGCGCGCATCTTGGCGACCTCCAGGCCCGGATGCCATAATAGATAGCGATACTCCCGCCACAGGGCATTCCAGCGGGCGGAAAAGCCCACTGGGGCAACGGCCCAGGCCCAGGTCCAGATATCCCTGGGCAGGCGACCGTTCACGCAGCGGGGGCGAGCCAGCTTGGACTTATCTTCATCGATCCAAAAGTCGATCACCTGGCCGAGGGCAGAAACCCCCCGGTCCGTCCTGCCCGCGTAGCAGAAGTCGCCATGAATTACCCCGATCTTTGACAGCGCTTTGCGAACCTCGGAGTCGACGGTAACCAGATCTGGCTGGCGCTGAAAGCCATAATAATTTTCGCCCAGGTAGGCGAGCTTTAGTGCTATTTTCATCGTAATCTAATCCTATAAAAATCAAACTAGCCGTCTTTGTGAGTTATTTGTGCTCTTTGTGAGCTTTGTGGTTGATCGTAGTTGGCCTCCTGTGTAAAACCTCTATCGATGCCAAACACAACGGCTATTTAACCGCAAAGATCACAAAGCTCACAAAGAGCTCTTTTCTGATAATATGATCCGACAATCCTTTCTCAGATCTCTCTTGGATCGGTGATGTATCCAGTGATGGCGCTCGCTCCTGCCGTAGCTGGCGAGCAGAGATAGACAAACGCCTTGGGGCTGCCCTGCCTGCCTACGAAGTTGCGGTTGGATGTGGAAAGGCAGCGCTCGCCCGCACCCAGCAGGCCGAAGGAGCCGCCCATGCACGGACCACAGCAGGCGGACTCAAACATGGCCCCCGCATCCATGAACTTCTCCACCAGGCCAGCATGCAGGCATTTCATGTACTCCTCCCGGCTGGCCGGAACCACTATCATGCGCACGCCTTTTGCCACAGGCTCGCCCTTCATCATCTGCGAGGCAAGGAGGAGATCCTCGAACCTTCCGTTGGTGCATGAGCCCAGGAAGACCTGATCAAGCTTTGTCTCAGGCACCTGGCTTATGGGCACAACGTTGTCCACATTGTGAGGCATGGCGATCTGCGGCTCGAGGTCGCTTACGTTCCAGCTCCGGCTGGAGAAGGATGCATCCTCATCGGTCCGAATGGTTCCTTCAGCGATGGCTGAGGGGTCGTTCACCCGGCCATCCAGGTATTTGATTGTGACCTCATCCACCCCGAAGATTCCTGCCTTGGCCCCCATCTCAATGGCCATGTTAGAGACAGTCATCCTCTCAGGGATGCTCATGCGTGTCGCGGCCTCTCCCAGGAACTCGCACGCGAGATAGTTCGCCCCGTCTGCGCCGATATCGCCAATGATCCTCAGAATAGCATCTTTGGAGGTTACTCTCGAAGGCAGCCTTCCATCTATCAGGAGCTGCAGAGTCTTGGGCACCATAAACCAGAGCTTGCCTGTGGCAAAGACGGACGCCATGTCCGTTGATCCAACTCCGGTGGCAAGCGCTCCCAGAGCGCCGTAGGTGCAGGTATGCGAATCCGTTCCCAGGATGATTCTTCCCGGAAGCACATGCCCTTTCTCGGGCATAACCTGATGGCATACTCCGCAGAAAATATCATAGTTCAAAATGCCCTGCTCCTGCGCGAACCTGCGGAGCATAATATGGTTTTCCGCCGCCTTCAGGCTGTCTGCGGGGACCTGATGATCAAAGAGCATGACTATTTTAGCAGGATCCCAGACGCGAGCGTCATTGCCCGCGATCTCATAGAACCCCTTGACCGCCAGCGGGCCGGTGATATCATGTATCATTGCGCAGTCTATATCCGCCATGACGAACTCGCCCGCATGCGCCTCTTTTTGCGAGGCTCTGGAAAGTATCTTCTCAGACAGGGTTTGGCCACTCATGGCAAGGTCCATCTCATCCATGATAAATAAATCCTCCCCGCAGGAACAACAGGATCTGGTGAAAAAATATCATATCCCTTCAAAGCATTTAAATAAATCAGATAACACCAACGATGTACATATGGCTGCATTGTAGCTTAAAGATGGAGTGTCCCAGATGAAGATCAAGTATTTGCTCGACGAGGAAGAGATCCCAAAAAAGTGGTATAACGTAGCTGCCGACATGCCCACGCCCCTGGACCCGCCTCTGCATCCCGGGACGCTGAAGCCGCTATCTCCCGGGGACATGGAGATGATCTTTCCCAAAGCACTAATCCGCCAGGAGATGAGCACAGATCGCTGGATAGACATTCCTGAAGAGGTTCGGGACATCTACCGGCTCTGGCGACCTACTCCCCTCTATCGCGCTGCAGCACTGGAAAAAGCTCTGCAGACGCCGGCTAAGATATACTACAAATATGAAGGCGTGAGCCCTGCCGGAAGCCATAAGCCCAATACCGCAGTCCCTCAGGCTTACTACAACATGAAAGAGGGCATAGAGCGTCTGGCTACGGAAACCGGGGCAGGCCAATGGGGATCGGCTCTTTCTCTGGCCACCTGCCTATTCGGCTTGAAATGCACGGTTTACATGGTCCGGTCGAGCTTCGACAGCAAGCCCTACCGGAAGAGCGCCATGCGCGTCTGGGGAGCAGACTGCTTTGCCAGCCCATCCGATAAGACCGAATTCGGCAGAAAGATACTGGCAGAGATGCCAGATACGCCCGGATCATTAGGCATTGCCATCTCCGAGGCAGTCGAGGACGCGGCCAGCCATAGTGATACAAATTATGCCCTGGGCTCGGTTCTCAACCACGTTCTGATACATCAGTCAATCGAAGGCCTGGAGCTTCAGAAGCAATTTGCTCTGGCGGATGACTATCCTGACATCATGTATGGCTGCTGTGGCGGAGGAAGCAACTTCCCAGGCATGGTCTTCCCATTCATCCCCGATAAGATGAAGGATAAGAAAGATCTGCGAATGGTAGCCTGTGAGCCATCTGCCTGCCCAACCCTCACCAAAGGGCTCTATGCCTACGACTTCGGTGACACTGCCGGAATGGCGCCGGTGATCAAGATGTACACCCTGGGGCATGACTTTATACCACCCGGCATTCATGCCGGAGGCCTGCGCTACCACGGCGATGCACCATTGCTCTGCAATCTGGTGCATGACGGCTTGATTGAAGCCACCGCTCTGCAGCAGACAGAGGTCTTCCAGGCGGCCACCTTATTCGCCAGATGCGAAGGAATAATTCCCGCACCAGAGGCATCGCATGCCATCAAACCGGCCATTGATGAGGCGAGAAGATGCAAGAAGACAGGAGAGGCAAAGACCATATTCATCTCTCTATCCGGACACGGTCACTTCGACCTGGCGGCCTATGATGCCTATAACGATGGACTGCTAGTGGACTATGAGTATCCAGCGGAACTGGTAAAGCAGTCACTTGCGAAGCTGCCACAGGTTTGATGGCGGAAATAGTCCGAAAGATCGGATTTGTTATCAACCCCATTGCCGGCATGGGCGGATCAGTCGGCCTTAAGGGAACGGATGGCCTGGAGGCTGACGCCCTTGCCAGAGGAGCAAAGCCTCTGGCCGCAATGCGTGCTCGCTCATGCCTGAAGATGCTTTCCTCATTGAAGGAGAGTATTCTATTTTATACAGCAAGCGGCAAGATGGGCGAGGACGAGCTTCGGGAGAGCGGACTGCATTATGAAGTAGTCTACAAAGCAGAAGAAAGACCAAGCTCTCAGGATACAAAAAAAGCCTGCAAAGAGTTTCTGAAGAAGAAAGTTGATTTGATTCTATTCTGCGGAGGCGATGGAACTGCACGAGATATAGCCGGAATCATAGGCATGCTGCCAATGCTGGGCATTCCGGCCGGAGTTAAGATGCATTCCGGTGTGTTTGCCATCAGCCCTCAAGCTGCTGCAGAGCTGGCTATTGGCCTTGCTAAAGGGCAGCTAAATATTAGAGAGACTGAGATTGTTGATGTTGATGAAGAGCTATACCGGGCAGGAGAGCTGCAGACCAGGCTTTATGCTCTGGCTCGCACGCCCTACAGGTCCGCTTTGGTGCAGGAAAGAAAGAGGATATATAGCTCAGCGAACGAAGATGATTTTAAAGAACAAATTGCGCTCTTTGCTACAGAATTCATGAGGGATGGTTCGGCCTACATCCTGGGTGCAGGCACTACCACTGCTAGAATTGCAGAGAAATTGGGCGTGGAAAAGACGCTACTAGGCGTGGATGTTGTAAAGAATGGAAAGCTCCTTCTGAAGGATGCCTCGGAGAAGCAGCTGCTGGCCATGCTGAAAGAGGAGAAGGCAGTTAAGATCATTCTCAGCCCGATTGGAGCTCAGGGATTCATTCTGGGGCGAGGCAGCCAACAGATCAGCGCCGCTGTTTTAAAGCGCATAGGTGAAGAGAATTTAATAATAGTATCAACCCCCCATAAGCTGGCTGAAATTTCTCAGCTATTAGTTGACACTGGAGATATGCAAATTGACGCAATCCTGGCAGGAAAGAGATTGGTTGTCACGGGATACCGCATGGCCCAGAGAAAAGAGACCACTGCAGCATCAATGGTGCACATATAATTACTAAAGTACCACTTCCAAATTAAAACAGAAAAAATCAATACATTTATATTGCCAGAATTGCCTGAAGGATTCATGAGTGCATTATCGCTAATTTCTGTGATTCTGCTCATGCAGGCCTCGTACTTCGATACTCAGGGAACCATTGCGGATGTGATCTCACCCACCTGTCTATTAATTGGAAATGATAAGCTAAATTTAGCAGATGTAGACGCCTCAGGGCTGACAGCCAGACAATATGCTTATCTGATGGATGACCTCAGAAGCAGCCTGATAGGAAAAAACGTGCTTGTCAAAGGGGGATATGTTTATTTTGACTTGACTGGAAGCTACAATTCCCATAGCATCAATGAGATGACACAAAAAGAGATATCAGACCTGAAAGAGATGTGCCTTTTTGGCTATGATATAGACTGCTGATATGATCAAGGATATCATATAGTTTAATTAGATATTATTAGTTTATTGATTATATTACTAATTTCGCATATAAAATTATTTTATTGTGTATAATACTGCCATGCCCTCATGATATACTTGCCATAAAGAATCCATATGAGAACAAATATCCCAAAAATAATATAAAGGTTGGTGATGTACACCAACCACTGAAGAAGACGCATCTTCTTCTCAGGCGTTCCAAACCAGTCCTCAGCTTTTCGCTCAAACCAGTTGGACATAGTCAGGCGATCAAGCTGAAGCTTTGGCTGCAGCTAGCTCTGCCTGCTTCTTGGCTTCTTCTGCTGCAGCTTTCCTCTCGGACTTGCCCTTGAGCATCTTCATCTTGACCAGGTTGTCCCTTTCCATCTCCTCCAAGGCCATGCCTATGAACTTGATAGTATCCTTGACATCAGGAATCACCTTGAACTCAAGAGCGTTGACACGCCTCTTGGTGCTGTCGATATCCTCGACGAGCCTTATCATGGCGGTCTCTACCTCTGCTGCCAGGATGATCTTGTCAAGCAACTTCTCATAGGCATCAGCTGCCTCATCAATGGCCGAACTGGTCCCAATGATGCCGTAGCCTCGCTCGAACATCTTCTTCTGCACGGCTTCCGCCGCGATCTTGGGAACCACTACACCCATGATGTTTCTGGATTCAAGCTGGATGGCAGGCTCTTTTTGAAGGGAATAGGCCACGCTACCGATGGCGACAGTTCCCTCAACGGCCATGGCCATTTGAAGCCTCTGCTCAGCTACGATCAGAGCTTCAACCAGCTCTTTTCTTACTGTTTTGGCCTTGGCTAGCACCTCGAAGAACTCAATCATGAGGCCGTCACGCTTCATTTTGAGGAGCGAGTGACCAGTCTTTGCGACCTTCATCCTTCTCTTGAGAGCGATGAGCACTGCTCTGGTCGGTTTAGTTCCTCGAATTACGGCCATGATCTCACTTCTTCGCTGCGCTTGCCGCGTACTTGGGATGGTATGCCTTGATGTATTTATCGTCAATCCTGGTTAGCATCGCTTCAGGCAGGTCTGCCAGAAGATCCCATCCAATCTGGAGGGTATCAAAGATAGACCTGTCCTCATCTCTGCCCTGGTTGACGAATCTCTTCTCGAACTTATCCGCGAACTCTAGGACGAGCTTATCGCGTTCAGAGAGAGCCTCTTTGCCGACGATGGCTGCGAGACCGCGCAGATCGTTGCCCTCTGCATAGTAAGCATAGAGCTGATCCGATACTGCTCTGTGATCCTCGCGAGTATGGCCCTTACCAATGCCGGAGTTCATCAGCCGGGAAAGGGAGGGTCTGATGTCGACGGGCGGATAAATGCCCTTCCTGTGCAGCTCTCTGGAGATGATAATCTGACCCTCGGTGATGTACCCAGACAGATCCGGGATGGGGTGAGTGATATCATCGCCGGGCATGGTCAGGATTGGGAACTGAGTGATAGATCCCTTCTTGCCCCTGATGATTCCAGCCCTCTCGTACTGAATGGCAAGATCAGTGTACATGTAACCGGGATAGCCGCGTCGTCCGGGCACCTCTTCACGAGCTGCTCCCATCTGCCTCAGAGACTCGCAGTAATTGGTCATGTCCGTGTAGATGATGAGAACGTGCATGTCCAGGTCGAAGGCGAGATACTCAGCGGTGGTCAGTCCCAGCCTGGGCGTAAGAATCCTCTCTACAGCAGGATCGTCTGCCAGGTTAAGGAACACCACTGCTCTTTCCAGAGCACCGGTTCTCTCGAAGTCAGCCAGGAAGTGCTGGGCTTCCTCGTTGGTGATGCCCATGGCGCAGAAGATAACTGCGAAGGACTCGGCTTCGCCCAGGGCCTTGGCTTGCCTGGCAATCTGCAGAGCTACATCGTTATGGGGCAGCCCTGCACCAGAAAAGATGGGCAGCTTCTGGCCGCGCACGAGCGTATTTGTGCCATCGATGGTTGAGATGCCGGTCTGGATGAAAGCTCGAGGCTTCTCGCGGGAAGCTGGATTGATAGCTGCTCCGGCGATATCCCTCAGAACCTCGGGAACGATCTCAGGCCCGCCATCTCTGGGCCTTCCAGATCCGGAAAGGACACGTCCCACAATGCCTGGAGACAGGGGCATCTTGATAACGTCTCCAGTGAAGCTGACTGCGCTCTCCTTGGAAAGACCGCCGGTACCCTCGAATACCTGAATGACCACGATCTCATCGGAGGTATCCAGCACCTGGCCTCTCTTCAGCTCTCCGCCAGTCCTGATCTCAACGAGCTCATTGTAGCCTACTGGCTCGGTCTTCTCTACGAAGATGAGTGGTCCGGAGATCTCAGTAATAGTTTTGTATTCCTTTGTCATTTTGAACCCTCCTCACTTCAGCGCCTTGAACTCGGAATCCATCTGAGCCATAACCTTTGCCAGGATGGGCTCATATTCGGCTTCCAGTCTCACCTTAGCCAGAGCATCCTTGGACGGAACGGATGTGATCGCCGCTACAGGTATGCCCTTCTGAACGGCTTCGAAGGCATAATCCCTGAACTTCAGAATGGCAGCCAGGAGATCGAACTGCTTCTTGTAGGGAGCGAATGTGTCCACGGGGTGGAAAGCGCTCTGTGCAAGCCAGAAGTTGATGATCATCCTTGCAACTTCCAGAGTGATCTGCTGATCCTCAGGCAGGGCATCGGAGCCGACAAGCATCACAATCTCTTCAAGCTCGGCATTCTCCTGCAGAATGGCCATAGCGCGTCTCTTGTTCTTGTTCCAATCCGGGCTGACATTCTCTACGAACCAGGGCTCTAGTGTCTGGTCGTACAGAGAATAGGAATCCAGCCAGTTGATGGATGGGAAGTGTCTGCGCTGTGTAAGCTTGGAGTCCAGTGCCCAGAATACCTTGACCATTCTCAGGGTGTTCTGAGTAACGGGTTCTGTGAAGTCTCCGCCAGCGGGGGATACTGCGCCCACAATGCTAACCGAGCCCTGGCCGCCGTTGAGAACCTCAGCACGTCCGGCACGCTCATAGAAGTCAGCAAGTCTGGCACCGAGGTATGCTGGATAGCCTTCCTCACCAGGCATCTCTTCTAGACGGGAGCCCATCTCTCTCATGGCCTCTGCCCATCGGGAGGTGGAGTCAGCGGTCATCAGGCAGTCGTAGCCCATATCTCTGTAGTACTCTGCCGTGGTCATTCCAGTGTAAATGGATGCCTCACGAGCAGCCACAGGCATGTTGGAGGTATTGGCGTAAACGATAGACCTCTCCATGAGGGGTCTGCCGGTCCTGGGGTCCTGCAGCTCTGGGAACTCATGCAGCAGATCGGCCATCTCATTGCCGCGTTCGCCGCATCCCACGTAAATCACAATATCGACATCTGCCCACTTGGACAGGGTCTGCTGCATAACTGTCTTTCCGGTACCGAATCCGCCGGGAATGGCTGCGGTTCCGCCCTTGGCCAGGGAGAAGAATCCGTCCACAACTCTCTGTCCTGTTCTGAGGGGAATGGTAGGCGCAAGCTTCTCAGCTACTGGCCTGGCCTGTCTCACCGGCCATTTCTGGACCATTGTGATCTTTGAGCCGTCCTCCAAGACAGCTACGGTTTCGTCGACATTGAAGTTGCCGGAGTAGATCTCTTTTATAGCTCCGCCCTTCATCTTGGGCGGGACCATGATCTTATGCTTGATGAGCAACTGCTCCTGGACCTCACCGATCGCCTGGCCGGGCTTGACAACATCGCCCTTTTTCACTACAGGCTTGAACTCCCACTTCTTCTTGTGATCAATGCCATCAACGAAAAGGCCACGGCTGATGAAATCGCCAGACATCTCTGCCAGCTTTGGCAGTGGCCTCTGGATACCGTCGTAAATCTGAGTCAGAATACCTGGACCCAGTTGTGCCACGAGTGGAGCGCCTGTCTCTTTGACGGGCTCGCCGGGCCGCACGCCGCCCGTATCCTCGTATACCTGAATGATATGTTTATTGCCGGAAATGCCGATGACCTCGCTCATCAGGCCTTCCTCACCGACCAATACCAGGTCGTACATGGAAGACTTCAGGCCGACAGCCTGAACCAGTGGTCCGGCGACACGCTTTACTTTCCCTACTTCCATAAATCAACACCTATTGCCCTTTTAATCTTCTCTCTCATCTCTGTGCTCTGCTCGGTTCCGATAGCGACAATGGTAGGCTTGATAGACTCTGATAGCTGCTCCTGGAGCCTCTTTGGCAGCCTATTATAATCCGATTGTTTCAAGACTAGAATCCCTACATTGGAATCTGCCATGACGTCGCCAATCTTAGAGACCAGCTCCTCTTCAGTGTTAGCCGGATAGGATTTTTTTATTCCTGCCAGATTGAACCCGAGGACGCTATCGCTGCCTCCTACAAAAGCAATCTCCATTTTAGGCCACCACCACTTGCTCCTCAATGAGTTCAGCAGGAAGTCCGGCTTCTTTTCCTCTTACGATCTTCCTGATGTTGGAAACTTCAGTCTCTTTGCTCACCATATAGCCGAGCACCGGCAAGATAGATAACGGATGATAGTTTGAAAGAGCCCATGCATACCGGATGAGATAAGCCTTCAGCCTGGCCTCGACCCTGCTGACTGCATCCATATCTGCAGATGCGATATCAGAGATAGAGGACCAGAATGGATATCCTTCAAGCCCGCGCAGAAACTCGCCGAACGGCTGACCAGCCATACGGCTCAACTCTCCGTGAAGCTTGCCTCCGGGGATGAGATTCTCTAATATCACGGCCGCATCGACGCCTGCTTTATTCATCCGGAAGAGGGTGATCAGATTTCTTATATCGACCTCTCTCCGAACGTATTTGAGCAGCAGGCCTCCGCCCACAGATAGAGTTCCGCCCACAGCTCTCTCCATTCTGAAGTAATAGAGCTTGTCCAGAGCGTTCTCGAGCGATGCCAAATTCTTGCCGTCGTATTGCGCCAGTGCGCTGGAATAATCAGTCCCATCAAAGGCCGATATGATGTCGGTTATGGAATCCTTTTTGGCCAGCTCTTCAAGGTACTCTGCTGATAGCTCGCCAGCAGGCACGAGATGTTTTGCAATCTCAATGTCCGTGGCCCCGTAGAACTTGCCTCGCATTATGGTCTTGATGTTCCATACATCCCAACGCCGGAGGTACTCCAGAATCAGGAATGAAGGCTCATCTATTGAGACCTCCTCAAGCTTCCTGAAGGTCTTTGCCAGATTGGCAAAGGTGGCGTGTTCAATTAGATCCACACCAGAGTAGTCCTTGGACAGCGCGTCGATCTCATCTTTGTACTGGGTCTCTTCCAGGTAACGAGCGATCTCGGCCATCTCCATATTCATCATCCTGGCGTACATCTCCGCCGGGATGAGCTTGGTCTTCATCGCCCGGACTCTGCCCGTGATGTAAGCGTACTTCACCGGTAAACCAAACTTCGGCAAACGTAGTACAGGCATCGTCCTCACCCGAATAAGATCCTGGAAACCTCTTTCATGCGGTTATTAAAGACCTCACGCGCAAGAGTTTCGTAGGTTAAATCGTAACGTAGAGCACCATCGTTGCTCTCAACCACAGCGCCGCCAATGATGTCCAGATTCCCGCCGTATTTTGAGGCGAGAGAGGATATGAAGGCCTCATCTCTCTTGTTGGAGAAGACCTTCATCTCCTTGAGATCGTGGGGCTCGAGCAGCTTCTTGAGCATGGCCTCGTTATCCTTCTTGGGAAGATTCTGCAGCTTCTCAAGAAGCTTCGTCCTGGCCTTCTCAAGGAGATCCTTATGGACATTCAGCTCCGATCTCTTGACCTCGAGATTGGCGCTGGAGATCTCCCTGCGCTCGATAGCCTCAACCATGTGTCCAACCTCCGATTCCTTTCTGGACTTAATCTCTGCGGCACGTTCCCTAGCTTCATTGAGTATCTTTGCAACCTCTTGGTCGGCCTCACCGTTTATCTGAGCGACCTTGTCCTTGCTGGTTGCTAGGATGGACTCAACCACTGCATCTAGTGCCATTGCCTCTCACACCCTTGGAAATGGCTGATTTAAGGCGTCACGATGGCTGCGAAAGGTGTCCAGGCGAACATCAGAATCAGCGATACGGCGAGACCGAAGATGATCAGTGTCTCCGGCAGAAGCATCAGGAACAGACCCTTGCCCAGGAATCCGGGCTCCTCTGCCACGACGCCCACCACAGCAGCGCCGATACCCTGCTCACCAACACCAGCACCGATGCCTGCTAATCCAGTAGCCAGGCCAGCGCCAACAGCCAACAATCCGTACAGTACTCCTGCATCTGCTACAACTGCCATTTTCCTCAATCCTCCTTTATATGAATATTACATTTAGCATTCAAATTTTCAATTCGAACTATCGAACTCATGCCTTCAAGAACCTCCGGACATGTCCGAAGGGACTGTACTCCACTCCACCACCATGTGCGCTGTAGAACTTGGTGAACATCTCCACATAATGCAACCTGAGAGGATGCATGAACGGAGACAGGATTCCCAGCAGGAAGTTGATGAAGTGCACTACCACCAGGATCAAGATACCTGCGATGATGGCCGGTATCGTGAACTCAGCGCTGTTGGTCGCTCCGCCGCTCAGCATGGGCATTATGACATAGAATGCCAGCTGGTTAGCAGCATAAGCCAGACCGACCGAAGCCAGGCCGATGGCCAGAAGCCTGAGATATGAGATCAAATTGCTCACATAAGATGGCACGTGAGCCAGACCCATAGCGCCTTCCGGACCCATAACCAACATCACTATGGAGACAACTACCACGATGATGCCCAGATATGTCAGAATCGACTGTCCCATGATCAATCCCAGTAGAGCTATGCAGAAGAACACCTGGAAGAGCATCACAGGCAGCCTCTCGAAATAGGCATGCTTCTTCTCGCCATAGTTCAGCTCCGTCTTGATTCCCAGAATGGAACCAACACCGCAGTGAATGACGCCGATAAAGATACTGGTTCCGATCAACAGCAAAACCGCATTAGTCGCCAGACGATCCAGCGGGAATATGCCCAGCGGGCCCAACCTTCCCAGCGTACCGAAGACACCTTCACCGAAATAGAGACCGGCCTCTTTTGCTAGCTCGATCTCATGTTCGTGCATGTGCCCCATAATTCTGCCCCACAGACCCAGTGGGCCGAATATCTCGCCAAAGAAGATGCCGAAGATGACCGCCCAAACGCCTCCGACCATAACGACGTTGATCAGCTGCTGCCAGCCTGGTGTTCTGAACTTCTTCTTGAGCATCATCAGAACAATCAGAATCATTACGCCATAGCCGACATCACCCAAAATCATGCCGAACATGATTGGGAAGAATACGAATATCAGCAACGACGGGTCAAATTCCTTGTATTCAGGAATGGCGAACAGCCTTGTGATCAGCTCATAGGGCTTAACCAGGCTCGGATTATCCATCTGGCTTGGCACGTCTTCGCCTTTCTCGACAAGCCCCTCCGCCTCTTTATCAGCGATAAGGGATACTTCAATCTTGCCGCCGGCAGCGCTCTCCAGCTCGCTCTTGAGCCTGCTGAACTGATCTGCAGGAACATACCCATCAATAACGAAAGCATTATCCGTCTCAGCGAACCTGAGTGGTGCCTCGGTCTTGCGGGTCTCCATGGACAGATATTCATCAGTTGCCAGCATCAGATCTTCGTACTGCTTCTTTATATCGACGAGCTTCTTCTGAAGGGGAGCTTTTTCGCCTTCCAGAGATTTGATGCTCCCTTCAAGAGAAGCAATAGCCGAATCAACATTGCCCTCCAGCTTGGGCACAGATAATTCTGAAAACCCATGCTCAGAGAGGACTGAAGATACCTCGCCGGCCTTATCTGCAGGCACAAATACCGCTACAAAAGTTGCATTCTTGGCGCTTCCGGAAAATATCTCATTTGCCGGAGATACCCTCGCCACATCGGCATCCACTGGTGTTTTTGCCGTGCCGACGAAGGTCGCCAGAGATTCATAACCATAGTAAGCATCTAAAGGCAAAGGCAATACGGCCAATGGAGTCAGAGATTTGATCTGATCCTGCTTGGACTTAACTTCCGCTTCGATAGCAGCGATACGCTCATAAGTAGCAGTAACATCTGCTCCGACATTATTGAGAAGGTTATCCATCTCCGATAGAACCTGGCTCTCGGGATAGGTCTTATCAGGAGCCTTATTTTTCAGATCAAGATATCTGGTTATCGATCTGAGCTTAATAAGATCCTCGGAGTACTCTTTGGCTTTGCCGATAGGCTTGCCTATCTCAAACTGAGGTTGGCTGCCATTATAGTTAACAATATGAAGCAAGCGCAACTCATGCAGCTTTTCTACGACTGGAGATATTACGCTCTTTGACCCGGCGACGACAACACGACTCATCTTTACGGGCCTAAGCATGTAACAACCCCATAAACTCCTTAATCAGATATTCGACTGCTTTGTCCAGCTTTGCACTGGCGCTGCCGCTCATTGAGCTGACACTCTTCTCACCGCTGTTGACGATCGATGTTTTCTTGGCTTTTACATCGCTCTCGGCTTTAGCAACGCTCTTGTTATAGTAGTCCTGTGCATCAGTCTCGGCGGATTTGACGAGGTTTGCAGCTTCAGTAGTGGCAGCGGCTATCCTTTTCTCCTTTTCGTCCAAAGCCCGCTGGACTGCGGCCTTGGCTTCAGCCTCTGCCGATTTAATTTTCGATAAGATATCGTCTCTAGCCATCTGATCCCTCTACGTCTTCCCTCACTACACCTCTTCTGTTTTTCAAACAGCGCTACATCACTTTTGGCTCGTGATAAACGTTCAGATCCATCCTCATCTACCAATATAAACTCTTCGGTTTTGATTTGAGGAGAGAGCTGAGCATGAGCTTTATCCCTACGATCCCCAGAATTTCAAGGCGGTTTCCAGCTCTTTGTGGTCTTTTGCGTATTCTTTTAAGGGAATTTGCATCCTCCAGGCATCTGCCGCCTGCACCACTGCCCTTGCTCCAGCTGTGGTTCCATCCGGATGGCCATGCACTCCACCTTCGGCCTGAACGATACAATCAATGCCATAGCCGTCTAAGTTCCCATGAACTTTGCCTGGATAGACTCCGCCCGAGGCCACCGGGAAGACTCTCTTATATCCGTGCCAATCCTCCCGCAGAGCATCACGACAGAGATCGTTTTCAGCGGTTTCGCGCGCCATCTTGCCCATGTAGCTTCCCGTGTGCAGGTTGGTGCCCCCCCGTCATGCGCACCAGCTTGGAGATGATCAGCATGGAAATGCCGTGGCTCTTATCACGGGTGAAAGCTCCGTGCATTGTTCTATGCACCTGTATCGGAACACGAATATGCCTCGACAGATCCACCAGAGCCGAAAAGCCGGTTGTCAGGACATCAATCATGACCATATTTGCGCCGTGGTCCACCGCCCGCTCTGCGCGCTCCAGGATCTTATCGGGGCCGACGGTGACGTTGACCGCATAGAAAGCTTTCTTGCCGGTTTCCTTCTCCACCTTGCCAAGAGCCGCCATGACCGCCTCCAGGCGGGAGATGAGCGGACAGAAGCTCTGGTCGGTCAGAGTCTCGTCATCTTTGACCAGATCCAATCCACCGCGAACCGCTGCAGCCGCCACCGCCGCCGTCCCCTCCCGGTCCAGGCCTACCTTGGGCTTGACGATGGTGCCGATCAATGGACGATCGTATACACCCAATATTTTTCGCGCATCTTCAATGCCAAAACGAGGACCACTGTGCGCCGAGAGCAGGCTTTCAGGGAAGATTACATCCTGCAAGCGCACCTTCTTCAAGTCGCCCAGACCGAAGAGGTTTCCCGCCACCCAGAGAGGTACTGCGGGATGTTTCCCGGCTCAAATAGCTCCTCAGGAAAGCCTATCTCGACGTTATTTCCCTCTGCCAGGATGACTCTGGCTGCGAGAGGGTTGTCCTGACCTCTTACTGCAGTCCAGGTGCCGGTGGACTGCTCGGCGGCAATTGCCTCCGCCGCTTTCTTTATGGGATGGTCAGCCTCCACATAATATTTTGCCAGAAGTTCCATATTAAAGCTAATGATACCTATTTTCAGCCAGATAAGCCCTCGCGCCATCAGAACGATTCCGATTGAAATGACATCGAGTCTTAATGGCCAATTCCAGGAATGGATCAAACTCTGGCAGATATAAGAACTTCTACCAAATATAATTGAGACTGTTTGGCGCCCAAGCAAATAAAGCAAATATAATCTACAAGATCTACAAGAGCAGGGACTATTGGCAGCGCAGAAGCGAAGTGAAATAGAACTCTGGCAAACGACAAGAGGAGGATCGAAAGTATATATTTCCTCTTAGGGCCAACATCTTTATTATTGAAGATGACCCGAAAGAGTGCTAAAAATGTTAGGAGAATCAATGAGTGAAGGAATAAATGATCACACTCGATACATCGTTGATCTGAGGCGCCATATGTGGATGGATGGCATCGAGGTGGAATTGCGACGGCTCATCTGGCAGATAGCCGTGGTCGGCAAATACATCTCCGCTAAGATCCACGAATCAAACCGCAAGCTAGCCGGCTTCAAGAATGTCTACGGCGAGGATCAGTTGGCGCTGGACCGCATTTCCGACGACATATTGAAAAATATGCTGAAGAACTCAGGGTTTGTTCGGGAGTATGCCTCAGAGGAGCTAAAGGATATCGCACCCATCGGTCATGGGCAGGAAAAATATATTGTTACTGCCGACCCATTAGACGGCTCTTCCCTGGTGGATACCAATCTGGCCATAGGGACGATCATCGGCATCCACAAGAATTCAATATTTGACTGCGGAAGGAATTCAATGGTTGCCGCCCTCTATATCACATATGGGCCGCTGATCACTATGATTTACTCTGCCGGAAAGGGCGTGCATGAGTTTGTATTGGATCGCGAGGGAGAGTATGTTCTTTCCGAGGAAAATATCCGGCTCAACGATAAAGGGGCAATCTTTTCGCCGGGCGGCCTGCGCAAGGATTGGACAGATAGCCATAAAAGATACATCGACAAGCTGGAAGCAGACGGCTACAAGCTGCGCTACAGCGGAGGATTTGTTCCTGACATCAACCAGGTGATAATCAAGC
This sequence comes from Methanosaeta sp. PtaU1.Bin112, assembly GCA_002067705.1. Taxonomy (GTDB): domain Archaea; phylum Halobacteriota; class Methanosarcinia; order Methanotrichales; family Methanotrichaceae; genus Methanothrix. The sequence goes on from MVRL01000173.1 coordinate 83,312, forward strand.
GAGGAGGCATATTCACCTATCCTGCATTGAAGAAATCGCCCCAGGGAAAGCTGCGGTTGCTGTTTGAGCTTCAGCCCATGGCATTCATCATGGAGCAAGCGGGCGGCAGGGCTACAAACGGAAAAGAGGATATCCTTTCCCTGCCAGTGACCTCTGTCGATCAACGATCGCCCATCTACATAGGCTCATCTGCAGAAGTCACTATGGCGGAACAATTCCTCTCACAATAAATATGTTTCAGAGGATCGGCAATGATTTACGAGAATAAGGATCAGCTAAAGAAAGGATGCGAATCCATACTGGCCTATGATGACAGAGATGTTCGCGTCTTGAATGAGTCCAGATTTCGGAAAGAATTGATTGATGATTTGATATTTACCGCGGTTTTCAGTCCCGATCCTGCTACTTCGCAAGCAGCGGGCTTTCTGATTCGCCGGGGAGCAGCGGCCCTGGGAATCATTTCAGCATCGATTCAGCCCCTTTACGAAGCCATGGGCCGCGGGGAAGTGAGCGGGTTTACCGTTCCGGCAATCAATATCCGTGGCCTCACTTATGATGTAGCGCAGGCCGTATTCCGCGCAGCAATCAAAGGGAAGGTAGGGCCTATCCTCTTTGAAATCGCCCGTTCCGAAATAGGATATACAAATCAAAGGCCGCTGGAATACATCTGTGCAGTTACCGCGGCGGCCGTCAAATCCGGCTGGAGCGGCCCGATATTTTTGCAGGGAGACCATTTTCAGATAAACGCTAAAAAGTTCGCGACAGATGCTGAAAAGGAAACCCAGGTGGTTAAAGATCTGATCAAAGAAGCGATTGCATCCGGTTTTTATAATATCGACATCGATACATCCACACTGGTTGATCTGTCGCAGCCCACTGTCAAAGATCAGCAGAGAATCAACTTTACCCTTGCGGCAGAGCTGACCGCTCTGATTCGCGATCTGGAGCCAGAAGGAATTACAGTGTCGGTAGGCGGCGAAATCGGCGAGGTCGGCGGCAAGAACAGCACCGTCGATGAACTGCAGGTTTTCATGGGCGGCTATGCTGAAGAGCTTAAAAAGCGCGGCGCGACACTCAAAGGAATCAGCAAGATTAGCGTGCAGACCGGGACTACGCACGGTGGCGTTCCTCTGGCTGACGGCACGGTTGCCAGGGTCAAGATCGACTTTGACGTGTTGGCTAAGCTGTCTGAAACCTCCAGAGCACAATATGGTCTAGCGGGTGCCGTGCAGCACGGCGCTTCCACCCTGCCCAATGAGGCGTTTGACCGTTTTCCTGCCACAGGAACTGCCGAGATCCATCTGGCTACCGGTTTTCAGAACATCATCTATGACAGCAAAGGCTTCCCGCCAGAGCTGCGAGAAAGAATTTATGATTACCTGAAAACCGAAATGGCAAAAGAACGTAAAGACAAGGACACATTAGAGCAGTTCATCTACAAGACCCGGAAAAAGGCCTTCGGACCATTCAAGATGCAGCTTTGGAAGCTCTCATCCGGCGTCCGCGACGAAATCTGCGCCGAGCTGGAAAAGCAATTCGCATTCTTATTTGATAAGCTCAGGGTCAACGGCACCAGGGCAGTATTGGATCAATTCATCAAGCCGGTTGATGTGCCTCTGAAGGGGCCCGAGGCGCTGAAAGGCCAAAGCAAAGATTGATGATTTGCTTTTTTCCATTCTCTTTTTTCCAATTCTTTCCCTATTGCTCTTGCAGTCGATGCCAAGACCACCGCAATCACTCTGCGCGATAGCGAGAATGAAACGAGATGTGCAAGACGGGCAAGATCGGTATTGTCCAGAAATATCCTAAACAGCATCTTCTCCGTCCTTGGATTTAGGCCGTTCCCTCCTTCGGGAGGGCTTTGTGGGCTTCTTTGCCTCTGAAGAACCATTCTTCTGTTTCATATTCGCCGCTTTGCAAGCATCCTTGGAAAGAGGCAATCTAAATTCCGTGATCATGCCCCTTCTGGCCATTCTATCCTTGATCATCCTCATCACCTCGTCCCTTCGCACTGAGAAGACCTCACCAAGCAGCTCCATGGCCACATCCAGCTCCCGGCCCACCTGTGGGTCGCTGGATGCGCACCTTCCGGCAAGATCGCTGAGATGATCAAGCGGCCTTTCTACCAGTTCCGAAGAGTACTTATCAGGTTCTTCCCGGTAGATTTTAAGCATGCCGAAGATGTAAGGATAAAGAGGCGTCTCAGGACTGAGCCGGTAGAAGGTGTTGGTCTTCCTCTTGGCCTCATCACGGGGCGAGGGAAGTATTCGTCGCTCCATGGTGACGATCCCCAGGCGCTCCAGCTTATCCAGCTTGTTCATGAGAGTGGTCTGGTTCCAGAAGGGGCCGCCCCCTGTGGGTCCGTTGTCCCGCCAGATCTGGTTAAGCTGCACATACCCGCCCTTTCTTTTAAGATAAATAAGAAGAGTTGCCAGTGGAGCTTGATCGCGCTGCAGGGCGGAGTAACGGATGAACTCATCCAACATACATCTTAGTTAGGGCATATATGCGCCATATTCCTTTCGGCCTATTTCATCATGATCTGGACTAATTCACAAACAGATATAGAGCGGCCCAGAAACCGAATAGAACCCGAAATGATGGCTTAGCAATGAGGATTTGGAAGAAAAAACGAATAAAATCATACTCAAAGCATTTTTAATCCACCTCGCCATCACCATAATTCATGCAAGCGATCATTCTCGCTGCGGGAGAGGGCAGCCGCATGCGTCCCTTGACCGCCAATCAGCCCAAGGTAATGCTGCCCGTCGCAGGCAAACCACTGCTCGAGCACATCATCCTGCGGGCTCGCCAAGCCGGAGCAGATCGTTTCGTCCTGGTGGTGGGATACGGGGCGAAGAGCGTGCGCTCGTTCTTTGGTGACGGCAGCCGTCTGGGCGTAAAAATCGATTATGCCGACCAGGACAGACAGCTCGGCACCGGCCACGCCCTCATGGCCGCCCAGGAGAAGGCAGAGGACCGATTTCTGGTATTGAATGGAGATGTGCTTCCCGACGAGGCATCCCTGAAGGAGATGGCCCGGGGCAGCACCGCAGTCTCGGCCATCGAGGTTGAGGACCCCAGAAGGTACGGTGTATTTCTGGCGGAAGAAGGCCGCTTCAAATCCGTGGTAGAAAAGAGCGCTCGCCCCCCATCCAACCTGGCCAATGCCGGCATCTACCTCTTGAAAAGAAGCATCTTCGAAGCGATGCGATCGGCACCGTTATCAGAGAGAGGCGAGTATGAGCTGACCGACGGCCTGAACCTGCTGGCCCTCCAGGAAGAGATCAGAATAATCACCCTCAAGAGCTGGCTGGAGATCGGTCGGCCCTGGGATATTCTGGCCGCCAATGAGATCATGCTCAGGGACATCAAGCCCATCATCTCAGGAAAAGTAGAAGCAGGCGCAACTCTGTCGGGAAATGTGTCCATCGGCCAGGGAACCATCGTTCGCTCCGGAGCCTACATCGTAGGACCTGCTCTGATTGGACAGAACTGTGACATTGGACCGAACTGCTACATCAGGCCCACGACATGCATAGGCGACAGGGTTCGCATAGGAAACGCTGTCGAGGTCAAGAACAGCGCCATCATGAATGACAGCAAGATCGGCCACCTCTCCTACGTTGGAGACAGCATTATAGGAGATAGATGCAATTTTGGAGCCGGAACCATCTGCTCCAATCTGCGTCACGACAAAGGCAACATCAAATCCTTCATCAAAGGTGAGAGAGTGGACAGCGGCAGGCGCAAATTGGGCGTGATCATGGCAGACGGTGTCATGACCGGGATCAATACCTCGATCTACCCAGGAACAGTCATCGCATCAGGATTTAAGGGACTGCCGGCTGCCATTTTGAAAGGACTAGTCACCTGCCACAAAGAAGGCTGAATACGACAAGCCTTTTCAATGCAAAGGATGAACTGATGGAGGAAATGAAAAGATAAGCAGCTTCGAGGAGAACTTGATGAGAGATTTTATTCCCATAGCCAAGCCCATCATAGGCGATGAAGAGATTAAAGCCGTAAGCGATGTGCTCAAGAGCGGAATGCTCGCCCAGGGGGAAAGCGTCAGGCGCTTTGAAGAGGAATTCTCCACCTATCTGGGCGTGAAAAACTCCATCGCGGTAAACAACGGCACAGTCGCCCTGGATCTGACCATGAAGGCCCTGGGGCTGAAGCCGGGCGATGAGGTCATAACGCCAGCCTTCACATTCATTGCTACCGCCAACTGTGCACTCTATCAGGGCCTGCGCCCGGTCTTCGCAGATGTGGACGGAAAGACATTCAATCTCGACCCCGATGACCTGCAGAAGAGAATAACCTCCCGCACCAGGGCAGTTATCGGCGTCCACCTCTACGGCCAGCCCTTCGATCTTGCTGCTATTTCGGAGATCTGTAAGGATAAGAAGATCTTTCTGGTGGAGGACTGCGCTCAGGCCCACGGAGCCGAGTTTTGCGGCAAGAAGGTGGGATCATTCGGCACAGCAGGCTGCTTCTCCTTCTATCCCACCAAGAATATGACCACCGGCGAGGGCGGCATGATCACCACCGATGATGACGGCCTGGCAGAACGTCTGCGCCTGCTGAGAAGCCACGGTGACGCCGGCAAGTACAACCACGTCACACTGGGATACAACTACAGGATGACGAACCTGCAGGGGGCCATCGGCCTGGTGCAGCTGGGGCGGCTGGAAGGATTCACCGCCAAGAGAATTGAAAACGCTGCATACCTAAATGACAACATCAGGATCAAGGGCATCACCACGCCCTATCAGGCGAAAGACGTCAGGCACGTTTACCATCAATATGTGGTGCGGGTGGAGGAGAGCTTTGCCGGGTCCAGGGAGAAGCTGATGGAGTATCTTCAGGCTAAGGGAATCGGTAGCGCCGTTCACTACCCCAAGGCAGTCTATGAGCATCCCCTCTACAGGGAGCTGGGCTACACCAGCGAGAGCTGTCCGATATCCGAAGATGTCTCCCGCAAGGTGCTGAGCCTGCCGGTCCATCCCTCTATTTCCAAGGAAGACCTCAAGTATATCTGCGAGATCATAAATTCCTTCGAGGCTTGAATATGGACGTTGGAGTCATCGGCGTAGGGGCCATGGGCCGGAACCATGTGCGCGTCTATTCAGAGATGAAGGGTGTAGGGGCCATTTATGTCTATGATCCGGTCACGGAAAGCGCAGAGCGTTCCCGGGAGCTTGCTACAATATGCAAATCGCTTGACGATCTGCTGAGCCAGGTGGATGCGGTGAGCATCTGCGTGCCGACAAGATATCACTTCGACACGGCCAGGAAAGTAATCGAGGCAGGAATTCACTGCCTTATCGAAAAGCCAATCACATTGACGGCTGCAGAGGCAACAGAGCTATTGAGAATCATCCAAAGCAAGAAAAATGATGGCAAAAAGCTGGTGGTGGGGGTGGGCCACATCGAGAGGTTCAACCCCATCGTGGCAGAGATGACGAAGATCGCTCAGCGGCCGGATTATGTATCCATCAAGAGACATAATCCCACCTCAAACCGCATCACCGATGCTTCTGTAGTAGAGGACCTCATGATCCATGACATTGACATTGCCTTCAATGTGCTATTCAAGGGAGAAGAGGTCTGCAAGATATTCAGTGCCGGAAGCGCAAACGTCTGCGAGGCTCTGGCCGTCTTCCCTGGCTGCGTGGTCTCCATATCCGCCAGCCGCCTGTCCTCCAAGAAGTTCCGCACCTTTTATGTCGAATCCGATGACTATACTGCAGAAGGCGACTATATGACCCAGGAGGTCTACATCTATCGAAAGCCCGGCAAGTACGGCGTGGAAAATGAGCGATACACCCAGGAGAACATCATCGAGAAGGTGCTGGTAAACAAGGTCGAGCCCTTGAAGGTGGAGCTGAAGACATTCTTAGACTGCGTGAGAAGCGGCAAGATCTTCCCGGTCACACCAGAAGAGGCCCTGAAGAACCTAGAAGTCTGCGAGCAGATCAAGCAGGGATTGCAGATCAACAAGCCATAGATCGAGAAGAGGAAAAATGCAGGGAGAAAAGAAAAGCTACTATGTTCATCCCACGGCTGTTGTCGAGAGCCAGGCGATTGGTGAGGGCACAAATATCTGGCATTTCGCCCATGTGCGCCAGGGCTCTAAGATAGGTCAGAATTGCAACATAGGAAAGAGCGTTTACATCGACATCGATGCCGAGATTGGCAGCAATGTGAAGATCCAGAACTTCGTCTCGGTTTACAAAGGCGTGATCATCGAAGACGACGTATTCATAGGCCCTTCTGCTACCTTCACCAACGATCTGTATCCACGGGCTTTTATCTGGGATGATAGCCACGTTTCCTCCACGCGCATCTGCCGGGGGGCGAGCATCGGCGCCAATGCCACAATCGTCTGCGGCATAACTGTAGGTGAGTACGCCATGATTGGCGCGGGAAGCGTGGTGGCAAAAGACGTGCCGCCCTTTGCCCTCATGATGGGCAATCCCGCCAGACTGAGAGGTTATGTCTGCCTCTGCGGCCACAAGATGGTAGAGAGTGGCACACCATCGGTCTACAGATGCCCGGTCTGCAAGAAGACGATGGAAATAGCAGAGAAGAGAGGCAAAAAATGAAAGGATTGAAGGGCGCTCAATGAGGAAGGATAGTAGAGATGTCTGAGGAGCATTCAAAAATCGCAGTTGTCGGCCTGGGAAACGCCGGGCTGCCCCTGGCTGCGGTTATCGCGGACAGCGGCATTGAGGTCAAGGGTGTGGATATAAATGAAGAGCGCTGCCGGATGATCAACCGCGGACAAAACCCCATACCCGAAGAAGCGGGTTTGGGGGAGCTGATAAAAGAGCATGGAGGAAAGAGGCTCGTGGCCACGCCGCGATTCGAGGACGCGAGAGGCTGCCGGACCTTCATATTGATCGTGCCCGTCTTTGTGGATAGCGGCAATAATCCTGACTTTGCAATTATGAAAGAGGCACTTTCCTCACTGGGCGGGATCCTGAAGAAGGGAGATCTGGTGGTTTTGGAGACAACCTTTCCGCCAGGAACTACCGATGGGTTGGTGCAGGAGCAGCTATGCAGGTCAAGCGGCCTTGCGGAGAGCGACTTTTTCCTTGCCTATTCGCCCGAGCGGATAATGACAGGTTATAGCATCTCCAGACTTCGAGAGTTTCCTAAGGTTATTGGCGGAAGGGACGAAGAGAGCGGAATGATCGCCTATCAGGTCTACAGGAAATTCATCTGCAACCTTCATCTGGTCTCCTCAGCCAAAGTAGCTGAGATGATCAAGGTCATGGAAGGATGCTATCGCGATGTCAATATCGCTCTGGCCAATGAACTATTCAAGATCTGCGAAGATTTTGGGGTCGACTTCTTCGAGGCCAGAGACAAGGCCAATCACCAGTTCTGCCATATCCATCTGCCGTCTACCGGCGTAGGCGGCCACTGTATTCCCGTGTACCCCTGGTTTCTCATAAAGGAGATGGAAAAGAGAGAGCACCCAGGCAATTGTCGCCTGCTCCGTGCCTCACGAGAGAGCAACGATGAGATGATCCATTACTGGGCAGAGAGAATCCTGGGAGAATGCCTGAAGATCAATAAGCCGCTCTCTTGCATTAGGATCTGCATCAAGGGCATAACCTTCCGGGCCGGGGTAAAGGAGTTCTACCACAGCCGCAACCTGGCCCTGGCCGGACTGCTCATGGAAAAGGGACTGGACGCTTACGTATATGATCCGCTGCTCAGCGAGAGCGATGTGCAGGCAAAAGGCCTGCGCTACATCGACCCACAGAACGCGGATCTGCTCTTCGATCCGTTCCTACTCACCTTCGAGCATCCTGAGAGAGGATGAGAAGAGATCAGGCAAGGAGCAAGGAAGCTTAAATGAGGATACTTCTTCTCTCCAACCAGCCGGAGAGGACTACGAGGCTGATGATGTTTAAAGCAACTCTGGAGAGCCAGGGCCAGCATGTTATCGTGCCCCAATTCAGCTCTCGGGGCTGGATGCAAATTGCCAGAGAAGTGAAGCAGGTGCTGGCAAAGCAAAGGCCCGATGTGCTGCACCTGTTCAATGTGCCGGATATCATATTTCATGGCCTGGGCAAGCTGAAGGGCTCCAGCTACGGAAAGCTCATTTACGACTACCGCTCCCCCTGGGGAGTGGAGCTGCAGATGAGCTTCGGACCGCTGGCCAGGCCAGCAGGGGAATACTTCGAGCGAGAGCTGGCAAGGGCAGCAGATGCGATCACAGCCGTTAACCGGCCTCTTGCAGACAAAGTGAGATCCTACGTTCCCGATTTGAAAAAGCCGCTCTTCATTGTCAATAACTATCCGGCAAGAAGCTTTCTGCAGAAGAGCAAGATTTCAGGATTATCAGAAAACGATGAGCGGCCAATCGTCTTCATGGGCAGAATAAGCCGTCAGGAGGGCATAGGAAACCTGCTTCGCCTTATTCGAAATATTCCTGAGCAGCCCTTTTGGATCATCGGCGACGGGCCTTTTTCCCGCTGGTATCTCAGAGATCTTCCTAAAAATGCCCGGTTCTTCGGCTGGCAACCGCATGATAAGGTCGCCGGTCTGATAAGCCAGGCCAGGATCTGCCTCATACCTCACAGTGAGAGCCTGCTCACACCCTATGCCACCGACAGAAGCGTCTGGAAGCTTAATGAGTACCTGCTGCTGGGAAAAACGGTGGTGGCTTCCGGGATTACCCAGGAGGAGAAGAGAAAGAACCTGATGGTCGTGAAGAGAGAAAAGCTGGAGGAAGCAGTGCGGGACAGCCTCCTCCGCGAACCGGAAAAGCTCACGACAGAGGACTACAGGTTCTGGGACAGAAACGACCGGACGATCCGAGAGGCTTACGAGAGCCTCTAAAAATTGAATTCTACTCCACCGTCACACATTTGGCCAGGTTGCGGGGCTTGTCGATGGGAAGGCCCAGCTTATTTGCGGTATAGTAAGAGAGTAGCTGCACGGCCACAGTGCAGAGCACTGCAGAGTAGACGGGCTGCGTCTGGGGAAGCTCAATTACATGGCTTGCCACCTTGGCAATATCAGGATCGCCTTCTGTGGCAAAGGCTATTACCTCAGCGCCACGGGCACTCACCTCTTTTATGTTGGACTGGATCTTCTTGCCGCAGGTGGCCAGAGCCACCACAGGCGTTTTTTCAGTGATCAGAGCCAGCGGTCCGTGCTTGAGCTCTCCGCCGGCATAGCCCTCGGATGGTATGTAGGCGATCTCTTTCATCTTCAGGGCGCCTTCCAGGGAGATGGGATAGAGATAATCTCTGCCGATAAAGAAATAGCAGCTTGCACCCGCATATTGCTCGGCAATATCTCTGATCGCCTCTCTCTTCTCCAGAACCCTCTGCACCAGGCCAGGCAGCTTGGTCAGATCGATCAGCATCTTTCTGGCCTGGTCGGGAGTAAGATGGCCCCGAGCTCTGCCCAGACGCACAGCCAGAAGAATGATGGCCACAAGCTGAGAGGTGAAGGTCTTGGTGGCGGCCACGCCGATCTCCGGGCCGCAGCGAGTGTAGATAGTGCCGTCCACCAGCTCAGCCACCGTTGAGCCCAGGACATTGGTGATTGCCAGGCTCCGTCCTCCGCAAGTCTTGGCTTTCTTCAAGGCGAGCAGAGTATCTGCGGTCTCTCCGGACTGGGTGATTCCCAGGAGCAGAGTCCTGGGCCGCACCTGAAGATTTAAAAACTCGGATGCCACCTCTACATCAACCGGCAGCCCGGCCGCACGGGCAAAGAGATTCTTGGCCAGCATTCCCGCATGGTAGGATGTGCCGCAGGCGATGATTATCACTCTTTCCAGGGCTTTTATCTCTTCATCGCTTATGCCCAGATCGAGCCGAACATCCCCTTCTATCTCCGAGATGCGCCCGGCGATGGTCTCGCGAATGGCACGCGGCTGCTCATGAATCTCTTTGAGCATGAAATGAGTATAGCCTCCTTTCTCTGCAGCATCGGCGCTCCAGTTGACGCGCTCGAGCTGCACCTGCCGGGGCTGGCCCAATCGATCCATTATCTCAACCCGATCCGCAAAGACCCGGGCGATCTCTCCGTCCTTCATGCGGATGACATCTTTGGTATAGGGAAGAAGGGCGGGAACATCGGATGCCACATAGACTGCTGCCTCGCCTTTGCCCAGCACCAGTGGGCTGTCCTTTCTGGCGCAAACCAGATAAGGAGAACTGGCAGCTAGCACGGCCACAGCATATGATCCTTCCACATCCTTTAAAGCCTCCTCTACGGCGGAGTATAGATCGCCCTTATAATGAGAATGAATGAGATGCGCTAAAGCCTCGCTGTCTGTCTCTGAAGCGAATACATAGCCAGATTCGGTGAGCTTCTCTCTCAGCTCCAGATAGTTTTCAATAATGCCGTTGTGCACAATGGCGATCTCCCCGGAGGTGTGGGGATGCGCGTTCTGATCGCTTGGCCTGCCGTGAGTTGCCCAGCGTGTATGGCCGATGCCCATGCACTCTCCCGGACTGCCTCTAGACTGATAGACCTTTTCCAGATCCGCTATTCGACCGGCGGACTTGAGGATCTCAATTGCTCCTCCTGACTTGAAGGCCACACCGACCGAATCATAGCCCCTGTACTCCAGCCGTTTCAGAGTATCAAAAAGGATAGGGCCCGCCAGCTGGTCTCCGACGTAAGCCACAATTCCGCACATCAGCTTACCACCCTGCTCTCTCTCTCAATCCAGCCACGAATTGATGCCCCTGATCCAATGCGCGCACCGGTTCCCACAACCGTACCCGGACTCGCCAGGACTCTGCTTTCGAGTGTTACATCATCGGCAAATATCGCTCCGAATTCCGCCCTCTCAAATGCATCCTCCAAATCCACCACAGAGGGCCCCGTCTCGATGACCAGCTGGTCGCCCAGAGAGCAACTGGCTCCAATTACGGAATCGGAAATAATAGAAGCCGATCCGATCCGTGCATCGCTCATGATTATGCTGTTTCTAACCTCAGAATGTGAGCCAATCCGAACAGAGTCTCCTATGGAGGTAGACGGCAGAATTGTGACAGAAGGGCCGATATCGCAATCCTCACCGATACAGATCGGACCTATAAGATAAGATCCTGAGCGGATAATGCTGCCCCTGCCCACCCCCACCGGACCTTTAATAACCGCGCCCACTTCCACCTCACCAGATACAATCTGATCCTTCATGCCCAATGCAAGGTTGTTGGCATTGAGCAGATCCCAGGCAAATATGGCATCAGACCATATGCCTTTGCTGATTACAGGTACAACCCCTCTTCCGTCGGCAATCATCTGAGATAAGGTCTGAGTAAGCTCATAAGATCCCCTCTCCGATATGGGAGTATAGCGGAGATCCTCGAAGATCGACGGGCTGAATTTGTAGGCACCCGTATTGATAATTCCAGAACATGGCCTTCCAGGCTTTTCGATTATTGCCTTTACCCTCTCCTGCTGCACCATCAAGACGCCATAGTCTCCAGAATGCTGCCTGAGAGCTGCAAGTATAACGTTTTCTCCTTTAGCCGCAACCAGTTCCTTGACTGCCCGAGCATCTATAAGATTGTCTCCATTGACTACAAGAAAATCATCATCAACATAGCCTTCCGCTTTGCGAAGGGCATGGGCCGTTCCCAGAAGCTCGTTCTGCTCGAGGTATGTAATTTTAACGCCAAAATCCAGACCATCCTCAAAATAGTCCATGACCCTCTCTTTCTGATAGCCCACTACTATGTAAAGATCTCGAATATCGTTTGCAGCCAGAGCCGAAATGACATGCTCCATGAAAGGACGGTTTCCTACGGGAAGCATAACCTTGGATCTGGTCTGGGTAAGCGGCCTGCATCTGCGACCTTCTCCCGCCGCCAATATGACTGCTTTCAAATTTATCACATTCCGGATTTCTATAACTCATTTATGAGTGCCCAGCCAGGCTTTAGATCTTTTCGGTCAAATATTCATAAAAATTGTGAATTGTGCTTAAAGAAGGAAAAAAGCCCAGTCTTTTATACATGCAGAGTGCAACGGATGCATGAGGACGACAGGATAAATGAAGATATTGGTAATACCCACTACGGATTGGATCAGGCATCCCGTTCCCAATCGGCTCAATTTCATCTTCGATATTCTGGCCGAAAAGCATGAGGTGTATGTGCTGCATTTCGGCCTGTCGAGATTTTCAAAGCTGCAGGCGAGGGAGACGAAATGCAAACTGGTGGCAGCAAACTGGATAAATGCTGAGGACCCCTCTCTCTATTACCTCCTGAACTTCCCATACCACCTCTGGAAGATCAGAGAGATTGCAAAGAAGCTGAAGATGGATGTAATCCTGTCCACCAACATCCTGCCATCTTTTGCTGCCAGCTTCGCGAGCACTCCGATCGTATTCGACTACCTGGATCATCTTGAGGAATCTGCATCGATTTACTATCCCGGCTCGTTGATGGGAAAAATCGTCAAGCAAGCGGTAAGGCTCATCACCAGATACAACCTGCGCAAGGCGCGCTCGGTGATTACCGTTACCAGGGAGCTCTCTGCCTTTCTGGAAGATCTGGGCGTAAAAGACATAACAGTAATCGCCAATGGGGTGGACACCAAGCTGCTCCAACCGCTCCCCATGCAGGAAGCAAAAAGATCTCTGGGACTGGCGGGTGTGGTCCTGGGCTATGTGGGCTCGCTCGAGCACTGGGTAGATCTGGAGACGGTGGTCTCAGCGATGCCCCAGCTGAATGCTACATTATTGGTTGTGGGTCCTGGCCTTTTTACCGATTATGGGGACGAGATCAAGAAGATGGCCAAAGACCTTGGTGTTCTGGACAGAATAGTCTTCACAGGTGCAGTAGAGTACGCGAACCTATCTCGCTATATTTCCGCCATGGACATCGGCCTCAATCCCCTGAAGATGATGAAGAAGAACGAGTATGCTGCGGGAGGAAAGGTCTTCAACTATCTGGCATGCGGGCGGCCGGTGCTATCCAGCCGCATGATCTCGCTGGAGAGGCTGCTGGGTGGCGAGATATATTACTACGATGATGTGGAGAGCTTTGTTGCCCAGGTAAAGAACATCCTTTCAGCCTGCGGCAGCGAGAAGAGATACAGAACCCTGGCGGAGAAGTACGACTGGAGAAAGATTGCCGGAAGTTATGAGAGCGTCCTGAGAGATGCATCAAAGACTCAAGGATAAAGGTCCATCAACTTGTGTGCAATTTTGTCAGAGTCGTGGACAATCTCCACATAATTTCGGCCTCTTTTCCCCAAATCCTCACGCAGCCGGGGATCTTCTATAAGCAACCGCAGATTCTCCAAGAGATTATCGATGGATGTGTTCAACATGGGTTGAGAGGGCATATGTCCCTGCAGGTCTTCCCTCAAATAAACGCAGACTGGCTTGCCGAGAGCCATGCACTCCTGTGCCAGCATGCCGTACCATCCGATCAGCAATTGATCAACGACTATATCTGCGCGTTTATAATTCTCTATTGCATCCACGTGTGATGTATTTTCCACCAATATCAGCTCGATATTATAACCTTCACGTTTTAATTCTTTTATTGCTCTTAATACATGTTCAGTCCCCTTTAGCCGCCTCCTGCTGGGTGCATGCAATATCTTGACAGAATCCAAGTCGTTTGCAGAAGTGTTGCCTGAACCTACGTAGGGGTACATTTCAATATCCAGCGGATTTGGCACCCATATCGCATCTTTAGACCACTCCAGAAGATCAGGGGTTGAGACAAAGATTCGCTGGGCAAGCCGGGCATAGAGCCAGTGCTCTCCCTTTTGCCTGATATCTGTGCCGTGATGGTGCATCACCACCTTTTTATTAAGCAGCCTCCATAAAGGAAAATCAAGCCCAAAAGGAAGGCCTGAGGAGTAATGAAAATGGAGGAGGTCATAGTCTCTGGCAATTGGAAGGAGCAGGGGCATTTTTTGCAGCAAATTTAAAGGATTTTCAAAGTAAATTGAGCGACGGGAAGAGTAATCCAGCTTTATTGGGAAGTGATAGTCTGTTAGGTACCCAAAATCTTCGAATTCAAACGATAATACATCACTTCTTTGGCCCAATCGCCTTTGCGCTGCAGAAAGCCCCTGGGGAACTCCTGCAATTGAGCCGATATGCAATATAGAGTCCATGAATATCCTTCGTATTGTTATTTCTGGCTTTTCTATGCGTGCAGCGACACCTTTCGCCGCAATCCATCTAAGAAAAAGACAGCCGACCCGCACATTATACTTGCTTCACCGCATAGTTTTATATATACTTTATCTCAATAATGGTTTAGGAGATGGGTGGAGTGAACCCCTCCGAGTGGACAATAAGTTAAGCAATGCCAACTCATGGAGGGAAACATATGAAGAAGACGAGGCGGCGTTACGATCG
>MVRL01000174.1 GCA_002067705.1 Methanosaeta sp. PtaU1.Bin112
TATTATGAAGTAATACCCGTTCTTCTCCAGAGCCTCCACCAGGCTGAATCCAATGAGGTTTGAGGGAGGCACACCGGCTGCCCTGGCAAAGTCATCCTCGCCGTATAGCTTGCTGAAATAGCTCTTTACAGTCTCAATGGCATCCTTTGTCGTTATCTTTGGCATCATATCATCCATATCCTTTTGCCATAAAAATTTTTTCATCGTTCCTGTCTCGTTCATGGCAGCAGTGAGGTCTCGGGTTGCATGCCCCAAAAATGATCACTGAAATCGCTTCTAATCCATAGTTTTAAAGCTACTTTCTGGATTTGAAAAATTATGTATCTTTGGAACCCCAGCGATTATGAGCGGAATTCCTCCGCCCAGGAGCGCGCCGCGGACGCCGTTATCGCCCGGCTTAATCTGAGGGGAGACGGGCACATCCTGGATATCGGCTGTGGCGACTGCAAAATCACCGCCAGGATGGCCGCTCTCGTCCCTCGTGGCGGGATTACAGGAGTAGACAGCTCTTCAGAGATGATCGACTTTGCTGCAAAGAGGATTCAGTCCGCCGAATGCCCCTGCCTGAGATTCGAGCGAGCAGATATTCGGTGCCTCACCCATCGATAAACAGCACTATTTCTTCTTTCATAATAGCCTATACAGGGAAAGATTTATTTGGTAAATGATTATAAGGAATGTGCTTATTGGACTTCCGATATTTTCGGCCAGCAATGAGGAATTAGTTTTGGATCCCAGCGAAACCATACTCCTGGTATTATTCTGCCTTATGCTATGCTTTTCTGCATTCTTCTCTGCATCTGAAACGGCGTTGATGTCGCTAAGCAAAATCAGGCTTATCCATATGTCGGAAGAAAGGATAAAGGGCGCCAGCGTAATAAACAACTTGAGAGAGAATCCCAATAAACTGTTGAGCACTATCCTTGTGGGCAATAACATTGTGAACATCGGTGCTTCGTCAATTGCCACCGTCTTGGCGATTGATTATTTCGGAGATACTGGCGCAGGCATAGCTGCTGGGATAACGACCGTTCTGGTACTCATATTCGGAGAGATTACGCCAAAAGCATTAGCAGCACATAATTCCGAGAGAGTCTCGTTAATCGTGGCAAGACCAATATCCATCCTATCATACCTCCTGAGCCCTATCGTGTTCATCTTCACTAAGATAGCCGGTCTTTTCATGAGGATGATGGGCTGCCAGATAAATGCCAACTTGCCCACTATCACAGAGGACGAACTGAAGTCAATGGTAAATTTAGGCGGGGAAGAGGGTGTCATCAAAGATAATGAAAAGACCATGATATGCAATGTCTTTGATTTTGGGGACCAATTGATCAAAGATGTGATGATACAGAGAATGGACATAATTGCTATCGAGATGAACGCCAGCTATAGCGAGATAATCAAAATAGTAAAAAACGAGCAATATTCCCGATATCCTATCTATAACAAACGAATCGATAACATAATAGGCATACTTAATGTCAAAGAGCTGGTCTACCGGGATGCTGAAGAAGCTTTTGACCTGAAGAAGTTTGTGAAAAAGCCCTATTACACATTTGAGTTCCTGAATACTTCCGAAGTATTTAACGAAATGAAGAAGCGTAGGACGCATATGGCAATAGTCCTGGACGAATATGGTGGCACGGCAGGAATTATCACCATAGAAGATTTAGTTGAAGAGATCGTTGGAGAAATCTCAGACGAATACGATTTGCATCCTCAAGAGATAGAGACGATTCGAGAAGGGGAATATATCGTTGATGGAAGCACCAGAATCGAAGAACTCAACGAGCTGCTCGGTACCAGGATCGAATCAGAGCACTATGACTCCATTGGCGGATTTGTAATCGAGTTGACAGGAAGACTGCCCAAGCAAGGCGAATCAGTCGAATACATGGGCACCAAGTTTCTCATAGAAAACATGGAAAGAAACCGCATCAGAAAGATCAGGATTTTGATGACGGAAGCCATGAGCGACAGTCAAATGTATGTTACATAAAGCCACTTCCCGGCAATCGATCATCTTAATAATGAATCGCAAGCAATTATCCTGTCATGTCGGCATGCAAGAAAAGGCAGACAAAAGAGACCTGCATTGAAGTTCTTCTTGACATCGAAGGCTCAGCTACCATCAAGATCGATACAGAAATACCGCTTCTCGATGAGATCCTCTCCGCTCTGGCCAGGGGCGCAGGATTTGATCTGACCCTCACTGCCAGGGGCGACACAGAGACGGGCGATCATCACACCACGGAAGATGCCGCCATTACTCTTGGCAGCGCTCTTGCTCAGGAGATCAAGAGCGGCATCGGAAGCTCTACCGTCCCCTCAGGCCAGGCGCTGGCCACAGCTGCGGTGCGCTTCGGCGAGCCCGGCTACCGGGGCAGCTTTGCTCTGGAGTCCCAGTTCCTGGGCGGGATGGCTCTGGAGAACTTCGGCCACTTCCTGCGCGCCCTGGCCTACAACGGCCGGTTCAATCTCATCATAACCGCAGAGGGAGGCAACGACATGAGCAAGATCGAGGCCATGAGCATGGCGCTGGGAAGGGCGCTAAAGAAAGCTGCGCAGGACCGTTGAAGAAGAGCGTTTTGGCAAATTACGGTCTTTGAACGTTCTGTCGGATCGATGCTCGGCAATGAGCC
>MVRL01000175.1 GCA_002067705.1 Methanosaeta sp. PtaU1.Bin112
CTTCTCCTGGGATTTCTGGTCAAGATGCCTGCCTTCCCATTCCATACCTGGCTTCCGGATGCACACGTTGAAGCTCCTACAGCCGGCTCTGTGGTACTGGCGGCCCTGCTGCTTAAGATGGGCGGATACGGCCTCTTCAGAATCATCATGCCAATGCTTCCCAGCGTTGACAAGATATTTGTGACCGTGATAGCCATAATCGCAGTGCTCTCAATAGTCTATGGCGCATTCCTGGCTCTGGCTCAAAAGGACATCAAGAAGCTGGTAGCCTACTCTTCAGTGAGCCACATGGGATTTGTGACTCTCGGAGCGGTGGCATTTACCTGGATGTCTGTCACTGGAGCCATGTTCCAGCAGTTCTCTCATGGCATCATCACCTGCGTCCTCTTCATGTCTGCCGGTACTATCCAGCACGTGGTTGGGACCAGAGTCATCGCCGATCTGGGAGGGCTGGCCGATCGCATGCCTAAGTTTGCCGTTCTTATGATGGCCGGATTCATGGCATCTCTGGGTCTGCCGGGCATGAGCGGTTTTGTAGCTGAGTTCATGGTCCTGACCGGATCTTATGCAACTCTGCCCAGCTATACCATGTTCGTAGTATTCCTGAGCGTGGCAACAACTGCCGCCTATCATCTCTGGGCAATGCAGAAGGCCATGTTCGGACCGATACTGAAAAAATACATAAACGTACATGATGCCCACAACTACGAGCTGTTCTCCATGGCCATGATCATAGTGCTGAGCCTGATATTCGGCATTCAGCCTGGATTGATAACGGACATCATGGGCACAGCAGCAACTCAGCTTATCTCAACGGAGCCAATTGCTCTCTTGAGCCAAGTGGGGGTGATCTAAAGTGGACTTTGCACACTACGCACCCCTCTGGGGAGAAGCGCTTCTTACAATCCTGGCAATACTGATTGTGCTGCTGGGATCTCTTATGAAGAATAGCGGCAAGCTCATGGGATATCTGAGCGCCGCAGGACTGGTGGCAGCTCTGGGCCTCGTGGCCAGCAACCTGACCCTAAAGCCAGCTATATTCTTCTTTGATACCATATCAGTTGATGCCCTGTCTCAGTTCTTCAAGGCAGTCTTCCTGATTGTATCACTGCTGGTAGTAATCGCCTCTCTGTCCAAATACACCGGAAAGGGATCAGAGGAGTACTATGCTCTGGTGCTCTTTGCGACCGTTGGCATGATGGTAGTCTCCAGCTCGATCGATATTGTGACCCTCTTCGTGGGCTTTGAGCTGGCCAGCCTGTCCACCTATGCCATGGCGGCCTTTGATAAGACCAAGAAGAACCTGGAAGCTGCAATGAAGTACTTCATCTTCGGGTCAGTTGCGTCCTCATTCATGCTATTCGGATTCTCGCTGCTTTATGGCATGACAGGATCAACAAGACTCGCTGATATCGCCGCAGCCTCCCTGGCAGATTTCGGACCGGCAACGCTGGTTGCTCTGCTCTTCGTAATAGTCGGATTTGCCTTCAAGATGGCACTCGTGCCATTCCATATGTGGGCACCCGATACCTACGAGGGCGCTCCTGCCCTGGTCTCGGCGCTTCTCGCCGCCGGCTCAAAGAAGATGGGATTTGCAGCCGCTTTCAGAGTGATTATCATCGCTCTGGTGGCACTAAGATTGGAGTGGTACATGGCCTTTGCCATACTGGCAGCTGTAACCATGACACTGGGAAATCTGGCAGCCTGCTGGCAGAGCAATGTAAGGCGCATCCTGGCATACTCCTCTGTGGCTCAGGCCGGCTACATAGCCATCGGCATTGTAGTAGTAGGAGCTGCTTACGGAACAAATCCAGTGGAAGTATTCAATCTTGGCCTTCAGCACCCTGATCAGCTGGGAATAGCTGGCGCCTTGCTTCTCATCCTCGGCCATGCTCTAATGAAGACAGGAGCATTCATCGGCACGGCTCAGGTGGCAAGTGCAGTATCTTCCGCCAGCAAGGACGATCCGGATGATATATCCAACTACTCGGGATTGAGCCAGAGAGCGCCCATCACGGCGTTTTGCATGCTCATCTTCATGTTTGCTCTGGCAGGAATTCCGCCAACAGTGGGATACTTCGGCAAGTTCGTGCTCTTCAGCTCGGCCATCTACGCAGGCCTTACCTGGCTTGCAGTTCTGGCCATCCTGAACAGCGCTCTGTCGCTGGTCTACTACCTGAAGATCATCAGCTATATGTATCTGAAGCCACCGGCCGGCCCCAAGATCGCTGAACAGAAGGGATATATGGTGGCACTTGTGCTCACCATGCTGGCTGTGATCTGGATTGGCGTCTTCCCAGAGAAGTTCTTTGATTGGGCGATGCAGGCAGCAGCAGTTCTGCTGCCTCAATAACTTTTTCCCTAATCTCTTTTTTGAGTTCACTATTTCCGCAGCCCGACCAGATAATTATTTAGCATATCCTATGATTATCATAGGCAAAAAAATTTGCGCGCTCTGCCCCCTATCTTAAAAGGGGGGGCTCCGCGCTGCTATGGAGTTATAAAGAACTCCGCCTGCCGAAAGGAGGAAAGGAGGAAAGCAGAAAAATTTAGATGAAGGCGTATCCCGCTGCCCCATCGAGCTGCTCTTCTATGCGAAGGAGCTGGTTATATTTGGCCGTCCTCTCAGAGCGAGCCGGCGCTCCGGTCTTGAGCATCTCGCAGCCCAGGGCAACGGCTACGTCAGCCAGAGCCGAGTCCTCGGTCTCTGCAGAGCGATGAGAGGCCATTACCTTCCAGCCTGCCCGGAAGGACATGCGAGCCGCATCAAAGGCTTCAGAAACGGATCCAATCTGATTGAGCTTGAGCAGCAGAGCGTTTCCGGCATGCATCTTGATGCCCTTTGCCAGCCGAGATATATTGGTGACATAGAGATCGTCTCCAATTATGATCGTTCCGGGAAGCTTTGAGGCAAGCTTGGCAAAGTCATCATAAGCCTCCTCTTCGAATGGGTCCTCCAGGGATACGATAGGATAGGTCTTCACCAGATCGACATAGTAATCAATCAGCTCCCCCGGAGTCAAGCGATTGCCGTCTATGGAGTAGCCGCCTTCCATATAGAAGCTGGACGCAGCCGAATCCAGACCGATCTTGATCTCATCGCCATAGCCGCTGACATCAAGGGCGCTCATGATGGAATCCAGAGCGTCGCGGGTCTTAACCAGAGGAGGAGCATAGCCGCCTTCATAGCCAACATTGGTTGCGCCTACACCATATTTGCCCTTCAGAATCTTGCCCAGAGCATGATAGGTCTCAACTGCCATACGCAGGCCCTCGCTGAATTTTTTAGCCCCCGTGGGCAGAATCATGAACTCCTGGATGGAGAGATCATTTCCAGCATGCTGGCCGCCGTTGAGGACATTGAAGGAAGGAATGGGCAGGCGGGAGGCATTAACTCCGCCAAGATACTTGTAAAGCGGCATTTCTGCGGAGGAGGCAGCAGCCTTAGCGACAGCTATCGAAACACCGAGGATGGCATTGGCGCCCAGATTTGATTTATTAGGGGTTCCATCCAGCTCGATCATCAGATCATCGATCTCCCTTTGAGCAGAGGCATTCATGCCCAGAAGCTTTGGAGCTATAATCTCATTGACATTTTTAACGGCTTTTAAGACGCCCTTGCCGCCATATCTGTCTCCACCATCGCGAAGCTCCAAAGCCTCATGCGTGCCCGTAGATGCCCCGGATGGCACTGCCGCGCGTCCAAAACCGCAGCAGGTATAGACATCAACCTCTATCGTCGGGTTTCCTCGTGAGTCAAGAATCTCACGAGCATGAATCCTCTCAATCTGAAATGACATGCGATACCACGTTAGTGACTTGGAATGCTTCTTTATTAAGGTTAGCATGCCAGAAAAGAAAATATTATAAAAATTAGGCCCGGGCTAAAAGGCCCGGGAATCCCGCATTTAAACTAAACGGTTATGCCTTCATCCGAGGTATTAAGATCCCAGTCTGGAGGCTGCCAGCCGTCATATCTAAGAGTCCTTGGGGCAACACCGGTGCCCCTGATATCCGCATAGGCATATGCATCGGCAGAACCACTGCCGGATCCATCGACTGCAACGGCATCGACGTGCACCTTGTTGGTATAGGCCCCATTTCTCGCCGCCCGCATGCTGTACTCAATGGTTACAACCTCTTCCGGTGCCAGATTGGCGAAGTTCCAGCCGATGAAGATCGGATCCTTGCTGTATGGCTCAATTGAGCTATTGAGCAGGGTCATATCCACTGGAACCTGATCGGTAACCTTTGCGGCCCAGCTGCTGTTGGCATGGTTTTGCAGAGTTATGGTGTAATGCACCACAGCCGGATCGCTTGCATCCAATTTCGCGTTCTTTTCCACTGAGACTTTAGATTCACAGCAACCAAGCCACGCGGAATCCAGGCTCGTGCAATTGGTTGAGGAAACAAGTGATTCACCGGCAACACCACTGACCTGTACACAATTGAGCACGTTATCAGGGGCATTTTCGGTTATGTTGAGCTTTAGATTTATGCTCAGGCTATTTCCAATTCCGAGATGCAGTATTGTCCAGTTAGCGCTCTTTTCTGTAAGCGTTGTCGGCTTGACTGAAGAGCTGATATACTGCGTGCCCGGTGGGAAGAAATCCGCCACATAAACCGGAGCTAGAGCGCGATTGCCATCATTGGTTATGGTTATGGTGTAATCGCCAACTGTAGAGTTGACGCGGTTGAACCATTCGGACTTTCTCTCTCCTTCCTTGGTCACAGTGATATGCGGATAGTCATGCTTGGAGACACCTGTCATGAGGACATGCCTGCTAATGCCGTACTCGCCCACATAGCGCTCCTCATTGTCCACCGCGTCACTGCCATTTACGCCTACCGATGCTGCCCTGAAATCGGCTATGCCATTGAAGGTAGCATTGGTCTTCATCTCATTTAATCCGAGTGCTACTGAATCCTTCTTCAGATACTCCAGAGATGAATACTTCTCGCTGATTATGGTAGCGGGAGCAGCTCCCTTATTGGTTGTGTTGCACGGAACCTCGATTGATGTTTCACCGGTTGAGGAATTGGCGGCGACGATAACTCCTCCACGCAGCTTGCCGCTCTTGGACCACATTCCTTCAGTCCATTTCATGTCCTGGTTTGCGACAACGGAAGGAGAATAGCTGTAGCTGCTCTTATCATGAGTAGCCTCGATATCCTTGGCGATATAATTGGTGAAGGTATCAACTATCTCCTCGCTCTTGTATGAGCCGGTACCGGACTCATAAGTCCTCTGGCTGTCCCGAATCCTCTTGTCAGAGGCAACGAAGCCCTCTCCAGAGGCGGCTTTCTTGGTTACAACGTTCTTGCCGTATTCATCAAATGATTCGTTGATTCTGAATTGGCCGCTGTAATCCTCCTGGCTCTCGAAGATGGGTTTGGCCTTGGGTTTGGCACCTGGTGTTTCCTTCTTGAAGAATCCAATGCTTCCCTTGCCGGTAAAGCTGGAATCTACCACCATTACTGATCCATTCTCATCCATCTTGACATATGAATCTCGGTCTATGTCGGTAGCATAGCGGTAGGTCTCATGCATAACCGCACCCGTGATATGGTTCTTGGCGCGGCTCTCCTCAGTCCACTTCGAGTCGTAATTAATGCCTTTGTTGCCCGGCAGCTCGAAGATCGTCGGAGAGTAGCTGGCAGAGACATTCTTCAGCGATTTGATGGACCTGTTCTCCCATTTGAGGCTGGTCTTCTCTTCGGAGGCATAATCACCGCTTCCATGCTCTCTCGTCTGTAGCTGTGTGCCTGTATCATCTACAGTGACACCATAACAGGTGCTATTGGTTACCTTTACATCACCCATTCTGCCCTCTACATAGACGCAATTGTCTATTCCATAGGGACCAAACGCGGTAGCCAGGTCGTTATTCACATTGACAAAGCCTCTTCCTTTCACAGACTGATCAAGATCAAATGTGGTTCTGACCTTGGGAGCTCTGGCGATAAGGATTAATTTCGCGCATTCCCCGGGCTTGATCTCATTAAAGTGCCATGTACCATCATCCGATATTTCAGGATAGCTGGCCAGGATCTCAACCTGTCCCGGATTCTGGAAGACATCCTTGACGATAACGTCCTTTAAGCTAATAGTTAGCGGGCTGCAAACGGATATCGTATAGGTAATCTCCTCTCCAGGCCGGTATACTCTCTTGTCGGAGGTCTTGCTTACCCCGAACCATGTGATGACATCTACCTTGGCCTTAGATTCCTTTTTGACAGGCTCGCCGCCGTTCTTGGGAACACCTGAGGCAGATACCAAATTATCCAATGGGCCTGCAATTGTCCCTGTAATGGTAGCTCTCAGTTTAATGTGAATTTCTCCGCCGGGAGGCAGGAAGGCAATACTATCTGCTTTTTCGAGATCCTTCCATTCCACGACGCCAGGGGCTATCTCTACGCCACCATGATCATCGTCCAGGTATTCCAGACCATCCGGAAGGGTATCTATTGCAGAAACCTGCATAAGATCGACATTACCATCATTCTTTACAACCATAGGGAACTCTATAATCGTTCCCGGTGCACCGGTTTCTGGGATAGCATTCTTGGTTACGGCGATGCTCGCTTTTTCGACAATTACATCTGCGGTATCATAACCTTTCAGGTCCTCATCGTATTCCGTTTTTGCCGTGACATCAATGCGATTTGTCATCGTCCCTTCGACGGTACCGGTTAGCAGAGCTTTCATTACTATAGTGGCTTTCCCGCCGTTGGCAGCCAGCGGCCCGATATTATTCCAAACCAAGATTGTGGTTCCTGATGGTCCGGGTGTATTGGAATTTGGTGCCGGGGTTGCTTCGATGTAGCTGAGACCATTGGGCAGAACATCTGTGGCCTCAGCCGTAACCAGATTTGTCGTACCCGTGTTGATGACTACTATGTTGAATGTCACTGTGGTTCCTTTCGGACCTTGAGTTGGGTCGGCGGTCTTATCGACAGTCATTGAAGAGATATACGATGAGACAGTAGCCGTGTCCGACCCAGGTACGTTTTCTCCAAATTCCGAGGTGCCAAGCACATCCACTACATTTGCTATAAGGCCGATGAAGCTGCCATCGATTGTAGCCCCAAATGAATTTCATCATGGAAATACCGGATATTTTGCAAATATCGGTTTAGAGCGCGGATCAGGTATATATGAAATATGCGATACTATATATAATTTAGTCAAACAGCGCACCCCGCTGCAAGCTGCGGGGTATTCATTTAAAACCTCATGATTCGGTGACTCACACACGGAAGATGAAAATCGATACCTAACGAAAGATTTTCATGAGAAGATAATATCAGCTAATCATCTTGCGGGCCGATGCCAGCACCCTCCGGCATACTGTTGCAAGCAAAATATTTAGTATATATCTTAGAAACATATTAATAGGCATCAGTAGAGTTCTGCCCGATTTGCGCGGCAAAGCCTGCCCAGCCAAAAATCATTTAACCATCACAATCAGGGATATCTCAGACTCAAAGCTCTCTGCAGCCCCTCCAAATACGCAGACGGATTTGAGCCTTATAAGTACGGCCTAAATTTTTGAATTATGACAGCAAGCTGATATTCTGTGTATCAAAAAGTTGGGCTATAAATCTAATTCGCCTATACTCCCGCAATTCCTGCATAAATATTCAATTTTTTTAATATTTGAAATTTCCAGTATACTGCTCGTTGTAACGCATTTACCGACGCGACTTGTTTCCTTGCTGGTAGTTGGAGGATTTCGCTTTTTCCTCATGTATTCATAGGCAATTTCCGGATCTACCTTATATTTTTGCAGATAGGCGTTTCTAGAGAGGTACTCTCCAAAAGCTGATACGTAGATTGGATCGCCTATAATTGGTATAATCTTCCCAGATGGTAGAACCCATTCAAAACCTTTAGGTGGCAAACAGAGCCAGTCTTGTTCTTTATCGTCGAGGTCCTGAGGATCTACATCCACTTCGTTCAATGCACCGCATTCTTGGCATACAAAGAAGATTTGGATTTTTCCCGGAGTCAAGACTGGTTCTACGATCACTTCATTTTTTGTGCCACAATTAAAGCATATAACACTAATTTTTATTCCCATGTCCACCCTCCACTTCGTTTATGTTCATGTATTAATCAATTACCTAATTTTTTCCAATTTGATCACATGTTCGAACCTTTAAGACTCAATTTGCAGTTCTCACGAAAATACCAGCGATTATCATAAGACTGCAATTAAATCAACTATTAGCATCGCTGTCCTCCCAGGCAGATTCACTAATAATAGGTAATTCTATTTCAGTATAAAAAACTAGCCATATAGATAGTACTTATTGGGCCTAATCCGCACCATTCAAATAGATTGATGGCAATGCAATAGGAGCGAAATATGCTAAAAGACATTTCATTAAAACGCTATCATGTTGGCAATTTAAGGATGCATAACGAGGGACTATCGTAGGCGTTCCTCCATCAAGAGACACTTGATGATCGCGAGATGAAAAGTAGCTACTAATTTTTGGGCTAATAATTTAATAATGTTATCTGAACAGATAATAGTCATGATGTATGTGTTTAGCTGCTCTGAATAACTCGAATGATGTTGATTTCTCCGATAATGAGCACCGATCAAATAGGCCATCCTGAGATGAAACCAGTAGCAATAGCCTATCCCACTTGAGATCTTCGCTTGGGAATAAGCTGCAGAAAAAGCTGCAAAATAGGCTCTATGATATCGATCATGATGAGCTAAACACGTACGTCATGATGAATCCAAAGCAATTTATTTGAGCTATTAAGATGACTGTAGCCGTTTGGATAGATCCTACAAAACGAATATGAATTTTTCGGTGTCTCAGACCAAAAGGATTAATAACCATTGTTAAATGAGTTAATATGCTCAAACCCTCCCGTTTACCCCCTCCCAGGGCAGGAGGCGTTTGAGCTTATTTCATATATATCGGCTCGCAGCGTATTCCTTTGTCATTGATGACCTCTGCCTTCGGAAGTGTCCTTAGAATTAGGATGCACTCCTTGGAAAAGAGAGACACTGGCGTTCTTCGAAGCTGCTAAGGGTTGCACCTCAGCCTGATCGGCCAACTTGGACTTGAGATAGATATAGCGATCCAAGGAGTTGTTTGGCCTCATGTATCCCCTTATATATATCTGAAAGCTCTATGGAATTTACCTGGCACCTGACACAGTGGCATTTTCAGTGCAAGATCATTGCCGCTCAATTGGACCAGTTCAAAGCGGGCCCATCTATGGACCCACAGGCATCTCTGGGGCTCGACTGAAGCAAATAAGGGGAAATAGGACGAAAAAAGCGACATTGGCCAAAATTTCCGACATGCCACAACCTTCTTATTTTAAAATGTTAAATGAAAGATGAGGCTAAAGAATGAGATCAAATACTCTTTGTTTTTTATTGGCATTTGCCATCCTGGTTTCCCCATCT
>MVRL01000176.1 GCA_002067705.1 Methanosaeta sp. PtaU1.Bin112
TGCTTTTTGGGGGAGCTACCATGCCAAAGGATATGGCCGTGCAGATAGCTCAGGCTGTCGAGAAGGCCATCCAGCTACTGCGTGATGAGATAGCATAGCTAGCCTGAAGGACCAGCAAACCCTGGATCGAGCCGAATTTGAGCGGTTTAAGCTCACTCATAGGCAGTTTCCCGTCCAAATGGGACGGGACTTAGACAACCTTTTTGAGGCCAATTCAAAGGCCATTTCGAAACCTAAACCCATGCAGAAGGACCGGTCCGATATCCTCAGAGCTTGCTTGTGGCCAATGGCGGGAAGATGCTTGCCAAGGATGCCAGGGAGAGGATGCATCTCAAGAAGAACCATTTTGCAGAGCTTCTGAGAATCTGTGATTTTATCGATACAAAGCCGTATCATCTTGATAGGAGGCAGACCGTTATTATACTAAAGTCTGAATTAGTCCCGCGGGACTAGGGACTATTTTTAGCACCTCTCTTTATGGGTTGCTTCAAGCGCAGGATTTGGCGTGAATTTGCCAAATTTCATATATGTCTTAGTTTGAGGAAGAGGAAGAAAAGAGAGCAATATACTATAAATAGGCCCTATAGGGAGAGAAGAGAAAAAAAGTCCCAGGTCCCGCGGGACTAATATAGCGGTTGATTTTATATTCAAACTTATGAGGATTCCTAATAATGTCTGATTCTACCACATTCATAGTCAAATACGATATCAGCGGAAATTTGAGTGTGGATTCCTATTTACCGCACAATATGAGGCAACTTTGAGGGGCGTGGACAATATGACGCTACTGATGCGTCGGGCTATTGCATCCCCAGGCGTTCTTTTATCGCTCTGATATCGGACTGTACCTGTCTAAGAGTCATCCCATATCCTGGCTGGATGTCTTCCCTCATGCCCCTGATCTCTTCAAGTGTGATATCGGTGGTTTTTCGTATTGACTTTGTTTCTTCCAGCGTAGCTTCTGTGGTTTTCCGCACGGATTTAATATCGCCTTTCATTTCTTTGACATCGCCCTTCATTTCTTTGATATCATCTCTTATATCGAGAAGGACCGGGATAGCTTTGTTCAATTGGACTGTAGAGCAGAATTGAGCATATTCTCCGATCCTCATTATCTCTCCATCGAAGTCATCGAAGGCGATATTCGAGACTTTCGAGCGTGCAGGCTGTTTAGTTTTGACCAGGGAGCGAAAGGCTTCAATCGCTTTATCCTCACCATCAGCAAAAATGAGAACTTCTTGGCCTTCGTCGCTTTCCGTATTATGGGCCTCAAACATCCTGATCATGTTGGACATAGCCATGCTCATCAGGAAGCATCTGTAGCCTACATCATGGACTTTTGGGCCTGCAATCTTGATCTTGAGCCTCATAGTCACTCTTGATATGCATCGGCAGGCTATTTGGTTGTTTCCTTGATCTCCGAGGTCTCCAGCAATCAGGCTATTTTCTGATTTTTATCTTATATGCACTCTCTATTATGTAAAATAGCCTAACGATATTGTTTTCCGGCCAAAATACATAACCATACACATAGAATATGCTCTTCATGGCAGGAGTCCTTAGGCAGCCAGTCCACCCACAAAAGAAGGCAATGAGTCATAAGGCTATGGAGCTGGAGGCCGCGAGGAAAAATGATAACATAATATGTTTATATAAATGCAGAAAGAGCTTTGATTTCAGAAGAGTTGCTTCATTATGCCCCCATCATCTCTTGATTTCCTCTCCAAAGAGAGCATAGGAATAATCGGTTGCGGTCACCTTGGAAGGGCGATAGCTTTGCAGCTTGTCTCCCATGGGTACCCCTCGAACCGGTTGAGGCTCTCTCTGAGCGGAAGCAGTCGGTCTCTGCAGAACATAATCGACTGCAAGCTGCACTCCTGTCTGGCCAGAAACGATGAGATATGCCGGGATTGTAGCATCATATTCATCGCCATTCCACCCCAGTCACTGCCGGAGCTGCGGGGGCTATCTTTTCGGCAGGACACAATGGTTATCTCCTGCATGGCCGGGGTTTCATTGCAGGCAATAAGACGAATCCTGGGCGTCGATGCGGTGAGGAGTATGCCCAGCGGGCCGTCTTCCATTCAGGAGAAGAGAGGCATCGCTGCAATTTATCCCAATAATGAGGTCGTGATCAGGATTCTCCAGGCCCTGGATCTGCGGGTCTACAGGCTTCTTGATGAGGACCTGATGCACATCTTCACCGTAGGTGTGTGCCTTCCCGCTGCCTTTTTAGTATCAGAAGATTGTGATCGCGCGATGGAAGAGGCATGCGAATTCCTCTCCCGGCAATACCCGGACTTTGCTGAGATCCGCTCATGGGCAAGAGATGTTCTGCCCACTTTTGGGACGGAAGAGGAGAAACTGGTTCATATCGGCAAAATGGCGACTAAAGGCGGCATCACAGAAGCCATAGTTGAGAGCCTGAGAGAGAACGATGATCTGCTCACGGCATTGGAAAAGGGAATAAAGAGGAGCAGGGATATCTCAAGCGGCTATGAGATGAAGTGATGACGGCGAGATTCTGGCCCCATGCTCAACAACTATGCAGTCCTCCCACACGGTGATATCTTCCAGCTTGGCCAGCTCCTCCAGCTCGCGGGCATTCTCCTGCAGACTTGCGGCTTCAGCCTGCCACTTTTTGCAATTGCGGGAATAACTGCAGCTCCCTAAATAATCACGAAATCTGTTAGCTTCAATTGCCCCCTCGGCCTCGTCTGGGCCTCCATCGCCCTTTCGAAGTTCTTGCGCAAAACCTCAAGCCTCTGCTTAATGATAAGATCTACGAAAAAGTTGACCATCTCTTTGTACTTCTCCTCGTTTCCCAGCTTTAAAGCCTTGATATACGTAGGCCTATCCTTTCCCAGGAACAGCAGCTTGGGATACGGTGGCCTGTTTCTTATGAGCAGGTAGTTAAGCAGCTCTCTTCCTACACGACCGTTTCCGTCTATAAATGGGTGGATCATCTCGAATCTGTAATGAAATAATATCGCCTCCTCGAATGGATAGCCGCCATTTTTTATATTATTGTAGTAATCATCTATTGCGCTTCTGAGTTCTTCTTCGATCTCGAAATAGGGTGTAACTCGAAGATCGCATCCATTGATGCCGATAAAATCCGATCGCCTGAAAGACCCTGCAGACTCATCATCGATATTGCTGACGATAATACCATGCAGGTTTTTTATGAACTTGATGGTAATCCTTCCATGATATTTATCTCTATACGCCAGCACCCTTTTGAAGTTCTGCACCTCGTTTATTTCACGAGCACTCTTTTCGCTTGGGATGATATCATTAACGAGGAGGTCATAGGTCTCCTTCAAGGAGAGAGTGTTTCCCTCTATAGATGTAGTGCCTGAAACGTAGCTGATCTCAAAATCTTTCTCGTATTTTTTTAGTTCATTTGTGGTTAACGTATTTGTAAACGCCTTATAAAGATAGCGTATACTTTCTACTACAGAGATTTCTTCTTTCGATAGATATCGCGCAATATACCTGGAACAACTCAAACTTGCGGCTCTATTCAGTGCCTCAACTTCTATTTCCATTGCATTTTCCTTGCTAAATTTCTGCAGTTCCTCGGCGGTTGGCGGATCTCCGCTTTTTATATACCTGCGTTCTCTTGCGATCTTCTTGCCTACCTTTATATCTTTTACGAGAAAATATTTAGTAGTGCCATTTTTCGTAGTTCCTTTTTCGATCCGGTAATTAGTCGCATCCATGGCCAATAATATTGGTGTATACCATTATCAATTTTTCCAAAAAAAGGCGTCACCACTATATCACTATCTGCGGCATGGACGCCAGGCAAGCCTATTTCAGATCCTTGGTCTACGTAGTCATAAATGTCTATGGTCTCTCACCTGGTGTCCCCGCGTAGCTACTGGATGAACTCGAGCTGCATGCCGGACCGCCCCAGGTGCGCAAGTGAACCAATGCCTGCAACAGAGTCTGATGAGCAATTTTCGTCGCTCACCAGGAAGAAAAATCTCTTAACGCGCGTCTTCTTAAGAAACTTTCCCAATCAGATTCGATCATCTGGCCCTAAACCCGAGACTGCAATGACTGCAATGATAACCTGACTGCATTATGCTCCCAGGAGTATATCATAATTAACATTATTTGAATACAGAAAGAGTTAAATACTATTATGAGTACCATGTTTACTATCAGGTAGGAGTGCTACCTCAAACGGCTCAGGTGTGCTGTTCCCTTCAGCCATCCCTTATTTCCTGGGCCGTTTAGCTCCCTTTTAAAATAACTATAAAATCATTCCCGCTTGAAGATCACCTGCTGACCGCCTTCTCAAACGTCATATTCTCCCCCGGCCCCCTTCGCATCCTGATGCCCTGCCACTTGGCCAGATACTGGGCCAGCCCATCCCAGAAGTCCGCCAGCCACTGCCGTCTATCGCTCTCGCTCCAGCCCTCCGCAGAGCTGTCCAGCTCCCGAGCATTCGCCAGAGCCATGACCTGCATCTCTTCCATCGGCAGGATGGCCTGCACCACCTGGCCATCACCGTTTTCGTCCTCCGCCACCATCAGATCGAATTTGCCTATGCGGATGATGTGGTTAGAGGCAATTCTGGCCGCCCGCACCTTCAATGCCCCATAAGACAGCGCCTGAAAGAGCTCATCTGTAGAGGCTTTCGCCACCGCCTTGCCGATCATCTCGTTCATCTACTCACTCCAGATCGATTGCACCTGCAATTGCAAAGACTAAATGGCATACAGAAGCTAATATAAATAATAGCTGCGAATATGCCCTTGAATCGCGGGGCAAATGAGGGTCCATAAAAAAGAAGAGGAGGATGGATTACGGGCTGCTTTGATGACTACATGCAATTTCGCGATGAAGTAGAGGCGGCTAAGACGAGGATGAAAGGCAAAGATCCGGCAAAGAAAGCCGTGGCCGGGCAAACCAGCCAAAAGACTGAGAGAAGATTACAGGGAATGGACTCCAAAACCGATAAACTGCAGCGAATTTAGCAGTCTCATGGATTCATTCTGATTGATTCTATGCAGAATAGGACCTATTTTCGGATACATTGACCCAGAGATGCAGATCCCTGTAAGGACCGGTGAAGTTGCCCTCCCTATATAGCAGGAACTCCAGCTTCTGGCGATCGCCGGTCTGATTGAGAACATAGGAAACCGGCCTCTCCCAGGTCTCATTATGGGCGAGGGTTAGATTCATACTCTTTATAGGATAAATATACGGGGAGCTGCTCAGGAAATTTTCATCAGAAGTACTATTATTCAATGGAGTATTGTTCAATGAGATGCTCATAGTATAATTTACGAGAGTATATTCGTGGTTCACCACCCCCACGATCACCATGCTGCGATTCCCTTCTAGGACGCTCGTCGGGTAGTCATAGGCCTTCCCTCCCGGACCCAGGATATAAAACTCAGTAAACTTCTCGCCCTGTTTAGGGGTCACAATCACATATATCAGAGCGGCGATAGATAATAATATAGTTATTATTAATATAATCGTTAATGCCCGATCCAGCCGGCTCTTCTCCTCCGCCTGAATTTCCCTCTTCCAGGAACGAACGATCTCGCGAAACGGTATGGAAAACCTCTCCTCGACTGGCAGGCTCATACGCCGCCTGCAGGCTGCAGCCGCCATGATCGTCGTGAATATTGCCAGAGATACGACTACGGGAGTCAACCTGATTCCCCAGGGAGTGTAATTGAGCCCAAGGCCTATGAGAGGCACAATTGCAATGGAAAGGCCAAAGGATAGAGCCATTCTTTCGATTCCTTCCAAATCTGCATTCTTGGGAAAAAGAGCGGCGATAAGAGTGTAACCCGGCACAAATAACACCATAAGCAGACCCAGAGGTATGCGCACAGGAAGAGCGGAAAGCGGGGTCAAGGTGAAGAGCATTGCAGCCAACGCTAGAATAAACGCGGCTAACAGGTCGGACGGAATTTTCCTTATTTTGTCTTTCATCTCTCATCTATTCCGTTCATAGCCTCATGAGAAGCATTCCCGATCCCAGCTATATAATCAACGACTATGCTAAAGAAAATAAATATTGTGATTAAAAAGCCACTGCTCGGCAAGGGTTCTGGGGACCCAGGCGAACTCATGTTCCATTCCACTATAGCTCTGTAGGTCTCAATGGCTATGCTCATTGCCGCTTGGCTGTTGTGGCTGTAGAATGCTCTTGATATTACCTGCATCTCTCGACAAATGAAAAAAATGAAACCTAAAGATCTGACAATGCATTAGCGAAGAATTAAGAATAACATGCAGAAAAGAGTTAAGCTTTTATATTTCACTTCTGGATAATAAGATACATGAGCGCCAGGATCATGTTTATGATTTTTATTGCAGCTGCAAAGTTATTATTCTTGAC
Organism: Methanosaeta sp. PtaU1.Bin112; assembly: GCA_002067705.1. Classification (GTDB taxonomy): domain Archaea; phylum Halobacteriota; class Methanosarcinia; order Methanotrichales; family Methanotrichaceae; genus Methanothrix. Next base: position 6,374 of record MVRL01000176.1, read on the forward strand.
ACTTGCCATTGGCACATTGGCCATAGCCGATGATGGCGAGATCAAACCAGGCATTCAGACTTGCAACACGCTGGCCACATCAGGGGCACTGAATTATACGGTTGATATCGCCGCAGACATATCCACAGCCAAGTTTGCCCTTAGCTGGAGAGATGAAGCCTGCGAAATCAAGATGGACCTTCAGACACCCGCCGGAGAATTGATCAGACCGGAAAGAGATTCATTTGTGACCTACAAAGAAGGCAATACATCAAAAACAATTCAGATAGAAAGACCCGTTGCAGGCAGATGGGCCATGAGGATCAGCCCTGCTGATCAAGAGACAATAAATGAGGACTTCTGCATATCAGTAAAACTTGTGAACATGAAGAGCGCGGATCATTATAAGGCTCGATTTAATGGAATCTTCACCGACAGCGCGAAAGATGAAAATCGGGACGGAATCTTCGACCACATCGCAATTGAAGCAAGCGTCAGCGTCAAGGCAGCGGGAAAATATTCTGCAATAGGAGTCCTAGAAAATGTACAAGATGGGGAAAGAGTCAGGATAGATAATGCAAAATTCTTGAATATTGGAGTACATAAGATCAGGTTTGACCTATTCAATCTGAAAGCGCCTGGTCCATACCGTATCGAAAGGCTATCTCTCTATGATGAAAACGGACATGAGATTGACACATATGCAGGTGGCTATGTAACTAAAAAATATAAAGAAGATTATGATGAGGATTATGATGAGGATTATGATGAGATCGATGATGAGGATGACAATGATACAACAACATACATGCCATCAAATCAAAGAGCCATACTCACGGGCATTTTTTCCGATTACGGTTCGGACATAAATAACGATGGACTGTTCGAATATCTTACCGTTGATGTGGAAGTCATGGTTTATGATCCCGGAAACTATAGCGTGATGGGTTATTTGTACGACGAAAACGGCAAAAATGTGGTCTGGTCTCTAGGGTCCGAATACCTGCCAAAGGGAGACAATATCCTGCATATGGATTTTGACGGCAAAACCATTGAACGGCACAAATTCAATGGTACTTACTACCTCAAAGAGCTTCAACTTGTAAAAGGAGACTCGGCCATAGAGAATCTCTCTATGGTGGACACGATCATGAATGCAACAGCCACCCACCCTTACAATTTTAGCCAGTTTATCGATCCGATATGGCCTGAGAAGATCCTTTCAGGAGAGGGCAAGGGAGAGATCCTCCTCACAATCCAGCTTAGCAGTATGCTTCCGGTCTTTCACGGCAGATATAGCATGGATATTGTAGGTGCCAGTATGCCTCCAATATCATCGAACTGGACAGTAACAGGAACAAAGAATGGATACAGCTATGATCTTCCGGGAATTCATATGCCAAATAAGCCCAACAACTTCACAATAATTGCGAGCAATGTCAAGAACCTCAATGTTGGAGTGAAAAAAGACCCTGCAGAAGGCGGATCCAATACCACTCGAACATGGATATCTACCCGAGCAAATGCAGACGAGGAAGGAATCGCGACAATTGATAATGATATGATCTCACCTGGTAGATACCAATTCAAGATATTTGGAGACGCAATCGACAATGCTACCCAGGTGGCACTTGATATGAAAGTAGTCAAGAAGCTTATGATCAACGGCAGATTTGATCTGGCCTTGAATACAAGCGGATTTCCTGCAAGCAACTATTCTATTAATGCCAAGGCCATTAATGAATCCATTCGCTTCAGTGAGATCTGTCTATCCGGGCCATCCGGCAGTTTCTAAGGAAAAAAGATGGAAGGATGGAAGGGCAATTTGCCCTTCTCCAATAGGCATTATCTAAGAGACAAGGGTATTGCCGGTTACTTGGGTTGCAGGATTGAAACCACCAGCAGTCGTCGGTATTCCTGAGTTGATCCAGACTCCCCATCCTTGATACCAGTTCAATTCAGCAGGCGATGGCGAAGATGCCTTGTTTGATGTCACAAACACTTGTGAGCCGTCAAATGTAACCTGTGAATTGGTAGAGTATAACCCACCACCGTTCCCGGCTACATTCTCGGTTATGGTTACATCTTTAAGGTACAGAGTGCCACCATCGTTGTAGATGCCGCCGCCATTTCCTGCGGTGTTGCCGGTCAATGTGATCCCGGTTAGACTAAGTGTGCCTTTATTCAAAATCCCGCCACCATTCGCAGCGTTGCCGTTCTCAATGGTCATATCCAATAGGTTCACATTCGCGGAGGGGTTTGTAGTGCCGATGCTGAATACGGGACCGGCTAACTGGCCGTTTACGAATGTATTGGCTTCTCCAGCACCCTTCACAGTCACCGACTTGTCTATCTGCACATTCTCGTTGTAGGTTCCACTGAGCACCTTTACTATTCCGCCTGCGCTGATTGCGTCTACCGCAGACTGTATCGTATTGTAGTCGCAGGCAAAGGAACCTACAAGCGTTGTAGGAGTGGCTCCAATTCCAACCGTGTTGACCCACAGTCCATCGTCTCCCCCAACTGCCGCAACGTGCAGCTTTCCTTCTTTATCCCTGATGGCGTTCGGATTGGATTTGATGAACCCGCCTAAGCCATACCAGGTGCCTCCTGCATTATCCCATAAACTTCCATCGCCACCTCGCACGAAGTTATGAAGCACACCATCTGTATCAATAACAGGTGATGGATTTCCCTGAATATATCCTCCCAGACCGGCCCAGGTTGAAGCGCCAGAAGTTATGTCCTGGGTATTTACCCACACGGATCCATCACTTCCTCGAACAGAAGCATAGATCAGATTTGGATTGAATGGGTCCACAACCGGCATGATATCTGATGTTATTACACCACCCAGGCATTTCCAATCCCCTTCATAATATTGATCGCCTTTTTTAATCAAATTGAGATCCCATACAGCACCGTCGCCACCCTGGGCAAATGTATGCCAATTTCCCTGGCTATCAAAGATAATCTGCGGATTTGAGGTGATATAGCCACTACAGGAATACCAGTCACCGGACATATCTTCCGTATTTAATTCTCTGGCCCAGAGCCCATTGTCGCCACCACGAACCACGATATACATGTACCCATTTTCGGATAATTCCACCGCTGCACTGGGATTTGAGGTTATGAATCCTCCAAGGCCCCACCAATCTCCACCATAGATCCTATCCCATAGGCCCCCATCATTGCCTTTGGCAAGAACATGGATCTTGCCTTGTGCATCCTGCAAAGCAAATGGGTCGGAGGTGATTATGCCACCGAGTCCCTGCCAATCTCCGTCTACGTTGTCCCATAGTCCGTTATCACCCCCTTTGGCGAATATATGAGTCTGGCCATTGGCCTCCAGCTGAAATGGATTAGATGTCAAAACGCCTCCCAACCCATTCCATACCCATGAGCCGGGAGTGGGGACGAAGCTGGTCGTTGGATTCTGCAAATCTCCCACGATGTTAGTGTCGACTGACGCCTGGCTTCCAGCTGATGCGGACATGCTGCCCGATGCGCTCTCTCCTTCAGCATCATAGCTTTTAGAAGAAGAATCATCAGAGGTGCTTGAAGCGTATACCCTTACGTCTCCACTAGCATCCACTTCCTGTTTTGAGGTCACATAGCCTTTAGCGCTGCCGCTCAGACTCGATGCCAAATTGCCAGCTGAGGAAAGGTAGGAATATGCATCACCATCTGCAGAAGTGGACTTTGCAGCAGAATATGCCTTCGATTCGCTGCTTTCTGCCTGGAAAAATCCTGAAGCGCTGACTCCATCGGATGCAGTAGTATCTAAAAAGCCGCTCATGCCTCCCACTCCATTCAATCCACCAGTTAGATGAACGACATTATCCGAGGATTGGACCCATCCATCTGCGTATCCCAGAGATCCTGCTAAATTCGTTGATTGAAGAGCTTTGATCGTACCAGATCCAGCCATTATCATCTGGGATGAGGCCATATATCCCTCCAGAACACCGGCATTCTGAGAGGTGGAGAGAGAACCGCTCGAACCAGAAACTGAACCCTCAGATTGGCCAGAGGATCGGATGGTTTGTCCCGCGCAAACGATATCCGATGAAGCATAAGCGGATACAATCGAACTTAGAGGACCTATTGAGCTGGTGCTGCTTGAAACGCTAGCCTTTCCGTTGCCAGCCGCCTGATCAATATTGTTGGTTCCACTGCCGTCTACTGATAGACTTGAGGAGATCCAACCGTCACCAAGAGTAAGTCTCTGGGCTAGATCGGTATCGATCTCTACATCGTAGCTCACTTTGACGAAAGACGCTCTTTTGCCGTTATCCATTGAGCTGCTAATAGATACAGCTGCAGAGATGCTTGTTAAAAAACCACTCATGAATCTGCGATTCACACCAGAAACATGAAAGCAGTTGAGACGCAAAGAAGTTCATGGTATGG
>MVRL01000177.1 GCA_002067705.1 Methanosaeta sp. PtaU1.Bin112
AGGAGGAAACTAAATGGGAAAATGGACTGCGGCAATTTTATCGCTATTGATCATAGGACTGGGACAATTCTATGCAGGCCATCTCTGGGGGGCCCTGGCCTGGTTCTTCGGATCGATCCTGATAGTTGCGCTTCTAACCATGCTCACTGGATTCGGCGGCTTCATTGTTGGTTCGATTCTCTGGATCGGATGCGCCTGGGATGCCTATAACCTCGCAAAATGATGGTTCTACTGGCGACTCTGGCTTTCTGCGCTCTCCTGCAGCAGCGCCTGAGCATCCGCATGTATGCTGCTCAGCTTCTTCGTGATCGGATGCTGCGACCCGAACTCCTGCTCCATCGGCCCAGGCTTGCGGTACTGCATATATATCTCCTGGAAAACGGCATCCAAGTCCAGGACAGCTGAGAACAAAGCAGCACAATCCATGGCATCTCCGGGCCGGTTGGCGATCAGCTTCATAACAAAGACGTCTTCTAGAGCGGCATTCCTGACCACCAGCTATACGGCCGTATTGGTACTATTACTGGAGGGAGGGCGGGAAGACGAAGAGCAAATATGTGGGGAAGAATAGATCGGCTTCATAAAATCTAATCGTCGTCCTCTATAGGTTGATAATTATCACTAAACGGCTGGAAATCTCCGCCACAGACGGATTCTATTAGCGTCTTGAGTCTCTCCCTTCGGTCCAAGATAAATTCATTCCACAGATCTTTGCTCAATAACTCAGGATCTATTTCATGAGATTCTAAGATGCGATCATACTGCTCAGCGCCAAGCTTGTTTCTCCACTCCATTACGTATTTCGAAGGAAGCTTTCCGCTAATACTACGATTTGCGGCAGCGCTGATAAGGGTCTTGTTTATGATAGAGTCGGCCCTAGGATCCTTAATAGGGACAGGAAGCTGTGAGAGGGCATTCCAAGGAAAGATATGGTGGTGATCTTGTCCTGAATCATGGAAAAGGATTGCATTGAGCCCGCCTCCGCCGCTGAAGTCCTGAGCCCCGTTTTGAGCAAGCAGACAAAGGACCCCCTTATACATGGCATTCCTGATAGAGGATATCTCTTGGAGAGAGTCAGACCGAAAGATAAAGGTTCTGACAGCATCAGGCTCCGCCCCATCATCAATCCAATTGATTACCTGTTCAAAGTCGAGGGCAGAATATGTTTCAACAGGCCCACTGTACCTCTGGCTAAATACACTGCACCAGTACCACCTCTTGATTTTTGGCCAGGCAGCTTTAGCGCCCACCTCTCCCTTACGATTCCGGATATCAGCAAATATGGCACTGAGAGGAATGATCATTGTAGTGTAGGGAAGAATTCTCTCCGATAGAATTCCTTGATCCATCATGAAGATGGATGCTTCCTTGTAGCCATTGACAAGAATATCCCAATAGCGTTCAACAGTGCTCTTATCAAGTTCCATGAGGTCTCGTTTACGACAGGCAACAGCCAGTCGTTCCCCAGGATTCGCTCTCTTTCTATCCATGGAAGCCAAGAGGGCTATGCTCTGCAGGAAGGCGGTCCCATTGAGAGGCTGCATCTGGAGCAGATTCTGATCTTTAAACTCTTTGATCTGTTCAATCCATTTGTCGTTGAGGAAGAAACCTTGAGCCCATAAAATCGCCGTGCAAAGATCAAAGACGTCCAGAGGCAGTCCCTGGCTATTAACCTTTTCGAATATATGGCATATCGCACTCAAAGGCATATCGGCCCGCAGCTCCACCACAGGGAACGGATAATTGCGGATGCGATCGATCCATGGCTGGACCAGATTATCCCATGTTTTCTGTAGCTGCACATACTCCTTCATATCTTCATGGGATTGTTTGATCAGGAAGTTGGTCTTCCAATCAGATAGATATCCATCTGGATCGAATATCGACCAGAGAGGAAGGGCCCCATGGGCCATCTCATCTTCTTGTTTTGTCAGACTATACATCTTCCTGAGTCCTTCATATCTGAATTTCTGGCCGTCCTTCTCCTGTAAGACAAAGAAAAGTGCATCTTCAAAAAAAGGATCTCCTGTTTCTATGCTGCCATCTGGATCAGACATCAGATGGGGTATGTCGAGATAGAAATGGAAACTCTTTTCTCTAAATTCTACACCATTACGCACAAAAAGGGCTTGATAAAGGCTTGTTAGTCTCTGCTGGCCATCAAGCACCATAAGGTTTGGATTATCCTTTAGCTTATCTCCAGAACCTTGAAAAGGTCGCAAAGCGAAGCTATTGGAAATTACCGGCATGGTGAGAAGGCTGCCTGCAGGATATCGATAAGCTACGGAAATTATAAGCTCCCTAACTCTTTCAGGCTCCCATCTCCACGGTCGCTGAAAGTTGGGCAAAGCAATCTTATGGCAGTGAATTCCCGGCAATAGCTCCAATAATGGCACAGATTTAGGCGTGAATAGGCTTCCTTCACCAAGTATGGACAAAACGTCCCCTCCTGATCAGACTGTGATGTGATCCAGAAATAGATGATGAATCTATCGCTATTCTACCCGAAAGTTATCTAATATGTTCTTGCTCAGATGGATCTCAAGAAATACCTGTTGGCGACTTTCAAGGCTGCCTGGCGGGGCGATTTGCCGGTGAAGAAGCCTATCTCGTCTCGTCCCTGCGTTGAAATTCTGGTTAGACTCCCAAGTATTCCGCCAAAGTAGTTATTCGATTTTCTAGGTCTTCATCATGTCTTATGGTGAAAATGCGGTAGCCCATAGCATCCAGCTTTTCACGCTTCTTCCTGTCGCTCTCCTTTACGAAGTCTTTTTCGTGATCCGGTCCATCAACAAAGATTGCCAACCTTTCCCTCTCATAGTAGAAGTCTGCTTGAGCTATTGGTGCATCTCTATCGAAGATTGTCTTCTGGGCATCTGTTGGAAGTGGGAGTTTGCGCTTATGGATCGCTTCGAGAACACTCTTTTCCAAATCGGATTCGCATAGCCCGAGAAGCTTATCATACCCTTCTTTTGAAGCTTCGACTTGGACTATCTCTGCCTTCTCGAGTCTTGCCAGGAAGGGCAGTACCAGGTTGCGGTCGAGGATCTCATGAACAGACTGATTGTAATAGTTGCAGAGGCAGCCATAGCACGCCCGTTCACATTGATCTTCTGGATTGTCAAACTCATGGAGGATCTCTCTGGTCTGTCGCGCCACCTCATGCATTACGGCCGTCTGCTGCAGCGCATGGAGGATACCTGTCCCGCCCTCTGCGCTCTCATAGAGAAGAACGCCAAACTTCCCCTCATCTTTGGGCAGAAGGAAAGACCCAACTTCGTCCACATCGATATTCATGCTGATCTGAAGCCCTTGGATAAGCGCCTGTGCAAGAGTAGTATAGAATGCCTCATAGCCCTCCGGATCGACCTCTTCAGGAGGTTCGCAATCCAATGTGACCACATCGTGAAGCGACTCAGTGCAGAGAGTGAGGTTCCTAATAATTTCCTCCTCAGTTGCATTACGCCAGCAGTGATAGCTTTTATTGCTGGCATCTAGATGCCGCTCAACGTTCTCCTCTCCAAAAATCCAACGATTGCAAGCGGTACAAAGTGTAAATCCTTCCTCTTGGTGGTCTGCCTCGACCCTCCTGGTCCCCATATTTACACGTAATATCCTTCCATTGTGCTCATAGCTTAGTGTGAGGATCGGGTCTCCATTCTCTAGCACGTTCCAGGAGGTTACTCTTGGCCCACGATGATAATGCTCGCTCACTTTGTAGCCAAGACGCATCCGCTCTTCTTCATCGCTAGTGATCCCCTGACGCCTGGCTGCAAACTGATCTGGCATCTCAATGGCATTGTTGATAGCATTCTGGTCCTGAAGTGAGGCACCACAGGTGCAAGCGCCTCCTGAGGTCTTTATCTCATCATCCATGTAATAGGTCTCACACTTCGGGCAGATGAGCAGGCTCTTTGTTACTGGCCGACCAGCCCGCAGCTTGAGCCTGGCCTCTGAGACGATGTAACGGCTGCCTTGATAGTATATGCTATTTCCAGGGGCATATTCGCTTACGGCAATAGCTCTGTCTCTCTGAAGAGAGATCTCTTCTGCATCGCGCTTTCCACGACGATCCAAGGATAGCAGGGTGATGTTAGTGGGAAAACCGTAGTTGGGCGTGAATCCCTGGCTAGCTAAATAACGGTAAGTAAAATAGTCCTTTCCGCCTTCACGCATATCGCTCATCTTGTTTTCAATGGCGGTCCTTCGCCAAGTCATTTCGTAGGTTAAACGCTTTTTTTCGCCAAGGGCATTGATGGCATACCGAGTTTTCTTCAAGTCTTCATACTCGTTTCTGAAGTAGCCAAATGATGAGTCGAAGTCCTGCACAAACTGGTTTATGGTGCTCTCTATGAAAGCATCGTTGAACCAGTCGTACTGCTCTATTTCAGTCTTCAATGCATCATGAACAGTTTTGATTATCTCGTTTTTTGCTCCGCTAACTGCAGCTTCTAGCTCTCTCTTGAAATCAGGCTTAAGAGGCAGATTTTCCTGCTCTATATCCAGGATCTCCCCGATCTTCTGAGGTACTCTGGTGCCGATGGTTTCCAGGATTAGAGAGTGAATGTGAGCTCTAACTAGCGCCTTATTGTCCAGCATGAATCTTGGAGGACTGATCTCGCCTGATATTATTTTACTGGGATAACGATAGAAATATTGATCGTGAGGCCCTCTCCTGGATCCAACACCACAGAAGGTATTCACAACTGCAACCTGAGATCGACGGCCAGCCCTTCCAGCTCTTTGTGCGTAGTTTGATGGCGAAGGTGGGACATTCCTCATATAGACTGCTGAAAGCTTACCTATATCGATTCCCAACTCCATTGTCGGTGTACAGACTATGACATTTAGAGGTTCTTCTGGATCCCGGAATTTTACTTCCAAGTTCTTTCTCGTCTCTCCATCGATCTGGGCGCTGTGTTCAGCAGCATTCAGAGGGACTATATCGCCAAAGCCGCGACTATACTCGAACCGGAAGTAGTTGTCCCGGAATTGCCTCTCTACAAGATCCTGGCATTTGGACCCAGTGCACAGATTCAGCTCCTGGAAATGATGAACCAGACCGCATTTTTTGCAGACTTTATGAGAGTCCCCAGCGGGCGCAGAGAGAAGCACCGATGCGGGCTTTATCATGAGGAGTTCACCCACACGCCTTATACTTACACTCTCGAGCCATCCATTATTCGCTAGATTCCTGGCCACCAGCTTCACTATCTCTGCAGCTCGGTCTCTTTCAACTTGGAGCACCTTAGAGGTCCAGGAGACGAGCGGACCTGTCTTCCAGGAGAGGCGATGGACCTGAGCCTCCCTTGTAGCATTATCGGCATCATCGCTATATCCCTGGAGCTGGCCTATGCGGAGCTCGTTGTGGAAGAGGACCTCTTCATCGAGCTTGCTCTCGATCTTCATTTTGAAATCCCTGGGCTCCAGGAGGTATTCGTAGGATATCGCTGTTCTGTAGCGCATTATATCCAAAAAGCCTGTTAAGAAATCCAGGCGTTGTATTTCGTTTAAATCCAGGAACTCCTGTGCTTCTCTCCAAAGGTCAAACTTGCTGGCCAGCTTATCCAGGTTCCTGTAGGATATCTTGAGTAAGCCCACATCTTCCAGATTGGGCTGGTTTCGTCTCTGAGATGAGCCCAGCTCAATGACCGTATTGAAGAGCAGATAATCTTTGAATGCATTTTCTTCAACTTTGCTCGAGCCCATCATCATTAGGGAGTCCCCGCCGGAACGCGAGAACTTAGGCAATACTCCTTCCTGATCCAGGACCTTGAAGATCCTATCACCTGTCTCCAGCAGCTCCACCGGCTCCTCAGCACTCTGCAAAACCTTGTAGAGCGCCCGGCGGAAATGCATGCGCTTCTGGATATTGTTCATATGAGCTGCCTGAAGAGCTGTATCTTGGCGGTTATCGCTGAAGACCAGGATCTTCCTCTCCTTTTCAGGCAAGGTGTTCAATGTATTGGAGACAATGACATCAGTGGCAGTTGAGCGGCCAACGGTGCCGAAGGAGAAGAGCTTGTTGAACTCCCTGG
>MVRL01000178.1 GCA_002067705.1 Methanosaeta sp. PtaU1.Bin112
AACCAAGCCTGGCAGATCTTCCTGATCACCTGGGCCGATTATCTCTGATGCGATTCAGATTCTCGTCAGAGCGGGGTATGTAGTCCAAAAAAGATCCGAGCAGGAAGGTGGATAGGTCGCTACATCCTCCTTTATCGGAGTGCTTTCATGGTAAGAGAATCTGCCTCTCAGGGTTAATAGCTCACGGGGCAGATCTCAAAGCGGATTTGTTTTCCTGGGCAAGACGATAAGGCAATTGAGGGCTGATCAATCCTGCCTCTTCGCCCTCTTGAAGGCGTCCTCCACCGCATCGCGGATGATGTAGCCGCCCTTGTGCAGCACGGTGTCGCCCAGCTCCGTATCCCTCTCCATCGATCCTGTACAGGGATAAGCATGATGCGCCTCGGATATCCTCTCCCGGATGTCAGGCTGATCAGGCTCCAGGCCGAGAAGGCGCTTGGCCACAAACCAGGTGGAGCCGCAGGGCGCGCTGCGCAGCACATTGGCCGCCAGGATATGATCCTTCCCCGCCCGGCTGCTCTGCACCGTCACATCGATCAATGGGTCGCCAATGCCCGCTTCGGTCAGAAATGCATAGATGTTCGGCTTGGCAGGATCAGGACGAAGAGCGCAGAAAGGCTTGGCAAATGCCGCCTCCATGCCCAGCTCCGCTGCCTTCTCCTCCAGCTGCTTTCTCTGGCCCAGGGGCAGCTCCCGCGGCGACTCAGACCCGCCCACAATGCCCTTCACTCCTGCCTCCTTGAGTTTGGGAAGAAGGCCGAAGAGGATGTCGGGATGAACATTGATGACCAGGGCGATGTCCGCCTCAGGAATGTTCTGAGGGAGGAGCGGCTCGACATCATCTATGAAGTCCCCTAGAGAGGCAGGGTCTGGCATCTCTATCAGGGAGACGATATTCTCGGCATATCCCGGCCGGACGTTGCGGCACTGGGAGCAGGCATCGGCACAGGAGATGCAGAAACCCGAATAGTTGATGAGGTTGCCCACCACCCTCTCGCCAAATTCGCCATTGTAGAATACTATCAGTTTCAAGCTCTATTCACCCCATCAATAAAAGCACCATTTCTATTTCCAGCAATGCAGCCAACATTTCTTGCTGCTATTATCTGGATATCAAGGTATTTAGAACTGAACGTTTCTGCAAAGATACCATTGCGTACAGCTGGCAGTTCAATTCACACATTCCGGCATAAGTGCAGGGAAAAAAATAAAATGGATATGATGCTTTCAAGCAGCCTTCGCCCAGCCGGTCATCCTTCGAGCTGCATAGAGAATGGCCGAAAAACCCAGACTCATGGAGACCAGTGAGACCAGACCACCCACAAAGGGCAGGAGCGAGAGCACATTGAGGATCACAAACCCGATTATGAAGTAGACCAGGTCTCCCTGATTGATCCGGGCCCTCTCTCCAATCCATTTGCCAAGGCTGAAGGAGATGAAGGTTCCACTGAGCATGATGGCGGCAAAGAACAGCAGAGCTGCAATCACTGCGATTGGCAGGCCCACCACGGTTACCGCCACCAGCAGCAGGGCGATAAATGTGGCAATGATCATCACAAAGCCCAGCAGGGTCTTGAGAAGAGTTGAGCTTCTCACCTCGCCGTCCACTGCCTGCATTATGCCCGGCATGCTCCTGACCAGGAGCAGCCCCAGGATGAAGTAGCCCAGCATGGACAGAAGGCTGAAGATGTTAAAGCCATCCTCATAATCCTTCTTCTTGGGAGAAGAATCCTCTGCCTTATAGAATCTGACCAGTCCAGCCGATCCGGTATTATTGAACTGGTTGGCATGCACCGTGATGGTGCCGTTGATGCTGCCGGCATTCACCACCTGGCCGCCGCCGATGAGCGCATCTCTTCCGATGCTCTTTCCGGGAAGGATATTCACCTGGCCTCCCGCTGCCACCAGATTGGTGCCCACGTCTGCTCCCAGGTTGACGTTTCCGCCTGCTGCCACCACCTTTCCGCCCACATCGGCATTGACATATACCTGCCCGCCTGCGGCGATGACATCTCCCTTCACCGGGGCGTTGACATTAACTGTGCCGGCTGCGACTATTGCCGAATCTACCGGAGCATTGATGCTCACCATATTTCCTGCGGCTATAATATCATCGGCCACAGCCGAGTCGATGGAGACCGTGTCTCCGGAAAAAGCCTGCAATGCCTGCCCGGCAGAGCAGAACAATGCAAGAACGATCAAAGCGATTATTAGTTCAGCAAACCTCATCCCATTCACCAAAATATTATTGCTTCTTCTCCAATAAATAACCCATGTATGCGCAGCAGGATGATTTTTTTGTCCGGATATTCAGGTTTGCTATTTTTGCCATTCATTTCCCTCAAGAAAAGATTTATCATATTATGATCGAAAAAGGAAAAAGAGCAATTTTTAGGAGAGGCATGGTTTGAAGATAGCAGTGGACATTGACGGGGTTCTGGCGGATCAGGTAAGTGCGGTTTTGCAGGAAATCGAAAAGGATTATGGAAGGAAATACTCCAAGAGCGAGATCAATTGTGCCCACTGGAGCTCTGATGGAATTGAGATCTGGACGGAGATTTCCAGGCTTCTGGCCGACCCTGAATATGTCCTGAGAGTACCTCTGATCGAAGGCTCGCAAAAGGCCATAAAGCAGCTGTGCAAGCAGGATGTAATCGTGGTGACGGCCAGAAGGCCAAACACCGAAGAGGCGACGAGAAGATGGCTCAGAGAGCATTTTCCCTGTCTTACCCAATACTATCATGCCAGGACCGGCACCAAGCACAACATTCCATCCGATGTGCTGATCGACGACCTGGATATGAACATCGTGGAATTTGTGAGGAGCGACCCGGACAGACGGGGGATTCTTTTTCAGCATCCCTGGAGCCTGAATGGAACGGATATCGGAGACTATGGCGATCAGGTGTACTACTGTTCGCAATGGCAGAGCATAATGAAAGCCATTGATGATATTGCAGGCGATCAACTTGAAAAAGCTGCCTGAGCTGCTCGCCCCTGCCGGATCGCCTGAAGCTCTGGCGGCAGCCATCGCCGCAGGAGCCGATGCCGTTTACCTGAGCGGTAAGAGATTTGGTGCCAGAAAGTTCGCAGCCAACTTTGATGAAGCAGCCCTGGCCAGGGCCATCGACTACGCCCACCTGAGAGAGGTACGGGTCTATGTGACTGTCAACACCCTCATCAGAGAAAACGAGCTTTGTGATGTCGCGGAATATCTTCTCAAGCTCTATCTAATGGGAGCAGACGCTGTACTCCTGCAGGACCTGGGAGCATCTCTCCTCGCGAGCCAAATAGTGCCTGAGCTTGAGAAGCACGCCTCCACTCAGATGACTATTCACAACCGACAGGGCGTAGCCTGGGCAGCCGACCACGGATTCAAGAGAGCTGTACTGGCTAGGGAGGTGGGCCTGGACGAGATAAAGGAGATGGACAGAGAGATGAGACAAGGGCCGAAAGACGAGATCAAGCGACCTGCAGTCGGCCTGGAGGTTTTTGTGCATGGCGCACTCTGCTACTCTTATTCCGGGCAGTGCCTACTCTCCTCGGCCATCGGCGGACGGAGCGGCAACCGGGGAATGTGCGCTCAGCCCTGCAGAAAGCCCTACGTGCTTCTCAGAGGAGAAAAGGACCGATACGGCCGCCCGGCCTGCCTGGCAGCTGTGCCGCAAAAGGAAAGATATCTCATCTCCACCCGCGACCTTTGCCTCTACAGACATCTGGACAGGATCATCCGCGCGCCCATACAGTCACTGAAAATTGAAGGGAGGATGAAGTCTGCAGAGTACGTGGCCATAGTAACCAGCATCTACAAGAGAGCCCTGCTGGCTGCTGCTAGAGGCCAATGGTCGCCCTCCCCCCAAGATGAACGAGAGCTGGCTCTGTCCTTCAACCGAGACTTCACCGAAGGCTACCTGCTGGGTGCCAAAGATGTCATGGGCAGGGAGATGTCGGACAACCGGGGGGTTCTCATCGGCAGCGTGGCCTCCTTCGACACCCAGAGAAGCGAAGCTGCCATCAGGCTCACAGGGCCGCTCTGCCCAGAGAAAGGCGATGGCCTGGTCATTCAATCACCCGGCCAGGAGACAGGCCTGGTAGTGCAGAGAGCAATGCAAAAAGACGGCCTGGTGAGACTGATTACGCCGGAGAGAGTGCGCCCGGGGGCAAAAGTCTACCTGACGGGCAGCAGCGCTCTGGCCAAAAAGGCGCAGGAGATCATCGCCTCTGCCAGAACGCAGATCCCACTGGATCTGACACTTGCCTGGCAGGATGAAAACCCTCTGCTCCAGGCGGCTCTGCCCGATGGAAGCACAGTTCAGGTCAAAGCCTCCTTCAAGATGGAAAAGGCTAAAAGTCGGCCCACATCCCGAGAGCAGATCGAATCGCAGATGCGAAAGACCGGCCAGACGCCCTTCCTCGTCCGCAAGATTACCATGGACTACGCCGGAGACCTATTCGCCCCCCTGAGCGCCTTGAACCAGATGCGACGCGACCTGCTGGAAAAGGCGCAGGATGCACTCATCGAGAGGAGACGCCCCCCAAAGGAGATGGCGGACCGGGCTCGAAATAGATTGAAGGAGATCCTCGATGAGATGGTGCAGTCTGCTTCTGCCGACTCAGGCGCTTCTGCGGGCCGGGTGCCTTCTCTGGCGGTTTATGCCGACAGCCTGGAGACGGTGAAGGGAGCCGTGGAGGGCGGATGCCATCGGCTTTACTTTGAGCCCATTTTAGGGCAGGACGGGAAAGATCGAGCCGCAAAGGCTGCGAAGTTGATAAACGAGGCAAGAGCCATCTGCGGAAGAGTGCCGCTCATCTGGAAGTGGCCCCGGATCACCCATGACCAGTTCTTCGCATTTGCCATGCCGCTGCTGACCCAGGAAGAAATCGATGCCGTTATGGTAGAGAATGTGGGCGCCATGCAGGCTGCTATGCAGGCCAGACCTGATATCCATATCCTGGGGGCCTCCGGCCTCAACGTCTGCAACCATCTGGCTGCGCAGGCGCTTGCTCCTCCCTTGGAGCTTATCACCCTCTCCCCAGAGCTCTCTTATCGGCAGCTTTCCGGCACCGTGGCCGCGGCGCGCCGCTGTTCAAACCCGGCAAAGATGGAGCTGATGGTGCAGGGCAGCCAGGAGGTTACGGTGTCGCGAGACTGCATGCCGCTGCCAGCCAGAGCAGAATATGATCCCGGGGAATTCTGGGGACTGCAAGACATGAGACGGATCTTTCCCCTCCGTCTGGACGATGATAAGAGGACGCACATCTTTAACTCCACCGAGACCTGCCTGCTGGACCAGATGCCTGAGATCTTCGCCATCGGCCTAGACGGCGTGGCCCTGGATGCACGAGGGCGGACGGAAGAGTATGCCCGGGAAATGACGGAGATCTACCGAAGAGCCATAGACCTGACAGAGATAGGGAGCCCAGCTCTCCGCAGGGATTTGGAGAGCCTGAAAGAGTCCATCAGACCTCTGGCCCTGGGCGGCATAACCCACGGCCACTTCCAGAAAGGGCTGAAGGACGAGATATCTTAGAGCGAAGCGATCATATATTCATTTATCTGCAATTCATGTATCAGCAGCCGCTATTGAAGACCTAGGCGCTCTTTCCGGATATAAACTGGCAATAGCCGTAGCTAATCGGCCCAAGCTTTGTGGTTTCGCAGGGAAACTGCGGGCAGCGGAAGCACAGATCCATACCTTTTCGAAACGCACAGGTGGCAATCTGACACATCTTGTTCTCCTGAGCAGTGCAGCCCGCCTCACCATGAGGGCACCGGCCCGAGGCCATGCGCGGGCAGGCCTGACAAGCGATGCCGCATACGCCTATTTTCATTGAAAAATCCGGATCAAGGCACATAATCCACCACTACTCGGCTGTCGCATACTTTTCCTACAAAGTCGGCCACCAGAAGGTGCTCAGGGTGCTTTTGATATCTGAAAAGAGCCTCTTTGCTCTCAAACAAAGAGACCAGGACCAGATCATAGGCCACGCTCGCTTCGATAGTGTTTACTCCAACCTCGAAGGACTTTATCTCCTCAATCTGGGCAGGCAGAGCCTCCAGCTTTGCCTTCAGGGCAATGATATTCTCTGCCTTGCTGCAGCCATCTGCCAGATCCTTGAGCTTGAACATAACGATATGCTTGAGCACTCTTAAAACCCCGAATAGTCTTTCCTATTCGAAGTTTATAATGGTTTTGAAGAAGGAAGAAGGCAAAAGTCACCTAGCTTGGGAGGGAAAATGCATGGTCGACTTTCGCCAACGCTTCTTACGTCAATCGACGTATTTAAGGATTTCGTTCAATTAGGACGCATACTTCCACAGTCTATCCGCTTTTGCCACCGCATACAGCTGTCCACCCCCAGAATAGATGCTTTTCAGTGGGGTATTCAAGCCCGTCGTATCAATCTGCGTCCATGCCTCGGGTTGGCCCTCCCATCGCCATATCTGTTTCCCGTCGCCGGACAGACCATAAAGAGTCTCCTTTGTGCCATATCCGGTGCCTTTGCCGATGACATCAATTGCCCACATCTTTCCGGGACCACCAATCGGCTCCCATGTGTCACCAGATACATAACGATAGATGTCTCCATGCACAGGATCAGTTGCATATAGGGAACTTGACCCGGCATATATTAGCTCAGCGGGGCCTCCGATCTTGTACCAGGTCCATTCACCTATGCCTTTGGGATACCTCCAGAGGCTCTTTCCGTCCGGGGCTATCTTGTAGAGAAAGCCATACATGTCATTCCAGCAATTATGGCAACCACCGGCTACAAATGTCCTGCCGGAATCTCCGATCTTTGAAAAACTACTACCTGTAAATTCATAGATATCTCCATTGGGTGCCTTGGTGGCATAGAGCTTATTTCCCCCTCCGAAGATCTTCAGGGCGGCCCCGCCCGGGATGACCTCCCAGCTATTTGGACCGTTATACCGGTAGGTCTTCGTCCCATCCAAAGACAACTTGTATAATCCCTCGCCGGTTGAAACAAAATATTTCGAGGGGCCGCTCACCTTTGTCCAGCTATTTGGGACATTATCATACCTGTACAGATCACCGGTTGATTTTTCTGTGGCAAAGAGCCTTGTTGTTCCGTCCATTAGATTCTGGTCAACTACGACTATGCCCACCTCCTTATCCCAGAGCTTGTCCCATCTGGCTTGAGAACCGATGGACAAAAATACAAGTCCCACCAGGAAAATGGCAATTAGCCTCTTCATGAAGAATCACCAGATAATAGCTTATATGTTTAATCATAATAAACGTTGCCCATCATCGCACTAATTCCGAGAAGATATGTTAGATTTTATTGGCCAATAGCTCAATAGGAAATCTCAAGAAATGATTATATAGAAACATGCCGCATTTTATCATCTAGTACAGACTAGCATAAAGATCCAGGATTAGGAGGCAGGACTCAGATTCATGACATACATTGAGCGGTTTCAGAACGCAATAAGGACCATCCTGGCATGGACAATGACTCTCGTAACTCTTTTAATAACGATAGATGTAATCTACTCACTGGCCAAATACCTACTAACGCCTCCCTTGGACCTGCAAATCAATGAGCTTTTGAACTTTTTCGGGAGCATATTGTTGGTGCTTATAGGAGTAGAGCTTCTGGAGACATTCAAGAACTATAAACAGGATAAAACGTTCAATGTGCTGATTGCCTTGCTGGTGGCCCTGATCGCAATATCCAGGAAAGTCATAATAATGGAGATCGAAGGGGATCCGAATGAGATGGAGCTGATCGGATTGTCTGCTCTAATAATAGCGCTATCCTTGGGATACTATTTGGTCAATCGAAGCGGATCGATAAAAGAGAAATAATATCGTCCGCTATGGTCACCGCAACATCACCCTGCTGAGCGTCACCAAAAAGAGGGCCATGAGCAGCCATCCCAGCAGCGTCTCGATTACCGTCAGCACCTCATAGCCCTCAACGATGCTGAAATTCTGGGGAGTCTTGCCTAAAAATTCCATGCTGCTGAAATAGAACGCATCACTCTGCGATACGATGGCCTTAACTTGCAGGTGATCATTCGCAGCGATCGGCTGAAGGGCATCACCTGCAGAGAAGATGCCAGCGAAGAGGAGAATTATGGCCAGACTGAGAAGAATGGTATGCGATGGACGCACCCCATAACCGCAGGAGAACCAGGCAAGATAATCGAATATCTTGGGGAAGAACTTGTGCGAAAGCGCCTGCTTTTCCTTTCGATATTGATAATAGCAGTTGTCCTGATCCTCGAACTGCTCCAGGTTCCTGAAGTTTCTGGTGAGCGTCAGGTAAACCGAACCATTAAAGGGAATGTGATCTTTGATGATATTCCAGCGGACGACTATGCGGCTGAAATTGAAGTCCTTGAGGTGGATGCTCGATCCTTCCGAGAAGACGGCATCCGATAGATTCAATGTGTACACTTTGGCATTGGTCAGGTAAAGGAATGTATCGAACCTTGCCCGGCCAAAGTCGGCATCATTGAACTTGGCCCGCGAAAAATTGGCATCGATAGCAAAGTGGGATCGAGTGAAGTTGGCTTCCCGCTGGAATTGTGCATCGGAAAAGCCGGCATCCTCATGAAAGTGAGAGCCTGAGAAATTGGCAGCTCTGGTAAAGGTGGTGCCATCAAAGTCCACCAGGCCGGCAAAGGCTGCGTGATCGAAGAATACATCGCCCTTGATGACCGAGTATTCGATTTTTATTATCGATTTTACGATCTTCTGCTTGGCCCTATTCAATGGCAAATCCAGCCGATGCAGATCCAGGTCGCCGTAAATGATTACGTTCTCATACTCTACCGGCTTTCCCTTCTCGATCTTTTCCAGGATCTCCTCTGCCTTGACCATCAACAGGGTATCGACCATAGACGAATGGAGAATTCGACCAAAGCAGATATTCTTTGCGGTACGTTAACTCCGGGCGGCCCATTTGCAGACAGCCGGGGTTGCCCTTAAATGCATTCAGATCCTGCCCTCAACAGCATCTTCTCCACAAAGTCCCAGTCATGCTCATAGATATGCGCCGAAGAGCTGGTGGTCGAGATCGATCCCGGATCGGCCCCTACCTCGCAGCTGACATACTGCAGCAGCCTGGCCAGACCATAGAGGTTGGCAGGATAGGCTCCGGCAAAATCGTGACTTCGAAAGAAGATAGACAGATGCAAGCGACCATCGCGAAGCTTGAAGTCGTCCACAATCATGCAGGGGACCTCATCTTTGCCCGAATCTACAGGCACGATCCAGGTCACGGCTGTTGCCCGGCGAGTATTGGCTGAAGCCTTGAGCCGCATTATCGCCTGCTCGATTTGATCCTGTGCGGGCATGCCAGGCAGATGCCAGGCACGCAGGCGCTCCCCATAGGTGTACTCAAAGCCTGGATTCTGGCCGGATAAAAGCTGCTCTGCATACTCCTCCAGACGCTCCTTATTCCAGGAGTACTGGGCGGGAATCATATCCCGGTAGGGGTCCTCAACCACTACCTGCAAAGATAGCAGCTCTCTTATCCTGGTGCCTCTCTCATCGGTAATCTCCGCCCCCTGCCGCCAGATGAGGCCCAGACCCCTCTGCCAGGCATCGGAGATCGTCTTCGCTCGAATAAATCTCCCCAGTATCGCCATGAAAAAGCTCCTGTTGTATTGTTCAGACTTTTTTTGCATGATACATTAAGCTTCTTCAGGCACTCAGGCTTTCGGTGCTGAGGCTTGGCTTGGATGACAGATATTTGTCAATGCCAGAAGGACTGCGAATTGGCCCAGCTCCAGACCCAGGCCGCCATAGTTGAATTTAAGGTCGAGGAGACCATTGTGCGCCATTAATAATATTAAGATCAACAGAATCTCAAATAGTGTGAGCAGAGCTATGAGGATGATTGCCACGCCCGGAGTCTGAATTGCTTCCGCCACAAAGTCCCACAGAGTTCTTCCCACTACCATTGCATCTCCCACCAGAGCGCATCGGAAGGGATTTCTTTGCGGGATAATAAATTAAAGGAATGAGCGCGGAGCGAAAGTAATCGGAGGAAAAGATATTTTTAGAGATCTGTTGAAGACGATAGGCAATGCCCGACTTTGAGTGGGCGCTGGTCAGTGCCCTCAACTCATTCTTCGAGGAAGAGGACATCGCTGCCATCGCCTACCGGCTAAAGCAATCTCGCTTCTCAGCCCAGTTTATTGACATACTGGTAGACTCCAAGATACCAGAGTACTATTTGGCTATCGAATGCAAGAGCCTGGATGCACGCAAGACAAAATCACTCTACTTCAAGCAGCACTTCAGCCTTGCCGCCGGAGGGCATCAAATGATGCGAGAGACAGATTTCATCACCCGCTCAGGAAGACAGGGCATCCTGGCTGTAGAGTTGCGCCACGGCACAGGCAAAGCGCGTACTGCGCACCTGGTTTCCTGGGGAGAGATCATGCAGAGATACAACGCTGGAGAGACGGGCATCTCCTTGCTAGAGATTGAGAACAATCCGCCTCTGGAGAGAAAGAACGGAGCTTACAGAATCTCTCGGCTGGACATCATACGCATCTCCGGATACTTTGATTTAGCCGGCGATGACGACAACATGGAAGAGGATGCAGCTGCTGATGAATAGAGAAAGCCAGACCGCCAAAGAGCTTTCTGAGCCGAAATAGCAAAATACAGGGAAAAAACTGCGTCAAGGCAAGATATTGACAGAACATAAAAAAGACATCCGCCTATTTTTGTTTTGGCATGTTTTCTTGAAGTTTGCGATATAAGATTTTTAGAATTTATAAGGTTAAGCCCTTTCACGAACGGATGGGAGATTTACATTTTTCTCAATCTATGAATTAAAGGATATATTATGCTTTCTAGAAGATAAGATCTTTACGCAGTTGCATATTTGTATCATAATCATAGACTCCAAATAATCAAAGTCGAGAAAAAAACTATTTATATCATTGAGTAATTCTTATATCCAAAAATAGAATGAGGTTATTATGAGGCAATTCTCTGTAAAAGTTCTTGATGATTCCGACCGAGAGTTCGTAGAGGTTCTGCGGGAACTCGACATACCAAGAAATGTTGCCAGCATGATCACCTATCTAGCCAATGTGGAGGAAGCTACCTCTCGGGAGATAGAGATCGGCTCGAACTTGCGCCAACCAGAGGTGAGCATTGCTATGCGCACGCTTCGCAGCAACAATTGGGTGGAAGAAAGGGAGATCAAGAAAGATGGGAAGGGTCGGCCCATGAAGGTTTACAGGCTCACTATATCCTTAGATGAGATCATAAAGCACTTTGAGGATGAGAAGCGAAAAGAGTCAGCAAAGACACAGGAGAGCATTGAGAAGCTCAAGGAGTTGAGCAGGGGCTTGAGCGTAACGCCATCCTAGATGATGAGATGGCGATCATTCATGGAACTCCTCCCACGCCCTGAAGGGCGGAGCTTCCCTGCCGCTTCATCGTTTTTCGCCATCATAACCCTCAGGCATCGGACTTTGGGTAGAATCCTATCAGCAAAAAAAATCATTGGCAGAGTATTTATTTCAGTTCTTCTCCTCTGCCCCGGAGGTCATCGAGATTATCTTCCATGAGCTTCTTGCTTTTGATCTCTTCCTTTTTGCCACCCTTTCTCTCGGTATTTCGTTTTTTAAAATCAGCCAAGAATCTCACCAATTCTATCCATCCAGGGGGACTGTAATTAACCTTTCCGTTCAGCCTTGCTTCTCTGCCAAATAAGCCCACTGATCATAAATTCCCTTTGAGTCACGATTATCGATTACCATGCCCTGCCACCCGGCATCCCCAAGTGCTTTCGCGATGAGTTCCGCTTCTTTTTTCGTATAAACAGTAAATAGAACCCTATTTTTCGCAAGGCGAGAGGCTTTGAGAATAATTTCTCTCCAGAGAGGCCAGTTGAAATCGTCGATTAGCCCTACCATAAATCCCAAGACAGTATGGAAAGAGCATTCTGGAAAGATATGAGGCAATAGCCTGGCATCCAGGACGAAGCTGCTCTTGGCTACCATAAGACCGCTCTTCAGACTCTGGCATAGATCGCAGCGATCGTAGTCCATGCAAATAGGACTATATCCCTGACGAATGAGCGCCTGTGTGGCCATGCCGCTGCCACAACATATCTCCAGTATGTTCTCGTCGTGGGACAGTATCGGCTGCAATAGCTGCATTAGCCTCGTGATCCTCTCTTCGACATAAAGGGGCGCTCCTTTCACAGAGCAGCTCTCGCAAAAGAGCTCTGCGGCAAGGGAATTGGAGAGATATTCCGATAAAGCGGAGAAAAAATCCGTCTCACTTGCCCGTACCCTCTTGATGATCCTGCTGCGCCATCTTCCGGCATGATCAGACAAGATTTTTGAGGAAGAATAGTGATCTGTAAGAAGCAGCCAAAGCCCCGCAGGCTTGGACAGATGCAGGGCAACTCCCATATCTTTGATCTCAATGCAGGCATCCGCATCCAGATCTTCCTGCAGTATCTCCCTGGTAACGGTCAAATCCAACAGATCTTGCCAGGACTCTTCTGCGAGAAATATGTCCTCGTTATCCCCCAGGTCCAACAGACGATTTAGCAGCACAGCACCCATCTTTCTTGCCCCAGCATATCAATCTTATCGCATCCGTCCCGCCGGGAGACTGGCGGAACAATTATATTATATTCCTGGCTAAATGAGGTTGTTTGAAGCTGGTAGATCTTCCCGGTGTAGGCTCTCGGATCAGAGAGCGCCTCATAGAGCAATATGGCGATGAGGAAAAGTCCCTGCATGCGATATTGAACGCCGATGTAGCAGGCTTGTGCAGAACATTGAGCGAACGCCAGGCCCTACTCCTGGTATCGCATGCTCGCGGCATGAAGTTCGCTATAACCCCTGAGCAGTTCCTGGCTACGGATGAGGCGACCAGGATTCAGCAGATTCTTCTCACCCGTCTGGCAAGCTATGCGCATACTGAATACGCCAGGCTCAAGATCGGCACTCTTTTTGCCAGCTCCTCCGGGGCGCTTCTGGCCGAGAACCGCAAGGCTGCCTTGGAGGCTTTCCAGACTGCAAAGATGATGCAGGGACGGGGCCTGGAGAAGCTGCTGAAAGATATCCGGCCGCTGAGAGAGAAGGCTGCAGCCAGAGTTCGAGAGAGAGCGGTGGCTGCGACCTCCGCAGAGGATTTTCAGAAGCTTAAGTCGAAAGGACTGGACAGGCTGATCGATCTGCATCTGGCTGAGAGCCCGGCAGAGCTTTTAGACCTGGCCAGGAGCTACAGCCACGTCTGCCTGATCGGCGATGAGGTGAGCGGGCAGGCGGCGGAGGATATGGAAAGGGCCGAGTCTCTGGAGGAATGGTATCTGGTGCCGGAGGCGGTCCTGGGATTTTATGAGGAGAATTTAGAGACCCTGCTGGCAGCTGCCCAGACGGCCCAAAAGCTGCATGAGGCAGGCATTGCCGGATTTGCAGAATGGCAGAGCCTTCATAAGCTGCTCGCCAGGCTGAATGAGAGCGCGGACCGGGAAGGAGAACGGCTGGAGAGGCTGTCTGCGAGCCTGGGCAGATGCGCGGAGGAGGCGGCAGCCTGGGCCAATGAGCAGCTGAAGAGCAAGATTGAGAAAAGCTCCCTAACCCTGGGCGGCACTGACCTGCTCCTGGTCATGAGCCGGGGAGAAGGAGTGCGAGAGATCCTGGAGGCGCAGATGAAGAGCGTCTTTGCCCAGGTCCTTAAAGACGCTAAGGCCCGAGCCGCAGGACAGCTCGATCTCGCGGGAGCGGAGACCGTATGGCTCGACGAGATCTTCTCAGAGCAGATCAGCTATCCTCTGGAGCTGAACCGGCATGCTCTGCGCTCCTTTGAGCTGGATCTCCAGAGCCGCAGGGAAGGCCGGGGCCTCACGAGAAAGAGGGAGATCGCCCGGAGCCTGGCGGACAAAAGGGATGAAGCGGCGGCGCTGGTTCATGCCCTGATGGAGTTTGACTATTCCTACGCTCTGGGGCGATTTTCCCTGGAGGAGCGCCTCACCTTCCCTGAGATCGCAGAGGAGCCTTGCCTCTCCTTTGCAGAAGGCCGCCACCTCTTCCTGGACAGGCCGGAGGCGGTGAGCTACTCCCTGGGCAGCGCGGATCATCCCGAAAAGGTAGCCCTGCTCAGCGGCGTGAACTCAGGCGGCAAGACCACCCTCCTGGACCTGATCTCCCAGATTGTCATCCTGGCGCACATGGGACTGCCCGTGCCAGCCAAAGACTGCAGGCTCTCTCTATTTGAGGAGTTTTACTACTTCAGCAAGAGCCGGGGAACTCTCTCCGCCGGGGCCTTCGAGACCGCGATGAGAAAGTTTTCCGTGGTCGAGAATGAAAAGAGAAAGCTGGTCCTGGCGGACGAGCTGGAGGCCATCACCGAGCCTGGAGCCTCGGCGCGCATCATCGCCTGCATGCTCGATGAGCTTAACCGGCGGGGATGCGTGGCGGTCTTCGTGAGCCACCTGGCTGAGGATGTACGCCGCTGCGCGGAGACGCCGGTGCGGGTGGACGGGATTGAGGCGGAGGGGCTGGATGAGAACAACAACCTGCGCGTCAGCAGAAGCCCCCGCTACAATTACCTGGCCAAGAGCACCCCAGAGCTGATACTGGACCGGCTGGTGCGATCCACCCAGGGGCGGGAGCGGGAGTTTTATGCCAGGCTGCTCGCGAAGTTCAAATGATCAGGTGCTCCTTTTATATTCAAGAGAGAGACTATTTTTATGGAACTGTGGCATATAGTCGTGATCTGCATTCTCATGTTTCCCCTTTTTCTCATCGCCAACTACATCGTCGTCAAGAAGGCGGCAATGGAGCGGAGAATGCGCGACGAAAGGATCGAGCGGGCGGTTTCCGACAGCGTGGCGGCCAGCTACGCCAACAAGGGGATGGCCAGGCAGAACTGGCCGAAGTACAAGGCACCGAGGAAGAGAGAGTAAGGTTAAGATTTCAATTTTCGGGGACGTTTTTTTCGAGTTTTAGAGATCTCTGCTCCCTCGCAGAGGCTTCCGTCCGGCTGCTCTCGCACGCATGTGGGCAGTGATGTGCCGCGGGCAGCGATCGGGGCGAATGGATTCGCGACCTCTTCTGCCTTCGCATGAGACTAGAACAGGGCCGATTTATGCCCGGTAAGTAAGCGCTTGTATGTCCAAGACTTCAGGAATCGTGGCTATCCTTAACGCTCTGAACTGAGACGGCTAAAGGTATGCATTGCGATTTTCCATTTTTCTCGTAAAAAACAGAACCTGATTCGATCCAGCACTCTTACAGAAAAAATTAAATAAGTAATTCTAACTATTGATCCGTACTAAAGATACGAAATAAATTTCAGGGCGATTCATCTATGAAGACAAAATACATTTCAAAAAAATATAACATAAAAAATAATTATAAATTATGTGATTTTAGTAAATTAAATCGATGCATCTGCAGTTTGAGGGCCATCTTTATGCTGTTACAGCTTATCCTCATCCCGGCTGCTGCCTCTTCTTTGAGCCTCTCCGGCCCGCACGATGCAGATATATCAGGAGAGGACGCATACGAGATGTATTTCCTCTCCAGCGAGGATGCGAGCAGTCTGTCTGCACTGATAGAGCTTCCTGAGGGCTTCAGTTATAGTGGAAATGCGGAGCTTATTTGGGGCGGCCATAGATCTTCAATTCCGCCCGTGCAGAGCGAAAGTTCCCTGCAATGGGACCTCTCCCCAGCATTAAAATCCTGCCGGCATATCGTAATCAATGAATGGGAGCCCAATCCCCCTGGCAGTGACACCAAAAAGGAATGGATTGAGCTGTACAATCCATCCGCCCAGGCAATCAATATCGGCGGCTGGAAGCTTGTCGACAGCTATTACGGCAAGTCGGTTTCCATTCCATCGAACGCAGTCATCATGCCGGATGGCTATCAGCTCATAACCTGGACCAACGGCTCGCTCGTCAACTCTTACAAGGCCAGCATCTCCCTTCTGGACAGCTCAGGAAGCGAGATTGACCGCACCTCCTCGGTCAAAGACGAAAAGAACAATGACCTCTCCTCTTCGCGCAATCCCAATGGCAGGGATCTTGACAATGACCTGGATTGGATATTTCAGGCGGCCACGCCCGGATGCAGCAATGGCGGAAATTCTGCAGACATCTATGCCGGCGAGTCTCTCGGTTTGAAGTTCAATCTCACCGCCGGATGCAGCGCACCAGGTCAGGAGCAGATATCAGCAGAGATCCGCTTCTCAGCTGGCAGGACGCAAGCTCCGCCGCTTCCCTTAACCGTCAGAAAAGCCAATCTGAGCCTCTCCACTGCCCCGGATCGATTCGATGTCGCCCCAGGTGATGAGATCATCTGGACCATTTTGCTGGAAAACAATGGAGATGGGACGGCCCACAATGTGGCTCTCAACTTGACAATAGATAAGGGCCTGCAGCTTGTAGAGATCGATTCTCCTAACAAAGACCTGGACTGGGGCTATGCATCCCTGGCGCCAGGCCAAGGGAAGAGGATCACTCTAAAAGCCAAAGTGACTTCTGCCCAGAAGAGCTACATCAGCGCCTTTAGGGCTCGCTGGGGCCCCGATCCATGCCAGGAGACCACTCAACTCTCTCTGCTTGGCGCAAGAACGGCTCTTCGAAAGACGCCAGACCAACCTCGCAGCCTCACCGTGGGCGAATCGGTCGGCTTTGAGATCTCCGCCGACCTGCCTCGCGGCGCTCGCAGCCTGTGGATCAATGATACCATTCCTTCGGCACTGACCTACAATGAGAGCAGCCTGTCCGTGCAGGGACGGGCACCTCTAGAGATGATGGTCGCCGCAAATCCCGACGGCACCCAGAGGATAGGCTGGTTTTTCGGAGACTGCGGCCCCGCAGAGACAATAGACATCTCCTATGACTGCCAACTGGACAATTCGCCCGAAAACCAGGACGGAAGGGTCCTGGCAGGAACTACCGCCCGCATGAGCTGGAATGAGGGCGCAGCCGGCAGGGCAGATGCCGATGAGTGCGGCCCTCTAAACGTGGTCGAGCCGGACCTGGTACTGGAGATGCAGTCCGCCCGGCCTTTTGCCGCTCCGCAAGACAGCGTCGCCTTCACCCTTCTCCTCTACCACTCCAACCAGAGCCATGCCACGGCCCATGACATCGATCTGCAGCTGCTCCTGCCCGCGGCCCTGAATTACAAGCCGGGCTCAGCACAAGTATTGGCGGGACCGTCCGCTGCATTTGATGAAGAGAGCCTCAGATGGAAGCTGGACAGTCTGGATCTGGATTGGAGCGCGGACGGAAAGGCCATACTGAGATTCAATGCGACTGTGCATGCCACGCCTGGAGAGACGATTGAGGGGCGCGCTCGGGCCACCTGGACAAGCCTCGCTGGCGCTCGCGCCCAGGAGCGCACAGGGGCAGGAGGAGAAAACGACTACCTGAGAGAGGCTAATGCCAGCGCGCGAGTTATGAGCCTGAAGCTTACCAAAACCGCCGATCCGCAGCCTGTGCCGGTGGGCGAGCTTCTGACCTATGCCCTCACCTTCGAGTGCTTTGGCAGTGCAGCCCATAATGCAATCATTCGCGATCGCCTGGACCCGCGCGTCACCCTCCTCTCCGCCGAACCGCCTGCCGATGAGGACGGAGCCTGGAAGATCGCAGAGCTCTCCCCGGACGGCCCGCACACCATCCTTCTTACAGTGCGGGTGAACGAGACCCTGCCTGACGGGGCGCTGCTGGAAAACCGCTATTCCATCGGCTGCGATGAGCTGGAGACCAAATCCGGCCGCCTTTACACTCCGGTCCTGAATGGAACGCTTCTTTCCGTCAACAAGACGCCGCTACAAAAAGCAGTGCACCGGGGCGAAGAGGCCAGCTATCTCATCACGGTCTGCAACCGGGGCGGCCAGCCGGCAACCAACGTCACCGTGCGCGATGTCTTCGACTCCTCAGTGGAGATGGTCTCTGCCTGGCCGGAGATGGCAGAGGACGGGGCCTGGCACTATTCGTCTCTCGCGCCGGGCGAATGCGTGCAGATGGGCCTCACCGTGCGGATTCCCAGAACAGATGTACTCTACTGCAGCCAGGAGAACGTCGTGGGCTAGGGATTCGTCCGCTCCTACCGAGACTACAGCACCCGCCGCCAGGCAGACGTTCTCACCAACCATGTCTTCGTGTCCTCTGATCAAATGCTTCGCTCTTCGTCAGCCAATGTGAAGATCCTGGCTGAAGAGGGAACTGAGCTTTCCCAGCGCACGCACGGCAGCGGGGATTACGAGGAAGAAGAAGAGCTGCGGTTTCTTGCTGCCAACAAATCCATCCGCATGCAGAGGAGCATGAGAGCAAGCTATCATCCCACAACTCTTCCCTTGCCGAAAAGCGGCTCGCAGAGGATCTCCTCCCTCTGGCATGACGAATCTCGGGCCAGGAACGGCATCACCAACACCTCCTTCGAAGAATCGTATCGATATTCCGCAACGCTGGCAAGCGAGAGCCACTATGATCTGGACAAAAACCAGTCAAAGATGCAGACGGAGTCCGGCTTTTATGGATTGGCGCACCTTGGGACCCTGAAGAGACCGGACCCGGGGCGTGGAGCGGATATCACCTCTGTTGAGGACTTCGCAGGGGACTTTCAGCTATCGGAGAACGTTCATGACCTCGGCCAGGGATTGATGATGGACCGCTCCACCTCCGGCCAGGGATTTGTGGCCAGAGACTTGCAGGGCCCAAGGTTGAGGAGCTTTGATTTTGGCGCTGGACGCTATCGGTCTGAGGATAGCTGCGAGGCGTTTTCCGGCTTCATGACCAAGGACCTAGAGGCAGCCCATCATGGCCTCAGCCTGCAAGTCACACCGGACACATTTCTGAACATCAACCAGAAGTGGTCGGAGGGAATAGAGCTTCTAACTCCCTCCAGCCTCATCTCCGAGCAGTACCGCAGCGCCTCCCGGCTGAAGATTATTGCCACATCTCCCAGCAGCAGAGAGCTTAATAGCGAGGCCAACTTCTCAGGGATAGCTACGCTAAAAGCGATTGCGCTCAAGAACGGAAGCCTTGCTGTAGACCGGGAGGAGACGCTTATGGGCGACTACAAGGTCTCGCGCAGAATCATCATCTCCGGCTGCGCTAAATACGATCGGCCGCACCTCTATCTTCGCAAAGATGGCCGGCAGGTCAAGGATGTGGCGGTCTATACTATCACCATTACCAACGACGGCAACACCACCATCGGGCCGCTCTTCCTTCAAGACATCTTCCCGCCCGGCGCCAGATTCATCAATGCCACATTGCAGCCCAATCAGATCGGCCAGAACTGCTCCAACTGGACTCTGCTGCATCTTTCCATCGGCGATACATTGAGAATCGGCATCAACCTGAATGTGGAAAGGTGCGGGGATGATATCGTCAACTGGGCTATTCTCAAGGGCAACTCTCGCCTGGGCCAGGTCTTCGCGCAAAACCGGTCGGCAATCAGCCGGGGATACCTGGGGTGCTGCCCGATTGCAAAGCCCGTGCGGGCAGAGGACACCCAGGGAGCAGGCTGCGCCTGCTGGGACGAGAAGGCGGCGAAGGCCAATGAGACCGACTATCTGAACGCGCTTCTGATGCAGATGCAGGGGGACGGCTCCGGGGAGGGGTCCTGCTCCCTGAACTGCGATGGGGCGAAAGAGGACTACACCCCAAGGGTGAGTCTCTGATTGACCTAAAAATCGATCGGAAGTTAGAAGTAGAAGCAGCAAACAATTATAACCATCAATGAGGTGAGATTTGCATGCAACCGCGAGTTCTGAAGATCGGCGAGAAGGTAACCGGCAAGTACAGGGACATGGAGATGGGCAAGAGCCGCAAATTCTTCCGGGTCAAGCTGGACAACGAAGAGTTCTATCTGCCCAAAGACGTGGGCAATTCCCTCCTCGCCAGCCGCCAGAAAGGCAATGAGATGTTCACCATCTGCCGCCAGCTGGACGTCTATGAGATCCGGCCACTGCACGCAGAGATGGACTAGGACGCGATCGAACTTCATCCTTTGGGGCATGTAATCCCCTCCAAATGCAAGGCGAATCCTGAACGGCAGTTGGGCGAGATCGTAGAGAAAGATCGCGCCCCCCCTCTTTTAGCGTGCAGTTATCCAGTCGACTCGCCAGCATCACATAATATTATTTCCTTGGACATCAGCATCACAATAACGGTAACTGGTTGCAGTGCATATTTGCCTAGGCCTTCATGCACCCTCCCTGGAGATCTACCAAAAGGCCAATTGATGCAAATAATAATCATATTTTTGCCACTCAAAGATAGGAAAGTTTTTTATTTCTCTTTTGTTTAAGGCAATCGACAGGAGGAATAGATATAAAATTATCACGAATATTGACAATAATAGTAGTACTGTCTGCATTAGTTGTTTCTGCTAATGCATCAGAGGAAAAATCGAGCATTTCCGGCGACCAGGCCCTGCAAATGCTCATGGATGGCAACGAGAGGTTTGCATCCGGCAATGCCACTCACCCCCATCAGTCTGAGGAGCGCATGAGCGAGCTGCTCTCCGGACAGCATCCCTTTGCCATCGTTGTGGGTTGCTCCGACTCCAGGATCCCACCGGAGGTTATCTTCGACCAGGGGATGGGAGATATCTTCGTGATCAGGACCGCAGGGCAGGTTATGGACAACGTCACCCTCGCCAGCATTGAATATGCAGCAGAGCACCTGAATGTGCCCCTGGTAGTCGTTCTGGGCCATGATAGCTGCGGAGCGGTCACCGCCGTCGTAAAAGGCGGAGAAGTGCCAGGCCACCTGAACAGTCTCGTCGACTACATCCAGCCGGCAGTAGACGAGGCCAAAGCAGCAGGAAATGAGGACCAGCTCCTGAACAATTCCATTGACTACAACGTAAAGAACATCGTGGAACAGCTCAGCACATCCGAGCCTATCCTGTCTGAGGCAGTAGAGAAAGGCAAGCTCACCATAGTGGGCGCCCGCTACCATCTGGACAGCGGAGAGGTTGAGATTTTGGAGTAGGCTCTCTGCAATGCTCAGGGGCCAACCAGCCCCAATGCATCCTAATTTTAGATCCCAAAATTATCAATCGCATCCGTTGCATTGCATGGAAAAATTCTCCATGAGATATAATAAAAGTTAAACCTCGATCTCCAAGAGAATTTGTCGCAAACCTGTATCCTAAGTAAGATATAATAAGAAAATCGAGTAGCGCCGAGGGTGGGATTCGAACCCACGATCTCCGGAGGAGAACAGGTTTAGCAAACCTGCGCCTTACCAGGCTAGGCAACCTCGACTTACCTCAAGCCCTTTCCCCTGGGCCTATTTAAATTCTGCGTTCACCAGACAGATAAAAGCGAGAAAATGCCGCATTCCTTTCCCGCAGAATCACTGCACGCAGGCCAGCAGATCCTTGCTGGTGATGATCCCCACCAGCGTCCCATCCTTCATCACCGGCAGCCTTCGTATGCCGTGCTCTCGCATCAGCTTCGCTGCCTCGGCTGTGGTTGCATCCAGGTCGATGGTGACCAGTGGGCTGGGCGTCATGATCTCCCGAACACCCACCTTTGCCGGATCCCGGCCTTCTGCAAAGATCCTGAGAAAGACCTGGCTGGTGGTAACAATTCCCAGGCACTCCTTGAGAAGGCCATCCCTGGCCACGAGAACGCTGCCCTTCTTTTCCGCCGCCATCTTTCTTATGGCCTGCTGCACCGTAGCCTCCGGGCGCACTGTGGCGATTGGATAGCTCATCAGATCTCGAACCTTCATAGCCAACCACAATCCTGCAATCCAGCTATTTTATGTGGCTGCTGGATGATAAAACTGATGCACTACCGGGATCTAAAATTAAGAGAACTGCAAAGTGAAGACCAGAGATCGAAAGACCTTAACGAAAAAAGAAATCAAGCGGGCAGCGCCCCTCAAAGCACTCCCCACTCGATCTCCAGCCCCACCGCAGGCTGCTCCAGGCCAAAGCTCTTCAAGACCAGTGGATGAAGCTCTCCAAAGCAGCCGATCTTCCGGCCGCTGGCGATGAGATCCCCGCCCCGCCCGGGCAGAAGCGCTCCATCCAGAGAGGGCACGATCTCCGCGGCGATCGCCAGCTCCCGCAGCACAACATCCAGAGCGGAACGAATCTCCGAGAAATCAGCGCCGCTGTGAATGCTGGCTGCGGCTAGATGCATGCGGGTCTTCTTCTCTATCACCACATCGCCCACGGCAAATATCCTCTGAGGCAGAGGATGATGCTGGTTCATGGCAAAGATCTCCAGGAGGCTGGAGAGTAGAGAGGTGCGAAGGATGGTGTGCAGCTCGCTGATAGGATGCATCACATGCACTGCCCCCGCGCCCTGCCTCCGCATCCACTGGAAATGCACCTTCTCATTGGTAAGGGTGAAGGGCATGGTCTCCAGATATCCCAGGCCAGCCATGACCTCGCGAATCTCGCCCTTGCGAAGCTCCGAAGGGTGAGCGCGGCCTACCGTCACCGTACCGGGAAGACGGGCATCCAGCCGGTCAAATCCGTAGGCCTTGGCCGCATCCTCGAAGATGTCCCAGCTATGCATTATATCCGCCCGGTAAGCCGGAACCAGGACCTCAACTTCGCTGCCATTCGCGACTGCCCCAAAGCGCATCCTGCGCAGGCACTCGGCCAGCTCCTGGGAGGAGAGGTCAAATCCGATCAGGCTGTTGGCCTCTGCGGCGCTCACCGTCCAGGAGGAAGGCCGCAGGTTCGGCGAGACAAGATCGCCTTCGCTTCTCTTGACCAGAACGCTCTCGATCTGTCCACCTCTCTCTGCCAGGGAGGTTACCACGATGTTCAGGGCCTTGTGCACCATGCCGTCCATTCCCGTGACATCGATGAATAGATCCTCGGTCTCCTCGGTTACCGAGGTCAGCTCGCCGTTGATGATCGGCGGAAAGGAGAGAACCTGATCATTGGCATCCACGATAAGCGGATAGCGCTCGCAGCCTTTGAGGATATGACCATAGCCCTTGCCCTTGGGATGCTTTTCCAGGATCTCATGCATGCTCATCTCCTCCGCATAGTCCAGGGGCACGAACTTACGCGCCGGGTCCTCACCGAAGTAGCGGAACGGCGGTGTGACCCGAGAGATATCGTGCACACCTATGGCCACCTTGCGCCTATTTCTGCCCAGGCCCCAGTGCAGATCCTCTTGCAGGCCCATCAGGGACTCAATGGCCTCGCTGGTAAACGACAGGCCGCGCACCACAGCACAGCCGATGATGGGGCGGACCGATTTCACCGACTCCTCAACCTGCAGGACGATGGGGCCCTGCCTTACTTCGTACTCCACCAGCCCGGTCTTCAGGCCTAAAAAGCCCTGCATTGCCCTGGCCACGCCCTCGGCGCTGTAGAGATCGGGCCGATCCGGGAAGAACTCCACATCCACATACTCCTCCTCAGCCCTCTTTCCAATGTCTGCACCCATCATGGCCAGGCGGCCCATGATGGTATCTCGGGAAGCTCCAATCAGCCTCTCCATATCATCGTAATAAATTCTCACAACCGGCATAGACTAACCCCCTTCAAAGCTTGATGGAAACAGGCGTCTCCCGCAACCATTCGATATCAGACTGGTACAGCAGCCTCAGGTCTTTGAGCCCCAGCTTGAGCATGGCCACCCGGGAAACACCCAGGCCCCATGCCAGCACGGGATGCTCAATGCCGAAGGGCGCAGTGACCTCTTTGCGGAAGACCCCCGCTCCGCCCAGCTCCACCCATCCCAGGCCTTCGATGAAGACCTCTGGCTCGACCGACGGCTCGGTGTAGGGGAAGTACCCAGGCCGGAACCGGACCTCCTCAAATCCCATCTTGTTGTAGAACTCCTTGAGTATCCCCAGGAGATGAGAGAATGTCACATCCCTGTCCATCACGATGCCCTCCAGCTGCTCGAACTCCGGGGTGTGGGTGGCGTCTATGGCCTCCCGCCGGTAGACGCGATCTATGCCGAAGGCCTTGACCGGCGGCTCTGGGTGGTCGGCAAGATACTTTATGGTGACACCCGTAGTGTGGGTGCGCAAAACCTCCTGGCGGGCCACCTCCGGCCTCCAGCATCCGCCCCATCCCGAGGACCCGGCACCTCCGCATTCATGCATCTCCTTGACCCGGGTGTAGTCGGGAATGTCGGCCAGGCTGTCCAGGTAGAAGGTGTCCTGCATCTCCCTGGCGGGATGGTCCTGGGGCTGGAAGAGAGCATCGAAGTTCCAGAAGCTGGACTGCACAATCTGGCCCTTGATCTCCACAAAGCCCATCTCCAGCATGATCGACCGCATGAAATCGATGATCCTCTGGTAGGGGTGCATCTTGCCTGGGATGATGCGGTCGGCGGCGAGGGTGACGTCGTAGGGACGGGCGCGATAAGACGAGCCCATATAATCCAGATACAAGATCCCATCCACTTCCTTCCACGAACCGGTCTTGATCATATCGGATGAAAGGGTCGGCATCTCCTTAGCTGCGGCCGCACTTATTCCAGAAGAGGCAAATTTCGTCCCTTCCTCTGTGATCTCATAGCGCCACTCTTTGCTCTTGCTGCTTGTCACCAATCCCCGACTCTTGAGATCGACAAGGCCTTTTTTATTCAGATCGGCGCTGCCCTTCGGCCCTGCCAGCAGACTTTCCAGCATCTCCTCATCCTTGCCCTTCGGGGCGCTGCCCGTAGGCTTGATCATGCCGGCCTGGATGGTTGCCCATCCCTTCTTCCTCAGCCATCCCAGAGCGATCTTGTGGGAAGGATCCTTCAGTTCAGACACCGCTTTGCCTGCGCCAAGGGAGGAAAACAGTGCCCTTTCCGGAAGACCCTCCTGAGCATATTTTCTGCCCTCTTCCGTCAGAGAGACTGACTCCACTACCGACTTGGTCACCTTAAGGAATCCCTGCTCCTCCAATGCATCTGCCGTGGCTCGAACCGCTTCCACCTTCATCGCAAGCAAATCCGCTATGCTCTGCGGATCGCAATGACCCTGCAATATCGATTTTAGAACTTTGACATCGTTTTCCGATAACATAACACCATCCCACTGCCGGGCGGATCAGAGCAAGGCTCTCCTGCCCCTTCGCCCCGTTTAAAAGAAAGAAAAGACTAAGTTTCCGAAGATGCCCGAAGCTAGCCTCTCCGGCTTTAAAAGCCCTTTTTTATGATTTACAAATGAACATTTCCCAATCTTACCAGGCACGGTTTTTTTGGTTAGATTTATGAGTTATAAACCTGTCGAATAACAGAAAATGAGTTGAAAAAAGAAAAGAAAAATGAAAGGAAGACGTTTCATTTCCGCCAGGCATCGCTCTCCAGCTCGTCCAGCGCTCTCATGACGCCGCCGACCGCCATCTGGAAGAACTGCTCTCCCTTCTCAGGGGTCGCCGGCAGGGGATTGCCCATGATGCCGTTTCCCATGAGGTGGCGCACGTCCTTCATGACCATAAACTTAGGCCTTTTGGGAAAATGCTTCTCGGGCGTCCCCCTGACCAGATGAGGACGGATGACCATCATGAGAGAGGTCTCAATCTCTCCCGCATGTCCATCATGCGGGGTCTGTACCGCCTTGTTGTCGATCAGATCGAACAACGATACCAGGCTCACAGAGAAATCCCGCACCTCCACCGCCATCTGACAGGCCTCTTCGAGGGCGGCCATGTGCTGCCCGCCGGCGTGCCCGGTCAGAATCAGCACCCTTACAAAGCCGCTTTCATAAAAAGAGAGCAGCAGATCCCGGGCATAGGCGCGCAGGGCATCGTGCCCCACGGTGATGGTGCCGGGAAACCTTCGCGTGCTGCGGCAGACTCCGTAATGAATGGGCGGAGCCAGGAAGACCTGCCGCTTCTCAGCAACCGCCCGCGCCACCTCCATCGCCTGGATAGTATCGGTTATCGTGGGAAGATGAGGCCCATGCTCCTCGGTTGCTCCCACGGGGAGGATCACAGTCTGCGTCTGCCGCAAGCCTGCCTCGATCTCCGGCCAGCTCATCTCCTCCAGGAGCTTCATAGAGCGATGACATCTCCGGAGAGGACGTACTCCTCGGGCACCTTCAGCTCGTAGGTCTTGTCGCCCACAGAGAGCTGGTAGGCGCTCATCGGCTTGGTATCGAAATTGGTGCCCGTAGCAATCGGCCCTTCTGTAGAGTAAGGCAGCACCAGGATAAACCTGCCATCAGCATCGGTGGTGTTGGACTGCTGATAGAGGAAAGCCCGGTTCTGATTGGTCATGATGGGCACTGCCGCTATTACCTTGGTCCCTGGCGGAGCATTTCCGCTGACCACCGCGCCCGGAACATGCTCGAAGGTCTTGACGAACTTCTGGCCTGCGGTAATAGTGTTTTCCGACTCATGCACCAGGCGGTAATGCTGCAGAGCCTCAAGCGGGAAGGCAGGATTGGCAGGGCTCATAGCCGCAATCTCAGCATTGTCGCCGTTTGCCCGGCTCTCATCGATGAACGCCTCCAGCTCAGTGCGATTGCGAGTGATCATGGGCGCTTCGGTCAGCACGGTAACCATATATCCATTTCCTGCATCCCTGGCGCGATAGGCCAGTCCCACGCCCATATCACCTGCAGTCTCGCTTCCATCGAAGAAGTACAGACGAGCAGCCATGGTCTTGAAGTAAGGCTCGCGCCAGATCTGCACCGGCACCCAGCTCTCGCCTTGCTGCTGGTATACTGCCGCCATGTACCTGGTAGTGGGAATGGAGCTCCAGGCAGCCATGGCATGAAACTTGCCTACCGCCATCGGCTGATCGATCATAACATACTTGGTGTTCATATACCCGGAACGGTTCCAATCAAGGCCGGCCAGCACTGCATCTGCCTGGCTCTCATTCTCAGCCAGGAAGAATGGCGAAGAGCCAGAGGAATTGCGGGTAACGCTGCCAATTCCCTGCTGGAAAGGATTGGCATTGGGAATCCTGTGGCCAACGCATTCAATGAGGTGTCCGTAATCCCACCAGGACATGATGCCATAGGCCGTTGCCGGATAGATATACTTGCCATCGGCAGGGCGCACATATTTCTCATAAAGATCCATGCCAGGCTGTGGCGTATTATTTTCCAGCCATGCCGTTGAGGTCAGCCAATCGGAATCCGGGCCTCCGGCGCTCTGAGCATATACGATGCTCCAGCTGAGACTTGGCGAGATGATAAATGAGAATATCAAAACTGCCGCCACAATGGTCTTGAGGTTTGAGGTGATCAGCTTGGCCGGATCTTCGATTGAATTCAGGTCCAGATCTGTGATGCCAAACCGGTCAAGCAGCCAGGCCACCAAGAAGCCGGTGAGAATGGCTACATTTATGGCATAATAATAGGTGAATCTGTTCTGGGCAAGAGCCATGACGAGAATTACCAGAGACCAGGTGAGGATGAAGATCTCCGATGGCTTTTGGCGCTTGACATTTCTGTAGAGGAGCAGGATCATCGCGATCAAGGCCAATGAGAAAGTGGTAAACAGGATGGCGAGGATCTCTGGCAGCCGGAAGACCGCGGACGGATCAGGGCTGTAGCCTATGCCGGGAAACGAAGAGATCACGCTGGAGAAGGAGAACTGCCCCCCGCTGGAAAACAGTGCCGATGCCTCCCCAACTGTTGCTGCGCCGCCCGTCTTTTGCTGAAATATGCTCAGACCGGACAATAGCGGTTTGGTAAATTGAGGAAGGGCAAAGTAGAGTATGGTCATGCCTACTGCCGCCAACCCAAACAATGCTCCCGGATAGTAATAGCTCTCGAATCCCTTTTCTCGGATAAATTTGGATAGGATGGTGAGGAAGATGACAGCCACCACGCCCAGGAGAAGAATGGTAGGCTGGAAAAGGCTGTAGAGGTAATGGTTGAAGCCGTAATAGGAATCAACGAATGGGAGCACCAGGAGAGTGGCCACGAAGAATGTTATTGCTCCGGATATCCCCAGGTATTCCACATTCTTTCCTCTTATGTGGTCAAAGATGCTCTGCAGCATAACGAAGAGCAGAATTATTCCTTCGAAGAGAAATCCGGATGACCAGGCATCTATGTACAGGCCGAGGGAAACGCCTGCCAGAGCCGAATAGATAAGTGGTTTTTTGTAAGCAGACCAGTCCCTCTGCACCGCGGAAAAGGTCATGCTCTTTCCTGAGCCAAGAGCAAGCAGCAAGAACATCATAGTGAGGCTGCTAAAAAGGATCTCAGCAGCATGATGATCTGTGAATCCCAGGGTTGTGCGGCTCAATACCTGACCAGGCAGCACGGCTATGATTAAAGCCGAGACGAGACCGCAACTCTTGCCGTACAGCTCCCTGCCGATAAAGTAGACCGGGAAGACAAGCAATGCGCCGAGGACAGCAGGCAGGAATGCGCCCACTACCTCAACGAGATGATTGCTGGGATGTCCTAGCCCGAATATGTAGGAGAATATAGCTATGGCCCAGCTCAGAAAAGGACCGAAATGCAGCGGTGTCCCATGAGGGAAATAGGTCATAGGATCAAACCATAATCTTTGCAGGTTGAGCACCGTGCCTTTAGCCAGCATCATATGATACCAGGCATCGGTCTCGCTGCTGAAGATGACGCCGCTTGCCGAGAAGACCCGGTTCCAGGGAACAACGGCACGCAGATAAAATGAGAAGAGCGCCGCAACTATCAATCCTGCATATAAATATAAATCGCTACTCTGCCAAATGGCGGACTTAGCCGCCGCATTGGACTTCTTTTCCGGGGGGACAGATGAGGCCTTCGGAGGCTTGGCCTCGCCAGGCTTCACCGTGGTTTTTTTGCCACTCTCACCCTTATCCACAGATCTCTTAGACATTAAAGCCAAGAAACCGTTCTATCCTCATAAACGTTTTGAATCGTGACCGGCACGCTCGCGCGATGAGATGCTCTCTTGCGCGCACCAATTATCCTGGATTTCTACTGCCAGATGCTCTCTTTTAGCTGTATCAGCAGATAAGTGCCTATTTTGCATATCACATTCGTAAGGCTTTGCCTCGGATTCATTCTCATTCAGACGCGAAAATCCCTCTGCTTACAGAATGGATATATTATCCAAATGCCATTGTTCCTTGACAATCCCTGTAACGCATTGCTTAGAGGGATTACCGGAGAATGGTCACTATGGAGAAGATACAGGACATAAAAGGCCTAGGCGGAATGCTCAACGGATTTAGAGATCTGGTAAAAGATGACAAGAAGATCGTCTTCATTGGATCACCAGGGTTCTGCACCCCGTTTGCCCTATTTCTCGGCTATCCGGTGCGAGAGAAAGAGCTGGCGTTTCTGCCTGGATTGAATATGGATAAAGCACGAAAGATTATAGCCACCGAGTATGGAATGGAGCTGGCAGACGCTACAGCCGCCGACGCAGATGTCGTCGTTGTACTGGGCGGCATGGCCATGCCCAAGATCGGCGTAAAGCCTGAGGAGATGCGGGAATTTTTGGGAAAAATGAAATACAAGAAGCTCATCGGCGTATGCTTCATGTCCATCTTTGAGAAAGCAGGATGGTGTCAGGCCCTGCCTTTCAATTCCGTCATGAATGTGATAATAGAAGGAGAGATATCTCGCTAATCTCGCTAAATTAAGAATCTCGCTAAATTGAGAAAATGGGCCCGACGCGATTTGAACGCGTGACCTCACGGTTATCAGCCGTGCGCTCAACCTGGCTAAGCTACGGGCCCGGTCCGCACTTTGCATTGATGATCCCATTAATAACTGTTTCCCTTCCTAAGCCCTCAGACCGATCTTGAGAAGAGGAAAAAGGAGGGATCAAAACACTCTTTTTGGGCCAAAAGGATATCATCCGATCCAATCCCTCCGCAACGCCCCAACCTATGGCGCCGCTCTTCGATAGACTTAAATCAAGGCAAGATTGCCTTTTTATCATGGAAAATAAAGACTCACCCCAAAAAGAGAATGCTGAAGATCTCAAAGGGCTATATGACCTGATGATCCCGCTGAGCATGCCAGTATCAGTAATCCGCGAGATCGTAGAGAATTTTGAACTGGACCTTGTCCGCCGTCCCGGCAAAATGGACATGACGGGGGAATCAATGGACAGAGAGATACTGGTGTTCAGAGGAGACCTTGAGACAATTCAGGCCGCAGAGAAGTACATGTTCGAAGCCCTGGATAGAAAATTAGCAGAGTGGAAGAATCGCGAAAGAGAAGAGAAATATAAAAAATATTATGAGGAACAGGCCGCAGCCAGGCTGAAAGAGCTGAAGGAAAATCCGGAAGCGGCAAAATCCTGGGACCTGACCGCGACCCAATAATCGATCGACCATCATCAGTCGATCATCACCCATTTGTTCTTTCCTTCCCAGAGTTTCAAGGAAAGAAGCCGGATTGAAGTGCCCAGCATATCTCTCTTCAGTCTATCCGAGATCCACTGGGCAATCGTCTCTGCAGTGGGATTTGGCAAAATATCATTCAGATAGCTGTGATCCAGATCCTCAAGTGCGCCTGCAATTAATTTTTTTAGTTTATAAAAATCCATGACAAAGCCGTCTTCACCCACCTCTCCCACAACAACGACCTCCACCTGGTAGGTATGGCCATGCAGATTGACGCATTTGCCCTGATAGCCGGGAAGGCTGTGGGCTGCATCAAACTCTGTGATAAGTCCGAGCTTCATTCCTGAGCGCGCCCCTTGCGTCTGTCAATCTCATCCAGCTGATCCAGCATCTTTCGTATAGCAGTCCTTACGGCGTCCGAGAAGCTTACGAACTTCTTTCCGTCTCCCACATGCGCCTGGACATCGTCAATGATGTGCTGAGGTATTTCCACTGTGATCTTCGGCATATAGAGTATTCCCCAGGCATGCTTGAGAGAATACCATATTAATAGCTTTTCAGTCCACGCATTTCAGGGCATCTTCAGGCGCACCAGCCAATACTGCCAAGGCCTGTGCTTCCATGAAGTGCAGCCTGGCAGGGACGATCAGAATATGCAAGGGTCCGCCAAAGTCAAAACCCTGCAGACGTGCAAGCAGATCTGCCTTCACCGTAGCACCATCAGATCCCGCACGAGCAATTCCTATCGCCAGAGCTCCATCGAGCCGCTTCCCTCCCGAGATATCCTCCATCTCCATGAGAAGCGAGACGCCTTCATTTACGGTCATATACCGCTCCGTGGAATCGATCTGGATATCGAGAAAGAGCATGGTATGCAAATTGCGGTCCAGGTTTTCCGTCAATACCTCGTAGGGCGTCTGGGCAATTATGCGCTTGCCTCGTGAGACATAGGGAAAGGGAATTGTTGTCGATCGGCCGAAACGGTAGTTCTGCAGGCCGCACAGCCCAGATACGGCAGTGACAATGGAAGAGGAATGAATCACCCGCGTCCTGATCCCCATCCTGGCTGCGCGCAGCCGCAGGTCCAGATGAGTAGTGGAGACCATGGCATCGCCACCCACCAGGAAGGCCACGTCCTTATCCCGAGCATCCTCCATCCAGGCAGGATCCACCTCCACCTGCTTTCTGGAGAGAAGATGGACCCTGCGACCGTAGAATGCCTCCAGGGTCTCAAGAGCCGCCCCCATCAGCCGGGAGGTGTAAAACTCAGCATAAACCAGATCTGCGGCGCGAATCGCATCCAGACCTTTAACCGATATATCCCTCTCGTCGTACAAGCCGAGACCAATGAAGATTAGCATAGCTGTTTCTCGTCGCTTCAGTTTAAAACGCTGCTGACTATCATTTCTGAGCATCTCTCCGCTCCTTTTGCCAGCTCCATTCGTCAAATCTATATCCCATCCCACCGCAAATAGATAACATGATCGGCAGGGCAACTCAGGTGGTGGATTGCCGGGAGAGCATGGGCCTGGCAAAAGGCGGCGGGCTGGCCCAGAGAGGCACGCTCTCCGAGGCTTCAAAGCCGGATGTGATCGCCATAGCCATGTCTCCAGGAAGGCGGCATATCACCAAACCGGTTTGCGAGATGACATACGGGCTTCGCAGGGAGGGAATTCAGACCAGCGTACTGGTTTTGGAGGCTGGGACGGGAGTTCCGGAGAGCTTTCCCCAGGCTTCGCGAGGCTACGGCCCCACCTTCGGGCTGAATGAGAGGGAGCTGGAACAGATAGCACGCCATAAGATTGCCGTCCTTCATCTGGGCAACGTGCGCTCCCATGTCATCTTCAAGGCTAAAGAGGTCCTGGCGCAGATCGATATCCCAGTGGTGGTAGTTGCCCAGTGCCCTATGGACATGGAAGACTTTGCCAAGGAAGGCATCCGGACGCGCGCCGTAAAGCCACCTCACCAGAAGACCGAGACCAAAGGCGAGGTAGTGGATATTGTCACCGGCATAACTCGCGGTGCCACCTGCACCAGAGTCAAGCTCAATACCCTGGCCAAGGTCCTGAACAAGCACCTTGCCGAGATCAACGCCCGCGAGGAAGAGGAAGCCAGGAAAAAGAAGAAATAGCCGCGTTCAGATTCAATTCCTTTCGCAAACCATTAGGATGCGTTCCATGTGGTTTCCCTTACCGCCTAGCCTTGGAAAGAACACCTTTCGCAGCTTCCTGACTTTGAAGGCCCTGCATGAGCCTGCCGGATATCTCCATAGCCTCACCCAAAACTTGAAGCGCAGGCGGGCAATTTTCATTGGAGGAAGGTGCTTATCCGTCATTCGAGACTTCACTTTTATTCGAGACGAAGACAATTAATACTATTTTCCCGATCTACCCTCGATGAAGCTTGTAATTCTCTTAGGTGACGGCATGGCAGACCGGCCTCTGGAAGCTCTGCAGGGCAAAACACCCTTGCAGGCGGCGAAAAAGCCCAACATGGACCGCCTCGCCCGTCTGGGCCGGAGCGGCCAGGCCCTGACAGTTCCGGAGGGCTTCCCGCCGGGAAGCGATGTCGCCAACCTGTCGGTTATGGGATATGCGCCCGGCCACTACTACTCCGGCCGCGCACCTCTGGAGGCAGCGGCCATGGGCGTCGCACTGGGCAAAGCCGATATCGCCTTCCGCTGCAATTTTGTGACCATCGTTGAAGGAGTCATGCAGGACTACAGCGCCGGGCACATCTCCACCGAGGAGGGACGGGAGCTGATTGAAGCCCTCAAGCCCCTGATGCCGGAGCAGCGGATCTACGCCGGCGTAAGCTACCGAAACCTCCTCGTATTGAAGGCGGGAGCAAAGGCCATCTGCACGCCACCGCACGACATCAGCGACCAGCCTATAGCGGGGCACCTGCCCCGCGGCCCGGACGCCGAGCTGCTCACCAGGCTCATGGATGCGGCCCGGCCCATTTTGGCCGCCCATCCGGTGAATGCCAGACGGGCCGCCGCAGGAAAACGCCCCGCCAACGCCATCTGGCTCTGGGGGCAGGGCCCGGCTCCGGCCATGCCCTCATTTGCAGAGAGGTTCGGCAAGAAAGGGGCGATGATCAGCGCCGTGGACCTGCTCAAAGGAATCGGCAGATACGCGGGATTGCAGGTCATCGATGTTCCCGGCGCCACTGGAAATATCGAT
This sequence comes from Methanosaeta sp. PtaU1.Bin112, assembly GCA_002067705.1. Lineage (GTDB taxonomy): Archaea > Halobacteriota > Methanosarcinia > Methanotrichales > Methanotrichaceae > Methanothrix. Next base: position 33,425 of record MVRL01000178.1, read on the forward strand.
ACCAATTACGAGGGAAAGGTTCAGGCGGCGCTGGAGGCCCTGAAGAGCTGCGACTTTGTCTATCTGCACATCGAAGCGCCTGATGAAGCAGGCCACGAGGGAAATATCGATCTGAAGGTGAAAGCAATTGAGCTTTTCGATGAGCGGGTCGTCGGCCCGGTGATCGAAGGGCTGGAGAGGAGCGGCGAAGAGTGGCGGGTGCTTCTCCTGCCGGACCATGCGACCCCCATCTCCATCAAGACCCACAGCTGCGATCCGGTGCCCTTCACCATCGCAGGTGCCGGTGTGGCGCCGGACGGGGTGCAGACCTTTGACGAAGATGCCGCAAAGCAGGGCGGATACGGGCTGGTGGAGGCGACGAAACTGGTGGAGATGATTGTGAGATAATTGGGTGCGGATGATGCTTTAATTTTTACTTTTTTAATCAATTTACTAGGGAAAGTTATGAAGGAAGGGATTTATACGTTATAACCGTGCATATTCTAGGAATGGAATTGAGAAAGGTGAAGTATTATGATCGATCTGGATTACAGAAGGTCTAACTATCACAATAAATTGAAATATGGAGTAAATATAAAAAAATTGATAATTTTAAATTTGCTGAGTTCTTTGCTTATCATTCCTTCAGCCTTGGGAGCGGCGAGCCCCTTTCCCCTGGAATGCTCCTACCAATGCAGCGCCAATGACGTGCAAATAACCGGAGCGCAGATATCCGATCAGAACGGCAACGACCTGCCCTGCCGCTTCTGCGAGCCTGGCAATCCCGCAAGCGCCTATTTGGCTTTAACGGTGTATAACCAAGCAGCTGCGGCCAGATACAATATCTACATGATCTATACCCTCTCTCTGAACGGAGTCGACCAGCC
>MVRL01000179.1 GCA_002067705.1 Methanosaeta sp. PtaU1.Bin112
GCATCGCGAACCCGATGTAAGTTTGGGCCAATGAAGCGGAGACCGAAAATTCCTGCAATACGTGCCCCGATGCCACAGGGCTATGACGGCGCAAAAAAGAAGAAGCAGCAGAAAAGCTCCGCCCTTCAAGGCGTGGGAGGAGTTCACCTCATCAATTAACTTGACATTGTCCCATAATACTAAATGAATATGAGATGAAACTTCGACAGCTCCCAGATTATCAATGAGTGGGAACACAATTATCTTATTAAAGTATGGCGAAAGAAAGAACTAAGCCAAAAACATCATCCAATACGCCTTTGAGGTTGTCGAGAGCTGTGCTTTCTCTCTTGAAGTAAGGGCAGAGCCGTGAAAATCACGCCGCCCAATAGTCCTGCTTCCGTTAAGGACTCGACAGCTGAACATATCAGGAGGCATTACAACAATGGTAAAGCTAGAGGAAAAGGGAATCAGGGGGATCAAGGGAGTGATCTTCGATCTTTACAACACCTTGATCGATATAAGAACAGATGAGGAAAGCATTAGTACCTATGAACAGATCAGCAAATGGCTTATCTACCAGGGCGTAAAGATCTCAGCAGACGATCTGAAGAACGAGTACAAGCGTTTGGTTAAAGAAGCCATGGATAGCAAATGGGAAAAGTATCCTGAAGTCCAGGTGGAACAGATCTTCATCAAAATATGCAAAAGTCATGCCTTATGGAATATCGATGAGACCAGGTTGGGCACTGAGGCCTCTCGCGCCTTTCGGGCTGGGTCTCTGAGGCGGCTGCAAGTATTTCCTCAAAGCTTTCGTCTCATAGAGGAGCTAGAGAACTATCCGAAGGTCATAGTTTCTAATGGACAAAGAGTCTTTTCCGAGCTGGAAATGAGGTATTTCGGCCTTTACGATAAGTTCTCTCACGTAGTCTTCTCCTCAGATTTCGGCCATAAGAAGCCAGATCCAAGAATCCTCCTGGAAGGAACAAAACTGATGGGCTTGGAGCCCGAAGAGGTTATGTGCATCGGCGATAACTTAGAAAACGACATAGTCCCCTCGTCTCGGCTGGGTATGAAGGCCATGCATATCGAGGAAGCCTGGCGGCTCTTCGGTGTATAATGACACCCTCGCGTACAATATAATATCAGATATTGATCCACCTTTTGAGAGAGTCTGATTATACATAGAACAGCTGGACAAAAGAACCGGCAAAGTGTAAAGATGGATTAGAAATGGCAAAGGAAAAGCGAGTTGGCAGTTTAGTCCCAGGAGATGCTTTCCGGAAGTGGCTAATGGATGTTCTCTCCGAGAAAATAAACGACCGAAACTGCCCTATTAAAGTTTACAAAATCAAACCATCCTCTCACACCGTATGTCGCTACGAATTTCCCAATCAAGGATTTAGCGTGGTGGCCAAGTTCTATGCAGAGTCTATTGGCTGGAAAAAGAATTACGATCCCGTTCATGCTTTGGAGAAAGAGTTCAATACGCTGAAGAGGCTCGAGAATATCATCGATATTCCAAGGCCACTGGCCATAAACGAAGACTTCCACTGTGCTTTGCTGACCGAATATGTAGATGGAATATCCCTTTATAAATGCATGCAAAGAGATGACGGCCTGTACGACAAACTCACGGCCATTGCAGGAGTGCAAAGAAGGCTACATGATCAGACGAGATCAGATTACAGGAAGGACAGAGTGTTTGCAAAGTTCCACAGAGTCCTGGATCAACTAGGTATGGATCCCTTGACCAGGTTGAAATACAATCACCTTCTAGGAGAGTGGTGGTACAGTCCATTGCTTGACCGTCCCTTCGGCTGCATGGTGCACGGTGATGCAAATCCAATGAACTATTTGTTTAAAAATAACAAAGTCATTGTATTAGACCTAGAAAGTTCAAAGAAGCATGCCCATTTCATTCATGACTTGGGACTTATTGCTGCTGAGCTAAAGCATTATTTTGCTATTCATAGAGGAGATGGGAACATGGCTGAGCCATTTATTGGTCATTATCTATGGCGATATAGTCACAATGAGCCGGAGTTCTATGCTATAACCCGCGTCCTGCCTTTTTTTATGAGCCTGGGATTTTTGAGAATGGCCCGGCTTAATATGGCTCCGGAACATAAGGCTTACATTCTCCGGGAAGCCATTGCATGTCTAGAGAACGGCCTTTGCAGCCAGCGGACAAAATACGGATAATTGGTTTTGTTATGCGTTAATACGGATGAATCAATGATATCGGATATTCGGTGATGTACCTTCATCGAGTTGTTTCACACAAAACCCTCATGATGCTTCAGCCTCATGCACGAAGGATGAAAAATCAGTATACAGCAGGATTTTTTCATCGGAAAACTGCATCAAAGGACCATATAGGCAAGATGCACTGTATCGGATGCCAATCTGATGCGATCAACTCCGTTTGTGTCGGCTATGAGGTTCACAAAACACAAGTCAACTCAATGAAGGTAGATTGCCTAGAATACCAAAAGATTCAATATAATTCTGAAACAAAACTATGTGTCGGTGGTGGTTTTGGGTTTTGATTCTATCATAGGTGCCGATAAAGCTAGGAAAACAACTGTATTTGATTTAATGGATAGTCTCTCCTCGAACGAGAGCGGTCTATCTACTTCAGAGGCAAAAGCAAGGCTCAAACAATACGGCCCAAATGAAATTTTGGAGAAAAAAATCAATCCGTTTATAAAATTCCTAGGCTATTTTTGGGGGACCATTCCCTGGATGATTGAGGCTGCTGCTGTTCTTTCTGCATTACTGAGTCGCTGGGACGACTTTGCCATCATCTTCTTGCTTCTTCTCATGAACGGTGTGGTTGGCTTCTGGCAGGAACACAAGGCAGACAATGCCATTGAACTTTTGAAGGAGAGACTTGCACCCACGGCGAGGGTCAAGAGAGATGGGCAATGGAAAGGCATTCCATCCAGAGAGCTTGTACCCGGTGACATAGTCAGAGTCCGATTGGGTGATATTGTTCCTGCAGATATCAAGCTCATTGAAGGCGATTTTCTTGAGGTAGACGAATCATCCCTGACGGGTGAATCACTGCCAACGGAGAAAAAGGTCTCTGAGGTTGCTTTCTCTGGATCAATAGTTCGTCAGGGAGAGATGACTGCCCTGGTCTTTGCTACGGGGATGAGAACCTATTTCGGTCGCACTGCCAAGCTAGTAGAATTGGCCAAAACCCGAAGCCACTTTCAGAAAGCTGTTGTTAAGATTGGAGACTATCTGATCATTCTAGCCCTAGTCCTTGTAACCCTAATATTCATCATAACCACACTGAGGCATGAAAGCTTTCTGCAGACTTTGCAGTTCGCCCTGGTGCTAGTAGTAGCCGCCATACCCGCCGCCCTTCCAGCCGTTCTGTCCGTGACCATGGCAGTAGGTGCAATGGAACTCACCAAGAAAGAGGCAATAGTAAGCAGGCTGGAGGCCATAGAAGAGATAGCCGGTATGGATGTTCTCTGCTCAGATAAGACTGGCACTATAACTAAGAATGCCATTACGGTGGCAGAGGTAGTGCCTTTCGAGGGCTTCACCGAGAAGGATGTGCTGCTGTTTGGTGCTTTAGCCTCCCGAGAGGAAGATGGGGACCTCATAGATATCGCTATCATAAAGAAGAGCAAAAAAGACCAGGTTGAAACAGCCCGCTACAAATCGAGCAAGTTCAAACCTTTTGATCCCGTTTCTAAGAGGACGGTAGCCGAAATAGAGGGGCATCAAGGCAGCTTCAGTGCGGCTAAGGGTGCACCTCAGGCTATACTCTCATTAGTGGGAAATAGTACAGCGAGAACCTCAGTTGACCGGGAGGTAGAGACTTTCGCTTCGAAGGGCTACCGGGCTATGGGCGTAGCTGGCACTGACTCTGAAGGAGCCTGGCACTATATGGGACTTATTGCCCTTCAAGACCCTCCCAGAGAAGACTCTGCTGAGACCATCAATACTGCTCAGTCATTGGGGGTCCGCATAAAAATGATCACCGGCGACCACGTAGCCATCGCCAAAGAAATCGCCAAAATGGTGGGTCTGGGAACCAATATCAGGCCCGCAACGGACTTCGTCGACAAACCAGACAAAGAAGCCACGGATATAATCGAAAAGGCAGACGGTTTTGCCCAAGTATTTCCTGAGCACAAATTCAAGATTGTAGATCTGCTTCAAGCCAGAGGACACATCGTCGGCATGACTGGAGATGGAGTAAACGATGCACCCGCCTTGAAGAAAGCCGACGTCGGAATTGCGGTCTCTGGAGCAACAGATGCCGCCAGGTCTGCAGCCGCAATAGTTCTAACCAGAAAGGGGCTATCCGTCGTAATCGACGCCATTAAAGAGAGTCGCAAGATATTTCAGCGCATGAACAGCTACGCCATTTACCGCATAGCTGAAACCATTAGAGTGCTGTTCTTCATCACTCTTTCAATAATCATCTTCAACTTTTATCCTGTTACGGCCATAATGATAGTATTACTGGCTTTGCTTAACGATTTTGCCATTATGTCCATAGCTTATGATCGAGCAGAGAGCGCGCTTAAGCCTAGCCGATGGGATATGACTGCTGTACTAGGTATGGCGACATTTCTGGGTATGGTTGGCACAATTGCATCTTTTATATTATTTTTTATAGGAATGAACTTCCTTCACCTTAGTAGGGATGTTCTGCAATCAATGATGTATCTCAAGCTCTCTGTAGCAGGGCATTTTCTTATCTTTATAACCAGGACAAATAGCCATTTCTGGTCCTACCGGCCAAGCAATATACTATTAGCTGCAGTTTTAGGCACTCAGACCGTGGCGACTATTATCGCAGTCTATGGCCTACTAATATCACCTATTGGCTGGGGCCTTGCTCTATTCGTATGGGCTTACTCTATGGCGTCTTTTGTATTGACGGATCTCGCCAAGGTCTATCTATTCAAGCGGCTTGGGCGAGAGGTAGATATCCTTGGTAGAGAGGTTGAAGTTATCGAAAATCATGTTGAAAAAATTTAGCTATTGATTTTAGCCATTTATCCAGCATTTAGCAGAAAAAAGTGGATAGGAGTACAAGACAATTCCTAAATAGTCGGTTTAGGAAGTTAAAGTGCCGGAATTGGGCAAGATATGATGCAAGATAATTTAAAAAAGAGAGGCCATGATGGCCTCTGACTGCCTTCAAAATAGGTTGATGTACCTCTCGACCTCCCAGGGATGCACATAGGTGTTGTACGCCTCCCACTCCAGCCGCCCAAGTCGCATGACGTTCTCGAAGACGTGCTCGCCCAGCGCAGAGCGAATCACTTTGTCCCCCTCCAAATAGTCCAGCGCCTCCTTCAGGTTGGCAGGCAACGTCTTGATGCCCATGGATCTGCGCTCAGCCTCTGTGAGATGGTAAACGTTGAGGTCCACTGCATCTCCAGGATCGATGCTCCTCTTGATGCCATCCAGGCCCGCTGCCAGGATGACTGCAAAGGTCAGATAGGGGTTGCATGTTGGATCGGGAGAGCGAAACTCCAGGCGCGTGGACAGGCCGCGGCCTGCCGGTATGCGAATGAGCGAGGAGCGGTTCGGCCCCGACCATGTTATGTAAACAGGTGCTTCGAAGCCCGAGACCAGACGTTTGTATGAATTGATGAGCGGATTGGCTATGGCAGTAATTGCGCAGGCATGCTCGATCAGTCCGCCCACGAAGAACCTGGCCAGATCGCTGATGTTATTTGGCATTTGAGGATCGTAGAACGCATTCTCATCGCCTCGAAATAGAGATATGTTGACATGCATACCTGTGCCGGCTGCCCCAAAGATCGGTTTTGGCATGAATGTGGCACGCAGGCCCTCCCGCATGGCTATGGTCTTTGTGACGTACTTGAAGGTGACCACTTTGTCGGCGTTCTTCAGTGCATCATCATAAACGAAGTCTATCTCGTGCTGGCCGCGGGCAACCTCGTGGTGCGAGGCCTCGATGGTGAAGCCCATCTGGGTCAGCGCGCGAATGATCTCTCGTCGCACGTCCTCTGCAAGATCCACAGGCCCAAGGTCGAAATAACCACCGAAGTCATGGGGCGTCGTGGCAGAGCCACCATTCTGCCTCTCGAAGAGGAAGAACTCCAGCTCAGGACCGACGTTCATCTTGTAGCCCATCTCCCGAGCCATCTCCAGCTGCCGCTTCAGTACGTTACGCGGGTCGCCCTCGAAGGGCTTTCCGTTTGGGAGGTGAACATCGCAG
>MVRL01000180.1 GCA_002067705.1 Methanosaeta sp. PtaU1.Bin112
TTTTTCTCGGACTTCATGCAGCTCCCTGCCCTTTAGCACCTTGTACCTCTTCTCCTGGTGCTCCGGTATCATCAGGCATCTTTCGAAGAATATAAACCTCGGGCAGAACAGATACTCCAGCGCATCAGTTACCGTGACGAAGATCTCCTTCCTGGTCCCGGCCTTTGTCCCGGCATCCTTCTCAATCTCAGTCCCAGTCTCCATCTTGCCCTCAAAATACCTTGGTAATCGTCATTCCTGCCACAAGCTCCTGGTCAAATCCCGACCCGATCAGCTTGATCTTTTCAAAGCAGTCCTCGCACATGGGAAAGACATAGACCGAATCAGACTCCTCAATTGCCGCTTCGCACTCCAGAGCCAGGGAATCGGACTGATTGCGGTTCAGATCTCCCAGAAAGGCGCTCTTCTGCACCCGGAACAGGCCGTAGCCCTTGCATAGCTTCGCTACCCGGCTTCTAATTCTGTTCTCGGAAATGTCGTAAATTACCCAGACCAGCATCAACAACCTCGATTAAAATATTGGTTACTGTTACTATTGCTATTATTGCTATAACTTCTGTTATTTCTGCGAACTGGAACTCATCCTGTCCTCCATGCAAGCTGCCTGCTCAGCTCCGTCTTCATGCCCTGCCTCTTCACCAGGGTCCAGTATATCCTGATCATAATCATCCGGCAGCTCCTCGCCCGGGCGGATGAGCGAATTGGCGATCCTGTGGCACTCCATTTGAATGGTGTTCTTGATCTTGACATTGCGTCCCCGGTAGAGAATTGTCTCCTCGAAATTCTTGTTGAGAGCCTCAATGAGCGCCGCCTTTCCATCCTTGGAGAGGCCCACCCCCTGCTCCAGAGGCTCGAAGAACTCGTCTTTGATCATCCGCCTGCTGAAGAGATAGACTACCGTCTCATCAACATATATGCGAAACATCTCAATGATATCGAATACAAGCGACATCTTGTTGTAAGAGTCGGTGTGCAAGAAGCCCACATATGGGTCCAGACCGGCGATGATGCAGCCCTTCTCCACCAGGGAGTAAAGAACGCCGTATCCGTAGTTGAGCAGGGCATTGAACTCGTCTTTTGCAGGATTTCTGCTCCGCCCGGAGAAGCGATACTTCTCAGGCATAATGGCGGAGATGGCGCTGAAGTAGGCCCGTGCCGCCTTGCCCTCCAGCCCGAGCATATCCTGCCGTCGGGCATCGATGCTTCCCCGAAGCCCCTTCATGCCCTCTCTGCACTGTTCGATCTCCTCGATGAGCCCGCTCAGCTCTTCCCTCTTCTCTTCCCTGGTCTTTCTCAGTTTGAACAGAAGCTGAGCCTGGTTATCCAGCTTCTTCAGACCCCACTCTTTAGCCAGGCTGAGTCCATCCGCAGAGTCGTAAATCTCCAGCTGCCTTCTGCGAATCATTGTGGTGCTGCCCAGCTTCGGATGCCATACCCTGCCGTAGGGATCGCCGTAGGAATCGAGAAAAACGATATCAATGTTATTGTCCACCGCCAGCTTGATGGCATCGGTGGTGATATACGCAGCCGTTGTGATCAAAATGCTGTTTACTTTGCTTGCCGCAACTTCAAAACTTTTCTCCTCTCTCTTTACCAGAAAGCAGTTCCCGCTCTTGCGAAGATATGCACCATAGCTGTTGATTACAAGCTGCACGTTATTACCTCTGGCCTTGGGCAATACTTTTGCTTTTTGTTTTGCCGATCGACTCTGTGCTCCTTCAGGTTAAAATCCTTGTGCGCACAGAGAAAGTATTCTATGCCTGATGAACCTGGTTGCCCGGATATCATCCCGTGCCTGGGCAGCAGGAAGAGCAAAGACAAAGCAGAAAATTCTTTAAAGAGGAATGCATAACCACAATCTGATGCATGCAAAGGTGAGAGCCAAAAACAATGCTCTAAAATCCCTGGAGAAGCCTGATCCAATGAAGGAGAAATTAAATCAAATGCAGATAGAATTGCAGGCCTTCTGAAAGATATCGATATAGACTCAGTTGATCTTCATCATGCTGCAAGAGACATCTGGGTAAGGACAGTTGCATCTGATTGATGCGTTTTACAGATCATCATAGCACCATGACACTATCCACAGCAGATCGCAAAGAGCAGGATGGCCTTACCGGAAATATCCTCCTGGTCACCGGACGCCTGGCCAAGGAGCTGGGCAATGCTGCTCCCGCGCGCGTGGCCTCGGCTTGGGCAGATGCATTTTATTATCCTTGCATTTGCAGGGAAAGCATTCTTTGCCAGTAGTATGGCGCAGGAAAACCAGTCCAGATCGAACGAGCTGAAGCTGTGATTGTAGTCCTCGTTGAACGGCACCCTCAGAAGCGGAAGTGCCGGAAATTCTCGATTCTCCTCGATTTTCTATTGCCGCTCTTCCTTCCTTCTCTTCCTAAGCTCTATTGCATCCTTTCTTATCTTCTCGAAGTATTCAGACTCCACAATCTTGGAAACCTCCCTTCTCGTCCTCTCCTGATCGATGCGAATTCTATGCTCCTTTGCCGTCTGCAGAATATCCCTCAGTGAAAAAGCTGCCAGGACGGTAAAAATGCTCTGCAGTATTCCGGAAAACTCCTCCCCGACCAGCAGCAACATGCCGACCTTTGAGCCCGGCCCGCATAGCCCGCTGGAAAAGTACTGCGGCATAAGGCAGAAGTCCTGATAGATCAGACCGACAAACCAGAAGAGATCGCTCAGCATCCAGTAGAAAAGCCCCAGGGCCAGAAGCCCGATTCCCGGCCCGAACTGGCTGTCCTTCATCCTCTCGGCGAGCACTGCGGCAATGACAAACGCCGCCATCTCTGCCAAAAGCTCGATCGCTCCATTCGTGAGGCTGATCCAGTTTGATGCCGCCACCATGTAGTCGCCGCTGACGAAGAAGGTTGAAAGCGGCAGGACGAGGATCAATAGGACGAGATTGGCGGCCAGTACGAGCGCCCACATCCTGCCGATCCGCCTGCAGATCTCGTTTATATCGGCCATCGACCTATACACCCTATGCTCCCTTCTTGATCCGCCCCTCAAGAGCATTCCAGATGTTTAATGCAACCTTGCGAGGCTGCCTTTTGGCAAGAATTGCCTGATATCTGCTCTCGCCTTCCCTGATGGTCTCCTTCACATATCCCTGGTCTTGAAGCCTCTTCAACCTGGCTTTCAGAGTCTCTTCATCAGCATCGACTCGTCTGGCCAGATCGGAGAGTCTGGAGCTTCCCTTCTTCGTCAAATCAAGGACGATAGACCTCAAGGGCGGGTCCATATCCAGCAGGCCGGCCAGGTGGAGGCCCTTTGGGCACTCTTCCGCTGCTATCTCATCTTTCGCAGCAGTCTCAACTTCCGCTGCCATTTCATCTTTCTTTGCGGTCTCCACTCTCACTTCCATCTCATCTTTAAGCCGCCTCTCCAGTTCGTCTATCCGCTCACGCATTGCCTTCAGTTCATCCAGAATCGATATAGCCAGCTCCTCACTTATCATCTTCCCACCCCCTTTCATCTCCTCTTTCATCCAGCTCAGGCATATCCACCGGCGAGGGAAGGGGCTTGCATATTCCGCAATACAGAGCGCCTGATACTACTATGGCTCTGGAGCTTCCCCCGCCCGGGCAATACACCGATAAGATGAATGGCATTTCAGTAGCATGCTCCTTGCATACCGCTCTTCCGCAAAACCGGCAAATGCCGTATGCTTCTTGGCTACATTTCCAGCATTTCATCTCTCTTCACCATGATGCATCAGTCTAATGGACTTGATCCCCTTCCTTAGAGCCACGATTATCGAGCTTGCCAGCGAGAGCAGAATCAGGATCCCGGCAGCGGCAAGAATGATCTTGACGCCAATTCCCTCCTCCTGCCATATGATCTGAAAGGCCGGATAGATGGCATGGGCCCAGAGAGATGGAACCATGCTGATGAATATGATCGACCAGAGGGCAGACATCATGCCGAAGACCACAAAGATCTTCTCCTCGTGGCTGAAGCTGATTGAACTGTTTCGGCCCGCCCGCAGCCTCTGCCAAAGCTCTCCCTTGATAAACGCCAGAGACCTTGCCCGCAAGCCCGGCATCTCAAGATAGTTCATGAGAATGTAGTATCCATCCCATTCCAGGAGAGGGTTGAGATTCATCAGCATGCTGAACATTCCCAGCACCGAGATCATGAAGAGCAGAGGAACAAACCCGGACGAAGGAACGAGGGCCATGGCAATGGAGCAGATCGATGCGATAATCATCGTCACAAAAGGCCCGGCCCAGCTCACTGCAATTCTCTGATTCTTTGTGCCCAGCCACATGTCAGTCGTATCCACAAAGAAGCACGGAGTTCCAAAATAGAGCAGGAATCCTCCCTTTATGACCTTCCTGCCAAAAGCCTTGACCGCCAGACCGTGGCCGTGTTCGTGAAAGATGGCAAGGGCATAGTTGAGTAAAAAAAGGCCGATAACTCCCAGAAATGCACCGCCGCTGTAGCTTGCCAGCACATCTCCGGCATGCAGGAATTGCTGGAGAAACAGGACGGAACCGACCGCGGAAAGGGCCGCCAGAATCGCCAGAGAGGGCGCAGAAAAGATTATCCAGCCGCCGTTCCGGTAGAGCCAATCAAAATATCCATCCGCATCGATGCTGATCTCCCCCTGAGAGAGCCTTTGGAAGAGGCGGGCAGAACGATGAGCTACGCTTTTGGCCTCGGTGCGCTCATAGATCAACCCATACAGGTCGGACTCGTTTTTGACCAGAAAGGAGTTGCTTTCCAGCGTGGCCAATAAATCAAAGAGCTGATTGATGGGAGGAGAGCCGAACTTCAGCATGCAGCCCATAATGATATCCGTCAGGGAGTGCTTTCCATCCATAAGCTTCCAGAGATAGAATCCCTTTTCATCCAGCCGGATGTAGGTATCCTTCAAAGTGTTCCTTATGACGTAACACTTCACACTGCAGAATTCCTGCTCCTTGATCTCAACTTTATCTATAACCCTGGGCCTGGTCCGTGAAAGGTCGATTCTGTCCCTTAACCCGGCCCAGAGGTCTTGACCCGGCGGATGCTCTCCCTCCAGCTTGCTCTCCAGGTCAGACCATAATCCTTCCCGCTCTGCTGCGCCACCTGTATCAGATCTCATCCAATTTCATCTAACCGCAGCAATCCTGTCTGCAATTTTGTCAATCTCCCTGGAGATCGGATGGTCCCTCTGGCTCGTGTAGATCACGCTCTTGCTCTCCAGCCGCATCAAATCATCCGATTGGGGAAGAACCGCCGCCACTTCACAGAGATATGTCTTTTCCGCTTCTCGGGCGATTCGTCTGGCATCATAGCCTGCCAGCAGCTTGTTTACAACCAGCAATGGCCTGGGCACCTCCAGCCTCCTGCAGACCTCAAGGGTGACAGAAGTTCCCTGATAATCTTGATAATCAGGCCGCATGATGATAAGCAGGACATCGGAGATGGCGAGCGATAGCAGGCTCTCCTCTCCAATTCCCGGATGGGTATCAATCAGCAGATAATCGAGATTAAGCGAGCGCATGATCCGAGAAAATCCCTCGCTTAATGCCGAGACCTCATACCCTTCCTTGAGAATCCTGGTGATATCATTCACGCCGATGCTGGACGGGACCAGGAATACTCTCCCCCCGGCTCCGCTCACGCCCGAAAGCCTCTCCGAGACATCCCTTGCCGCCTCCTCAATGGTGCATCTGCCCCAAAGGTACTCATTTAAGGATGGTGTCGTATCCTCCGCTTTCAGACCGAAGAATACATGCACCCCGGGAGACTGAACATCGGTATCTACGATACACACCCGATGGCCCCGGCATGCAAGACAAGCAGCCAGGTTGGCGATTATACTGGACTTTCCTGTTCCCCCTCGAAAGGAATGAGCAACGATGATCTTACCCATGAGATCACACCTCTCTGTCAACTCGACCCAAATACCTCAAGTATGCCTCATCATCTGCATAATTCATAAACATGATGCGTCCCATTGGCGAAGAGCCGCAGCCGTCCGGGCAGGCTGAATCCGGGATAGGCGGTGCGCTTGCATCAGGCGTCTTGCTGCCGCCTAACAGGACCTGCATCATATTGCATTTGCTTAATTCAAACACAATATCCTTAAAATCCTCTTCTTTCAAATGGGCAGACATCTTCAAGCGATAATCTCTGTGGAACATTCGCATGGTATCAAATATATCTAGACTGTCGTCGATCCCGAATGCTCTCCGCTCGTCCCATAGGCGGGAGCCAGGAAATTGCTGAAACCAGTTCATAATTGCCCATCCATCGTACTTTGTGACCAGCTTATCTGCAAACTCCACCGTCTGAAGGCATTCATTCCGGCTCTCCCAGGGAAATCCCAGGATGAAACTGTAGTAGATGGCAATGCTCTTTTCCCGGGCCTTGGCGGCGCACTTTTCCACCATTTTGAGGTCTATTCCCTTTCGAATCCTCCGCAGGCCGGACGGGTAGCCGCACTCAATTCCGGCGAGAATGAAATCCAGCGGAAGATCTTTGCAGAGGTCCAGAATGTCGGATCGGATCAGATCATCAACTCTCGCCTCAAAGTCGATGAGAAAATCCCCCAGGTCCATGGCCTTGAGGCCTTGCAGAATCTCTTCAGACCTCTTTCTGCTGCCGGCAAAATTTCCGTCAACTATGGATAGATTCTTTCTCCCCCGGCGCAATTTTCCCGCATATTCAATTGCATGCTCGAATCGCTTGAGTGCAGCCTGGGGGCTGCAGCTTCTCCACATTCCCCTGGATGCCAGAGTGCAAAAGATACAATTGAAGCGGCAGCCGCGTGAGGTCTCCACGCAGATCTTGCTGTAAATTCCCGATGGCAAGAGGTCCAGAGCGGGAAGCGGATTGCAATCCAGCTCTTCCGGGGATAGCGGATGACGATCTCGATTTATGACGATCTTATTGTTTTCTCGATAGGATATTCCATCCACGCCATCAAGCGCTCGTCCATTTTCAATGCAAGAGAGCAGCTCCGGAAAGGTCCTCTCTCCCTCGCCTCGCACAATGTAGTCTACATCAGTTGTCTCTAAGATGTGTCGGTCGGCCAGAGTGGGATGAATTCCGCCCGCAATTATGGGAAGGTCCCTATCCAATTCATGAACTCTCTTTGCCATCAGTCTGCCAAAAAACCAGTTGAAGCTGGTGGCGGAAATGCAGACTGCATCCTTATATTTTAGGTTCCTCTCCATCGCAGGAAATTGCAGGCTAACTTCACGGTCAATGGAAGTGACTTTGATCGTCCTCTCCCCATTAATCTCAAAATAATTCTCCGCTGGGTCTTGCAGACAGACCTGATGGTCAGAGCGAGCTATTGATGCCAGCAAATAGATTGAATTGCATGGTGCTAGCCCAGCTCGGCAGGAGCCGATATCCGGCTCGATGATGGCTGAGCCGACATCAAATACAGGAGCTGATGTGAGTAGAATATTCATCTATGCCCTCTGATCTATTTAAAATATTATCTTTAGATGCTCTTTATCTCTTAATCTTCTCCAAGTATTTAATTATTGCTAGAGTGATTGCAGGATTGGACTTGTTCATATTTAGGTCTGTCTAACGAGTAATCCGGATATCATCTATAAATTGAACAGTTTAATCAAGTTTAAATAGCGAAATGAATAAATAGCTTAATGGCCTACGGAGTGCAAGGAGGTTTTTTTATGGCGTCCAAAGAAGAAATGGAGCGATTGGTAGGAAAGGTAATATCAGACGGAGATTTCAGACAGAGCTTTTTGAAGGAGCCGAAGGCGAGCGCTTCAAAGGCCGGCATACAGCTTACTCCTGAACAGGAAGCTGCCTTTAAAAAGGCCGATTTCGCCAAGATGGTTGGTGAGCTGGAGAAGGTGGCCTCAAAGAGCGGCTGCATCTCTCCCTGCATGTAGAATCCGCATAAAGCTACCAAATCTTTTTTGAAAAAGACTGCCATGAAAGTTCTCTTGACGGCATCGCCCAGATTTGATTTCCAGATGGAGTCATATAAAACCGACATTGATTTTTATAAAATAAACCTGCGCCCTTCCCTGGCCCTCTACCAGCTTGCTTCCGTATTGCAGCCCAATCACCAGGTCGAGATTCTCGATCCAGCATTAAGCGACTTCTCGCTGCCGGGCGGCGGACACTTGCACATGCTGGAGGGGGAGATGCTGAAGGAGCTGCGCTTTGCCAACCTGGAAAAGAGGATTGCTGGGATGGATGCCATCTGCATCTCCACGACCAGCTTTGACTGGTTCCTGGCAAAATCCATGATCGGCCGCATAAAAGAGCAGGATAATGATCTGCCGATAATTGTGGGTGGAATCCACTCTACAATTGCAGACCGTTACCTCCTTGAGTCGTCAGATGTTGATTTTGCGGCAAGAGGTGAAGGGGAAAAGACTCTGCCGGAGCTTCTCGCATCCATAGAAGACGGCGGCGATCTCCGGGAAATTGACGGACTATCGTATAAAATCGATGGCGCTGTAAGGAGAAACAGGGATCGGCTCCTGCTCACTGCCGAGGAGTTGGAGAAGATGCCCTTTCCGGCACTGGAGCTTATGCCATCAGGCGTTTACGGCAAGCTCACAGCCGAAACGGCCAGGGGCTGCCATTACAAATGCGCCTTTTGCAGCATCTCGTTTAGCAGAAGCTGGAGAGGAATCAGCCCGGAAAGGGCTATAAAGAGAATCGAGCATGCGGCATCATTTTCGGGAAAGCTCTACGGCCAGGAAAAATCGATCACTCTGGTGGATGACAACTTTACCGCCGATCCGAAGAGATCTGAGAAGATCCTTAAGGGCCTTCGGGAGGTCGACCTGGGAGAGATGAGCCTGGCCTTTGAAGGGCGGGCGAATGAGATACTGGGATCAAATATACTGCCGCTCTGCAAAGATCTTCCCCTGGACTATCTCTTCTTCGGAGTGGAATGCGGCTACGAACGCGGCCTGAAGATGATTCAGAAGGGGATTCATGTCGATACCATTATCAAATGCGCCGAGCAGGCAAAAGGGTCAGGCTTGCTGCTACACTACGGATTTATCGCCGGCCTGCCCTGGGAAACAAAAGAGGACTGCCTGAAAACCGTTGCCTTCGCCAATCGGCTGGTGTCCGAATATGACGGTTTTGCATTCATCAGCTGGTTTCATATGTTTCCCGGCTCCCGGCTCTGGGATGAGAGGAAAATGTTCGGAATCGATGACGGTCTTGAGCTGTTTGACGGCATCTCTCACCGCACCAAAGAATACCGTCCCAAGATCTCTCCAAACCTCTCGGGGGATGATCTCCGGGAGATAGAGCATGAGATCGACAAATGCAATCTGATGCGGGTCTTAAGCCACAATGATAGCGAAAGCTGCGCAGACGAAATCGCCCATTCGGCATATACGAAGGAGGGGGGTTACTGCCTTTCCAGGACCAAAGGATATCTTCAGAGATTCGAGCTGCCGGACAAGGAGACATCATTGATATATATCGATCCGACCTGATTAACATGAAAGTATTGCTTACTGTTTCGCCTCGTTTTGAGTTGCACGACGATATAAAATATATAGATATAAAGTCATGCAAGATTGGCTCCCGTCCATCTCTTGCTCTCTATCAGCTGGCATCAACCATTCGTGAGGAGCATGATGTTCGTGTACTGGATCCGGCAACGAGCGACTTTTGGCCCAGGGAACTGCAGCTGCATGGAAAAGGCGATGGCGATCACCTGCACGCTCTTCGCTTTCCTGCACTGGAAAAGAGCATCAACGGTGTCGATGTAATCGGCATCTCTGCCACGAGCTTTGAATGGTTCCTGGCAAAAATCATGATTGAACGGATTAAGGAGAAGGACCCTTGCCTGCCTGTAATTGCCGGGGGCATCCATCCAACAATCGCCGACAGATACATCCTGCAGTCATCCAAAGCAGACTACGCTGTGCGAGGCGAGGGAGAAAAGACCCTCCCCGAACTTCTGGTCGCGCTCCAAAAAGGAGCCGATCTGGCCGGAATCGATGGACTCTCCCGTCGCCAGGGCGAAGCCGTGCTGAGAAATAAAGATCGTCGGCTAATGACCGCTCAGGAGATGGAGAATTTGCCCCTTCCTGCCTTCGACCTCCTGCCGTCCGGCCTTTACGGAAAACTGACATTGGAAACCTCAAGAGGCTGCCTCTTCGACTGCAGCTTCTGTAGCCTTCCTTTTCGCAGATCCTGGCGGGCTTTGAGCCCGGAATCGGTCCTGAAGAGAGTCGAGCATGCATCCAGCTTCACAAGCAAGCTCTACGGGAACCGCAAAGCGATCCACTTTGTCGATGCCACCTTCGTTGCCGATTCGAAACGGGCTCAGGCAATCTTTTCCGGACTGGAGGAGATGGACCTGGCAGAGACCAGAATCGCCTTTGAGGGGCGCATCAATGAGATGGCCGATCCGGATATACTGAAACACTGCCGGAAGATCGCCCTTGATTTCATAGTCATCGGCATCGAAAGCGGTTACGATGAGGGCCTGCGGAGAATCGGAAAAGGCATCACCACCGGTTCGGCAGAACGGTTCGGCACCCTGTCCAGAGACCTCAGCTCATACTTCCGCTATGGTTTCATCATTGGCTTTCCCTGGGAGACTAAAGAGGACTGCCTGAGGACGGTAGCTTTTGCCGATCGCATGGTATCCAGGTATGGCGGCCTCGCCGTCGTAGGCTGGTACCAGCTCTACCCTGGATCGAAGATCTGGAACGATCGAATGCATTATGGGATCAACGATGGATGGGAGCTCTTCGACAGCCTGCATCTGCGGTCTCAGGCTTTCCGCTCCCGGCTCACACCCAGGCTCTCTCTGGAAGATATCTGGGAGATTGACCACCAGATCGATGCCCATAACCTGATGAGAGTGCTGGACCGCAGTGATCACAGAAAAGAGGGAAGCTGTGACCAAGACAAAGAGATCAGCAGGGATGGTCTAGCCTCAGCCATCTACACCCCTATGGACGGCTATTTCCTCTCAAAGACTGGCGGGTTCATCGATAAGACTCCCCCCTATTTTGACCGCCAGGCAAAGCTCTTGTCCCTTGACTGGACATAGACCTTCCTAATAGACCTTCAGTAGGCCGTCAGGAGGCCATAAGCCTTTGGATATCCTCGGGAATCGGCTGCAAGCTGAGAAAGAAGTCCGGTCTTTGGCGCAATAGTTCCGCGTAGATCCATATGGAAAGCTCTGCGATATGTCTGTTTAGATCGCAGCTATAACGATCTGGCTGCCAGGGGCTGCCATTGATGGCCGCCGACTCGGCGATGCAGCCTCCTGCGCATAGGTAGCGAGCCCAGCAGGACCGGCAGGTGGGAATGTTATCCACATCTGCAAGGCGCTCCTGCAGACGGGCCATTTTATCGGGATCAATTCCCTGCCGGATGTCTCCCAGAGCGTAATCCTCCCTTCCCACAAAACCTGGACAGGGATAGACCCTTCCTTCTTTGGAGACGCTCAGCAGGTTTATTCCGGCAGCACAATATCCTCGGGCCCGCTTTCCGGAGGCAAGGGTGGAGATAAAATGCGAGAAGGCAGAAAGGATTGTCGAGCCATTCTCTATGGCATCTTCTAAAATGTAGCTGGCAAACTCCGAGTATGCTCTCTTCATTATGCTTAAAGAAGCATCGTCAAGACGAAATTCCTTCACAAAGCCCCGGGCATGATGAATGTAGATGCGACCTGCCCGGAATCTTTTCAGGAACCTGGCAGTCTCAGCAAAGTCGCAGGTTTCTGAGTGAAGGGTGCTCTCAAACTGGACATTTTCCTGGTATCCATCCTGAAGACGTAAAAGCCAGCGGCAGATGAGATCAAAGGAGCCCCTCCCATCAGGAAACACCCTCATCCGATCATGGTTCTCCTGGCAGCCATCCAGGCTTACGGTCACCTTGCATCCGCTCTCCTTCAGAAATGAGATTGTCTGTTCATCAAATAGAGTGCCGTTTGTGGTCAAATGATGAATGATTTTCCTGCCGGAGTTCTTTTCCATTTCCCGTGAGTATTTTATGATCGCCTTGATGGCTTGCAAGTTCAGCAGCGGCTCGCCACCAAAGAAGGAGACGGTGATCTCCTTCTCCTTTGACTGACGAATCAAAAAGTCAATGCTCTCGCAAGCGGTCTGCTCAGACATCCTGCCCCCTTCTCGGCCGTATGAGCCCTGCTGGGCCAGGCAATAGCGGCAGGAGAGGTTGCATACCTCCGAGAGGTTGACCATCAGGTTGCTCAAAGCCAGATCGGCTCTCACGAACCTGGGAGAGATCATATCTCTTTCTTCTCTGAGCAGGCCCCTTTCCTGCAGATCGCCTATTGCTTTTGCTGTTTGCTGATCGTTCTCGGGATAGGAGGTGATGGCTGAGAATGCATCATCGCTCATTGAGAGAATGGCAGCTTCAGCCGAAGATAGATCATGAACTCTCATCCCGGCCACATCAAGAGCATAGACGCGGCCGTTGCGGATGAAGAGATGTGTTTGCACTCTGCAAAGCTGCATTTTGCCATTCATCCTTGCAACCTCAATGATGCTCCGGCCCTCGTAGACCGAATCATCGCCATTGATTTAATTGTCCCAAGTATATTTAAATCCCAGAAGCTGTTCGAGTTCATTTCATTCTCCCTGAGGCTTGCCTTAGGCATAAAGAAAGTTATAGATTGGATCTATTTGGCTCTTTTCTGATTAGCTGCCAGAAAAAAGAAATGACCAGGGCAGCGTCTGTTGCTAGGGAAATATCTCAAATCCCCTTGGGAACTTGAAGGCCCGCTCTCCGAGAAGCCTGTCTGCAGCCTCCAGAGCGCTCCTGTCATCTCCTGCCGCTTTCACTTTGTTCAGAACGTTATCCGAGGACTCCTCTTCTTCCACCTGTTCTTTGACATACCATTGCAAAAACTCTGCCGTCCCCTCGTCAGACTCCTCCTCTGCCACCTTCACCAGCGCTTTTATGAGCCCGGTAACGGCCCGCTCATGATCCCAGACATGCTGGAAAGCCTGCTGGGGCGAGTCCCAGGAGAACTTCGGAGCCTCCACGGCCAGCATCTCTGCTCGGCCTCCTTTTCCGGCTGTATAATCGAGCATCTTCATGGTATGGACCAGCTCTTCGCCCGCTTGCAACCTCATCCAATGGGCAAAACCACGCATTTTAATCGACTCAAAATAATATGACATTGAGAGATAGAGATATGCGGAGTACAATTCTCTATTCGCCTGATTGTTTAGAGCATCATTCATCTTCTTGCTGAGCATGCTATGAACCTCGAATACAAAACTTTCCTTACTTTGACCTTTTCAATTTGTCCTCTCAGATTGCTCTCTCGGATCTCCTTATCAAGTCGCCTTCTTAAATTGCTCTTTTCCCACGCCGCATTCCGGACAGATCCAATCATCGGGAAGATCTTCAAAAGCCGTCCCAGCAGGGATACCTGAGGTGGAGTCGCCCTTCTCCGGATCATAGATGTATCCGCAAATATTGCAAACATACTTGTCCATTCTTAGCACCTTCTAGATGAAATTTTCAAGCAGATCTTTTATCCTGCGCTCTCTTTGCGCATAATCTGGCTGATATTGCCCAAGTGACTTAAATGACTGATCAAAACGCTCTTTGTCGATCTGGTAGAACTTGCCCAGAGGAATGGGTGCATCTGAGCGATCGTAATTCCAGGAGCGGATGATCTTTTGCGCCTCATCGAAATCAGAGGTGTTATTGCCCTGAACGGCATAGGTCCATTTGTTGTAGCTATCATACAGATTATTGTAGGAGACGCAGACCTGCAGAACATCCACAAACGAAAAGCCCCTGTGCAGTATGGCCTCCCGAAAGAGCGTCTGAAGCTGCTCGATGCCGTGGGTGTATCCCCGAGCAATGTAAGTGGCTCCGCTCACCAGCATAAGATCAAGAGGGTTCATGGGATGCTCTACTGCTCCCTCGGGCGTGGACTTGCCTGCAAAGCCCTGAGGAGATGTTGGTGTGAACTGGCCTGTGGTCAGGCCATAGACGCGGTTGTCATGCAATATCATTGTGATGTCGATATTTCGCTTGGCTGCGAAGATAAGATGATCTAGCCCCTCAGCCAGGCTGTCACCATCCCCGGAAAAGCAGATCACAGTAAGGTCCGGATTGGCAATCTTTATGGCCGAAGCAACGGGAATCGTTCTGCCGTGAATGGAATAGAAGCTGTTTACATTCATGTAGTCCACAATCTTGGCATGGCAGCCGATGCCCGAGACCAGCACGACGTTCTCTAAGGGAAGGCCTTTGCCGGCAAGCTCTGCCAGAACCGCTCTTATGGCGCTCATGATGGAAAAGTTGCCGCATCCCGGGCACCAGGTGACCTGAGATGCAGTTGCCAGCTCTTTGGGATTCATGCCAGAGTCCTCCCCAGCTCTTCCAGAAGCTCTTCCACTGAAAACGGCCTGCCGTCATACTTCAGAATCCTGTCCTGGACCATTATGCCGTAAGAGCCGGCAAGCCTTGCCAGCTGGCCGGTACTGTTGCACTCCACGGCAATGAGCCGATCCACTCCCGCCAGGGCATCCTTCAGCCTCTTCTCAGGGAATGGCGAGAGAACGATCACCGAAATTGCTCGCAGTCCCATTTTACTGGCTGCTTCATGGCAGACACCTTTATTTGAACCCCAGCAGAGAAGGGCGGTCTTGCTCCTCTTATCTCCCAGAACCTTCACCGTCTCGAATCCCTCCAGATATTCGGCCATTGCCTGTCCCTTTCTCTGGCGCTTCTCGCTGCTCTCCCTGGTGATCCTGGGGTCCTCAGTGGTTATGCCTTTTTCATCGTGAGTATAGCTGTTCGCCTTTATCACC
The DNA here is from genome assembly GCA_002067705.1 of Methanosaeta sp. PtaU1.Bin112. Lineage (GTDB taxonomy): Archaea > Halobacteriota > Methanosarcinia > Methanotrichales > Methanotrichaceae > Methanothrix. Next base: position 14,784 of record MVRL01000180.1, read on the forward strand.
TGCCCATGCAAAGGCGGAAAAGCAAGAGGCGAAACGCCTGTCTCTGTGTAGCGGTATCGCTTGTACTCCCCCTGCCCATCCCAGAGCAAAGGAGAATGATGAGCTTCTTCTTTTCCCTCTACCGAAGGGCGAAAAGCAGGCCGGACTGCAAGATCGATATTGAGGTCGAGATTGAGGTCGAGATCGATATCAAAGCTGTACTGGCTCTCGCTGAGCGTCTTATCGGTGAGGATGAATGCTGGCACCTGAAACCTCCAGGCTAAATTCATAGCTTCGCTGGACCAGCAGTATGCCTCCTCTGCGTCTCCAGGCGCAACCAGAAGCCTCGGAAATTCGCCCTGACCGGCATTGAGGACGAAATGCAGATCGCCCTGAGCCGTATAGGTGGGGAGACCCGTAGAAGGTCCGGTTCTCTGGGCATTGACCACCACCACCGGCATCTCTGCCATTCCTGCCAGGCTGAGCCCCTCGGTCATGAGGCAGAATCCGCCGCCTGAAGTCCCTACCGCTGCCCTGACCCCTGCATAGGCAAATCCCTGGGCCATGAGAATGACTGCGATCTCGCTCTCAGGATGCATCACCTTGAGGCCGAAATTTTGGGCATAGCGGGCCATGAAATCGAGGATGCTGGAGGAGGGGGTCATGGGATAGGCGACGTAAGCTCCCAGACCTGCTTTGATGAGACCAAGGGCTATGGCCTGGTTGCCGGTTATGATCGGAAGAGGCTTTCTGTCAGTCTCATTTCCGGATTTATCATCACTGCCATCATCCTGCCGGCAGCGATCAGCCTGATCAGCGCCGCTGCCCATGCGGCAGAACTGCACCGCCTGGTCGTAACCCTGCCGGGCCACTTCCATATTTAAATCCAGCATCTTCGGTATGTGCTTTCTCAGGACCTCTTCCAACACGGACCAGTCTATCCCCACCACCTTGCAGTATCCGCCTATTATGCAGCTGTTCTTCAAGACTGCCGGAGCTTTCGCCTCCTTCAGGATGGTGGTGATGGCCAGGCCGCAACCTCGATTCTTCTTATCATCGATCTTTACCTTATCTGCATCGTAAATCACAAAGGAGCTGTCCTTTAAACGGCCTAGGTGCTTGTCCAGGGTTTCCTGGTTTAAAGCAATCAGGACATCGATTCGGTCGGTGTGAGAGGCGATCTTTTCTTTGCTCGCTCTGACCAGAGAGAAATTATGTCCTCCCCTGATGAGAGAGGGATAATCGTAATACATGTAGATATGATAGCCGAGGCGGCTAAAGAGACGAGCCGCAGTAAGGCCCGCCTCATTTATGCCGTCACCGGCTATTCCACCAATAAGCGTAGAAAAGCTGTCCATCTTCTTCTCCGGAGTGGATCCATTCAATCTGATGCAGCCTTTGGCTCCTGAAATTCAACTGCCACTGCATTGCGGTTCCAGATGAATCTTCAATATTCTTCAACATATTATGCTACCGGATAGTATATAAAAACTGTGCAGCATTCAGAAAATGTTTTCTAGAGGAACGACCAGAGGGAAAGGCTGATGATAGCAAAATCCAACTCAACAAAGCTCGCGGGAGCAATGATCTTCTTTGCAGCTCTTCAATGGTTCATGACTGTTCTGGCTGCCGAGACTCTCTTTCCCGGCTACAGCAGCAGAGCCAACGACCTGAGCGATCTGGCCTCAACCGTTCCGCCGAACGTAACCCTGGTCCAGCCTTCTGCCATGCTCTTCAACCTGACAACCTTCCTCTTCGGACTGCTGATCATCGGCAGTGTCTTGTTAATCCGCCAGGTCTGCAAGAAGCGCCTTTTCATTACCTTGCTGGCCATATCCGGGCTGGCAGCTATGGGGGTGGGAGTCTTTCCCGGCGACACGGGGGTCATCCATGGATTGGTCGCCTTAACCTGGTTTGTGACCGCTCCTCTCTCTGCCATCGCCGCTTATGGATTTCTGAAGAAGCCCTTCGCATACTTTTCCGTTGCCATAGGTGCATTTGCCCTCATAGTGCTCATATCTGTATTCTCAATGGGCCAGTCCTCTCCATTCCTGCTCTTCGGCAGAGGCGGAGAGGAGAGAATGATTGTTTATCCCGTGGTTCTCTGGACAGGGGCTTTTGCAGGATATTTGATGAACAGTTCGTCGGAAGAATGCTGAAATATGAATAAGATAACAGGCCCACGAAAACAGGCTTATCGCTGCACTGCAATAGTGGGCCGATAAGATTCGGATGCTATTAAAATTGATAAACGACGAGCTTGAGAAGGGATTAAACCCCGCTCAAATATCCATCGCCCATTCCCGGATTACTTTTTCTCCATGAATCCAATGCACTCTGCGGCAACAGATTGGCGTCATTTGTCGTATACGTCTTGTTTTGCCATCGGTTGCCATCGATTTTATGGACTATTCCAGCGGTCGTATTATTGGCTGATACGTACGGCTTGCTGAGATCCGCTGGACCGGTCACCTTCGCCATGAGCAGGTTGGGGTCCGGGCCGAAGTTGGACTGTACCCAGGAGTTCCACTGGTCGATTATGGAGTTGAGGGTTGTGGCGTCTCCTCCAGACACGTACTTTTGATGCGCCTCGCCAAGCTGGTAGGACAGGCGCAGGCCCTGCATTACGGCCTTCTGCTGATCGGTATAGTCTGCGGCCATGCACAGGCCCGCTATGCATAAAAATATGGTAAATATTGCTAAATATTTCATCAATCACTCACTCTCCAGTATTTTTTCCCATTAATCGGACTGCCTCTCGGCTTGTTTTCCGCGAGCGCTTTAGCGGAAGATAGGAGGCAGGACGTAGTTTGAGTTCGCATTTTTGTCATAATTTGAGATGGAACTTCCTCGGTCTACGTATACTGCCGCTCCTGTGTAAGGATCAATGTAGAAATATTTCATCTCCCCGGTGCTGGGAATCTTGTAGGCATAAATGGATCTTCCCGTGAATGGGTCCGTTTCAACCTCACCGATCCAGCCACTCGATAAATTGAGGGCCTTCCAGGTAGTAAACGGGTCATCTACCAGCTTTCCATCCTTGATCAGGCTTCCTTTGGGCGCAGCGCCCCAGTCCCACAGGCCTTTATTGCCACTGCTGTTGTCATTGCTGCTATCGGAAGACGGTGCCGTTTCATTGGCCTTGAGGCTGCCGATCACACTCCGGCCATAGTCTCCGCCTACGCTCTGGAAACGGCTTGAATCCTGGGCATGGCAATCAGCCGCCAATAGACAAGCTATCAATACTATCATTACTGCCAACGCAGTCTTCATACCAAACCCCACCTCTATGCCATCAATCCAGAGCCATAAAAGCCTTTCGAGTGTCTAGCTGAAGATCGGCGGCAGAGTGGATGTGGATTGCTTTTGCTCGGCGCTTTGGCCGGAGAGAGGCGCATAGCTGGCATAGATCGGCACTCCGGTATCAGGATTAAAGTAAACATAAACCGTCTTTCCTGACTTGTAATCCACATATGTATAGTAAGACTGGCCACTGGTCGGGTCCACATAAGTCGGAATCGACTCGCCGGTTACTGGATCTGTATAGGTATACGCGGGAGATGCAGTGCCGTATGGGTCCACGAAAGTATCCCCCAGCCAGTTCTTTACAACATTGAGCTTTTTCATTGTATATGCAGGATCGCCGACCAGGTTGCCGTCGATAACGAGACTGCCCTTGGGTGAGCTTCCCCAGCTCCACAGGCTGCCATTAGTGCCGCTTGCTGCCGCTGGCTCCGCATCGCTGGATTTGATGGTGCTGATCAGCTTTCTGCCGTAATCACCGCCAACACTCTGGAAACGGCCTGTATCATCCGCATAACAATCCGAGGCCATTAGACATATTAGACATACTACCAGCACCAATGCCGCCAACAAAGTCTTCATACTAACCCCGCAGGAGAAGGAAAGCCTAAAAGAGATAAAAGCCTTTCGCAGACGATTATAGCCTCGTCCAGGGCTCATTCTGGCTGTAAGCAGTTTGGCCGGCAATCTTTCCTACCAGGAGATTTATGAGATCGATGGGTGCAGAGCTGGCATTTATCTCCTTTCCGGTCATCGGGTCGATGTAGGAGTAGACCAGATTTCCGGTCTTGGGGTCAGGATATGTAGAATATCTGAAGAAGGGCTTCGAATTGGTGGGATTGAGGAAGACATAGATCTTCTTGCCGGTCAAAGGATCTGAGTAGGTCTGCATAGGAAGGCCGGTTGCAGGATCGGTGTAAGTCTCTCCCAGCCAGTCGCTGGACAGATTCAAGAGCGGCCTGAGATAATTAGGATCGGTTATAAGATTGCCATCGACGATCCTGCTGCCTCGAGGGGCATTGCCCCAGTTCCATAAGTCGCTGCCGTTCTTATCATCTTCATTTGATTTCGGGTTTTCTTCCGCTTCAGGAGATGATATGGCTTTCTCTTCTTTAAAATCCTTTATCCATTTCTGGGCGAATTCGCCGCTAACGCTCTGATATTGAGGAGGAGTGCTCTGGCTGCTGGCGGGCGCCAGGAAGAGACATAATGCCAATGATAATGCTAATGATAATGCCAATGATAAGACCAGTATCCTGGTAGCTGCAGATCCAATTGTCATGCCGATCCTCATAACCATTCTTCGTACTTTTCCTCATTCTATCTTTCTGGCTGCAACCTCAATGGCCCGGATGACGCTTTCTCTGGGAATAATAGTTGCCACGGGAATGGAGAGCAATCTCTCTACCGTTGGGCTGACGATGGGGGCGCAGACCAGAGCCGAGGCGCCATCTCTCTCCGCTCTTATGGCAGCGATGATGGCCTCCTCAATGGTGGTGGCCGAGTACTCCCGCAAGGTGAGCATCTTATCCCCGATCTTCATCTTCTTTTCGCTGATCTTATCCAGAACCGGCCGAGCTGCAATTATGGCGATGAAGTTGCCTTCCGAGCCTTCTAGCTCGCGAATCGTCTTCACAATCTGGCGGAGCGTGGTGATATTTGGGTCTCTGTGCCCGGAGAGAATCTTGTATAGAGTGCTCTGCGGAATTGCCGACAGCTTGGAAAACTCCCTGGCGGAAAGCCCCAGCTCCCTGAAGACCTCTCTCAGGGTCTCCCGCAGCCTCTCGTCCGACTGAAAGGCAGCCCTCATCACCCGTTCCACATTTGGCATACTATTGGACAATGCAGAGCAAATATTTCTACTTTTGGGTACAAGGATTGCCCTTTCGGCAAAAGGTTAATATCCTGCATGGTCGGCATTTATGCTAATAGTACTCTTCCAACCACCTATTTTCACAATTAGGATGTTTTTTGTCACAAAATAGAAAACGTTATATTCTCCATTTGGAGAAGTTTCCTCTATGGGCGAATATTGGCTTCGATGTGTGAGCGACGGATCAGTGCAACCTGTTTATTCCTTGAGCTGCCCCCATGACAGCTCGCTCCTGCGCGCCGATTACCTGGCCAGGCAGATCCAGCCCAAGAGCCTGCCAGGCATCTGGCGCTTTTTGGACTGGCTTCCGGTCCAGGGAATCATCGCAGAGGCAGAGGGCGCGCCTGTGACCTACAGGAGCCTTGGACTGGCCAGAGAGCTGGGACTGGAAAACCTATACATCAGCTATAGTGGCCACTGGCCGGAGCGGGGCGCGAAGATGCCCACTTGCAGCTTCAAGGATCTGGAGGCCGCGCCCACCATGCAGAGGCTGAAGGAGCGAGGCGACAATCCCACGCTGGTAGTGGCTTCTGCCGGCAATACCGCTCGCGCCTTTGCCCACATATCCCTGATCACCTGCCAGCCTGTGGTCCTTTTCGTGCCGGAAAAAGCTCTGGACAGGATGTGGACGGCTGCGCCTGCAGGCGGAGAGCAAAGCAGTTCCGCTCACCGAGACACCGGCCCGGTGACGCTGATAGCGGTGCGTGGCGATTACTACGATGCAATTTCAATAGCGGAAAAGGTGCAGTCCCAGCCCGGCTTTGCTCCGGAGGGTGGAGCGAGAAACATTGCCAGGCGGGACGGAATGGGCACCGTGATGCTAGATGCTGCACTCACGCTGGGCCGGATACCCAGGCATTACTTCCAGGCAGTAGGAAGCGGCACTGGTGGCATAGCCGCCTGGGAGGCGTCCCTCCGTCTCAGGGCGGATGGCCGGTTCGGCTCTGTCCTTTCCAGGCTACACCTGGCCCAGAATCTTCCCAATGCGCCCATCTACTATTCCTGGAAGGGAAAAGAGCCCGAGCCCGTCAGCAATGATATGTTCGATGATGTTCTCTATAACCGCAAGCCACCCTACGGGATGCCGGGTGGAGTCAAGGACGCGCTGCTGGATACCGGCGGCGAGGTCTACGGGATAACGAATCCGCAGGCTGCCGCCGCCAAGAAGCTCTTTGAGCAGTCTGAGGAGATAGACATTCTCAATGCTCCGGCAATAGCTGTCGCGGCACTGGAGCAGGCAATCGCAGAAGGCAGCGTCCTGCCTGAAGATACAATCCTTCTCAATATCACTGGAGGCGGCATCTCCCGGATGAAAGAGGATCACACCCTGAAGATGCTCAAGCCGCAGACCACTGTCTCCCACTGGGAGCAAGCTGTGTCATTTCTGGAGAGCAAAAGATGATGATGATGGAGATCAATTCAGAGATCGTACCCCTGACGCTCACAATCAAAGGCGGCGTGGACAAGGAAGGCCATCCCGACAGCGTATCCGAAATCGATATCGCACCCGGCGAGATAATAGGAATAGTAGGTCCCACCGGCTCAGGCAAGAGCACTCTTATCGCCGACATTGAGCAATTCGCCTTTGCAGACACCCCATCCGGCAGGAGAATATTCATTAACAACCAGCCGCCCGCGGCAGAGCTGCGCAGCAATCCCAGAAAGAAGCTGGTGGCCCAGCTCTCCCAGAATATGCACTTTCTGGCGGACATGACTGTGGGCGAGTTTCTGCGGATGCATGCTAAATCGAGGGGAAAGGACCCGCGTCTTGCCGAACGGGTCATAGCTCTGGCCAACACCCTGACCGGAGAGCCGGTAAATCCCGCCTTTCAGCTGACCATCCTCAGCGGCGGCCAATCGAGGGCTCTGATGGTTGCTGATATCGCGGTCATCAGCGACTCGCCAATAGTACTCATCGACGAGATCGAAAACGCCGGGATTAAGAAGCAGGAGGCTCTACGCCTTCTGGCAGGAGAAGGGAAGATCGTAGTAGTGGTAACTCATGATCCCATGCTGGCCCTCATGGCCTCCCGCCGCATTGTGATGAAGAACGGCGGCATGACCAAGGTGATCAGCACCAACGAAGATGAGCAGAAGGTCTTCCGGGATGTAGAGAGGCTGGACGGCTGGCTGACTGCGCTCCGTGAGACCATCCGCCAGGGCGAGGTAGTAGCTTGAAGATGGTGGTGGTTGCCGGAACGCCTGGCTCTGGCAAGACTTCGGTTCTCATGCATGCCGTTAAAGACCTTCTCAGGGCCGGGCATCATCCGGCTCTGGTCAAGATCGACTGCATGTGGACTGAGGATGACGCCCGGTTCAAGCGCCTCGATGTGCCGGTGGCTGTGGGCCTGGCCAAGGACATGTGTCCGGACCACTATGCCATCTACAATTTTGACGAGATGCTGGAGTGGGCTATAGCCCAGGGGGCGGACATCATGCTCAATGAGACCGCCGGGCTCTGCCTGCGCTGCGCTCCCTATCCGGACAGGGCTCTGGCTATCTGCGTGATCGATGTCACAACCGGCCCCAACAGCCCGCTAAAGGTCGGGCCGCTGCTCACCACTGCCGATGCTGCAGTCATGACCAAGGGAGACCTGGTCTCTCAGGCGGAGAGGGAGGTCTTCCGGGAACGAATTTTAGAGGCCAATCCCGGGTGCCGGATCATCGAAGCCAACGGGTTGTCGGGCAAGGGCTCGGCAGAGCTGGCCCAGCTCATGGCCGGCTGGCCGGATATCGATGGAGAGATGGTCCTGCGGCACAATCCGCCTCTGGCAATCTGCACTCTCTGCACCGGGGAGCTTCGCATCGCCAGGGAGCATCACCGGGGAGTGCTGCGCCACCTGGACGGATTCATGGAGTACACCGGCGAGTGAGGAAGAAAGAGCCAGGAAGAGAGGGCGAGGAATAAAGGATGAAGCAGATCGAGAAGCTTCTGCCGGGATACAACTGCGGTGAGTGCGGCCTTGGCAGCTGCCGGGAGTTTGCTGCAAAGCTTGTGGACGTGGCAGGGCTGGAGAGGTGCCCCATTCTCAGGCAGGAGAGATTCCGGGGCCGGTCCGAGGAGATCGCTGCGCTGCTGGCCAGCTCTGAGAAGAGCGAGGAGATCATCGGCGTTCTGGACGGGCTGAGGGCGGACTTTGCCCTGGCTCCGCTGGTTGGAGAGCCCTCCTGCCGGGAGGATCTGCACCCCTTCAATCCGGAAGCACGGCTGAAAGAGGGCGACATCTTCCGATACCGGCCTTTGGGCTGCCCGATCACTCATTTTGCCAGGGTTCTCAAGAGCAGACAGGGGATAGTCACCGTGCACCTGGTCGGGCCGGTGCATCTGCTGCAAGGCCTTCCCGCTCCCGAGGACATCGGCATCTGTCTGGTGACTGCCTTTGAGGGGACTGTCAGCCGTGGCCGAAGGCCGGAGGTCGGGGAGACGGTGCGGTTTCTGCCCGAGCACTGCATGATGCAAAAGGTGCACTCGGGAGTGGTGGTGCACTCCGAGGGTGAGATGGTGAGAATCGAGGG
>MVRL01000181.1 GCA_002067705.1 Methanosaeta sp. PtaU1.Bin112
CAAAGCTCAGTTCGCATCTTTCCCACAAACGTCTTCGATACCATCCTCATGGGAAGGAGGCCCCACATCGGGTGGCTGGGGAGCGAGGGTGACGAGGAGAAGGTTTGGGATGTTTTACGGCTTCTTAACATCGAGCGGCTCGCAATGAGCAACTTCAATGAGCTGTCCGGGGGCCAGCAGCAGAAGGTGCTGATAGCCCGTGCACTTGTTCAGGAGGCTGAGGTGATGCTCCTTGACGAGCCAACCAGCAACCTGGACATCTGGCATCAGCTGGACGTCATGAATATAATCAGAGACGTAGTAAAAAAAAGAGAGATCACCGCCATCATGGCTTTGCATGATCTTAATCTGGCCTCAACCTACTCGGACCGCATCATCATGATGAAAAGAGGAAGGATAGTTGCCGCAGGTGATCCGACCTCGGTGATCACTGCAGAGAACATAGCCTCCGTCTACAGGGTAGAGGCAGCGGTGCGAAACTTATCTGATCGGCCAATGATCATGCCTCTGAGGCAGATCAAAGGATGATCTGTTTGACTTAAGAGTCCATTTCAGCTTGTAGAGTCCATAACGTCGGCACAAGGGGACCGTCTCTACTTGGTAACTTGACTTCGGCTCAAAAAGCTTATGGACATGGAAACGAATAGGAGCTATCATGAGATCGAAGAGCATAATTTACATTTCATTCATATGCGCGATGCTCGCATCTTCCATTATCTGTCTGGCTGAGGATATTTCGGGCACCTCGGCTGCGAATCTGACAGTTCCTAAAGAGATGCTGCCAGAGGGCTTCAAGCTGCTTGCAGTCCTTCCAGAGATGGATCCGCATGTGAACATGACCGAATATATCTCAGATTTCTATGGTGCAGACGACATTGGGCCCGCTGCTGTCACTGTGGGAATATATCAGTGGGGCAAGCCAGGAGAGGCCTACGACGCCAAGGTTACCTTGATCCAATTACAGGATGAGGAGCACGCAGATGCTGCGATCTCCAATTACAAGTCGAATCCAGAATTTCAAAAGCCGCCCTTTGTTGGAGTGGACAGATTCGCTTCAGCCTTTATCAATGGTCACAATGCAACTGAGATCAGAAAGAGGGTCAACGGGCAAACCTTGCGCTATCTGTATTTGTGGAGAAATAAGAGCACAGTAGTCCTAGTAGAGGGCAACGGCGATCTGGGCAAGAGCCGGGACCTGGCAAGCGCAACAGGACTGTGAAGTCCCAAAATTTTTTACTTTGCCATTTGATTTAACGGCAAATGCAAGCCTTGATATGCCCTCATAATATGCCCTCATAGATCTTGTCCTTATCGGAGACGGAGAGGTTCAGCCTCATGGTGCTGCTGCCGCCGCCGTCCGCGTAAGAACGCCTGCGCTGGCACAAAGGCCACCTTATCCTTTATTCCTCTCAGGACTCCACATAATTATTTTCACTAAACTTGACCTTCGCTGCTCAGTTATCTGATTTTAAGGATGCGTTCGGCATAACATTTTATAAAATTTCTCAAACCTTTTCAAAAAAATTTAAAGTCAAATTGCAGCGATGCACCCCGCAGCAAGCAACGTAGTGCTTAATACCGGTAAGATTTAAATACTTGGACGCCCTATTAGCTAGCAGGTGCTTGTTATGGTTGCTCCTGGGCTAAAGGCTAGATATGTAGATGTTTACCTCCCATCAGGGGCGGCAAAACGCGAATGGGAAGAAGAAGCAAAGAAGGCAGGAATTCCATTATCGAAGTTTGTTTTTGAGTCAGTAGAAGCATTCCGCGCGGCAAAAGATGAGACACCCAGGTCCGAGATGGTGAGGGAGCTTGCTGAAGTCAAAGAAGAAGCCCAGAAGCTTCGCAGCGAATTGAAGCTCAAGACCCTTCTGCTGGAGAAGCTCGAAGCCGATGTCTACAAAGCCCGTTATGCTAGTTTCCATGAAGTCGAAATGGGCGAGGGAACCAGGCACCATGACCTTGAGCTCATCAATATTTTGAAGCAAGGTAAACCTCTGGATGGCTATTCGATATTGCAGGAACTGGCCATCCATCCCAGCGAGACTGAGGCTGTCAAGCTCGTCAACAATCAGCTTGAATCGCTCAGACGCTTTGGCCTGATCGAAGAGACTGCCAATGGCTGGAGATGGATAAAGTGATGGCTGTATCCAAAGCCAGTACCAATGCCTCAGCCGCTAGTACTGTCAGTGATCTTATTCTGAGGTTCCACGAGGATTGTAGCCTTCGAGGCATGGTCTCTACTATGGATTACATCTATAGAGCCAAGGAGTACTGCGCCTTTCTGGAATCTCGCGGTAAGGATCCACTAAATGCGGATAGAGACGATCTGCGGGCTTTTTTGGCTCATCTCAAGACCAGAGGTTTGAAGTTCAAGACCATCGACAGAATTTACTCATGCCTGAGTGCCTTTTATGAATTCTTGATAATAGATGGACTCGTGGAATACAACCCCATCTTGCCGTTCCGAAAATATTACCTCCGAAGATATAAGCATGACAATGACTCAGAGATCCGAAAGCTAATCAGTGTCGAAGATGCTTCTAGACTAGTCAACTCCATTCTGGACACCCGCGATCGGTGTATCCTGGTGTTGCTCTTTAAGACAGGGATGCGCGTAGGCGAATTAACCAGCCTGGATGTGAGCGATGTCGATCTTAATAAGGGAGAGGTTACACTCAAGATCAAGAAGAAACGCTCCAATCGCATTCTATTCCTGGATAATGAGGCAATTGCAGTTTTGGAGAGATGGCTTATCGCGAGAAAGAAGAGGTCGGGCGCAGAGGATCCAGCACTCTTCCTATCAAAAATTGGGACGAGGATCACAAAGAGAACCGTAGAGGAGCTGACCCTGAAACATGCAGAACGTGTTGGCCTCCATAATCCTCAGGCCGAAAGGCTGGAAGATCGGTTTACACCTCATTGCTGCCGGCATTGGTTTGTGACTCACCTGCTCCGAGCAGGCATGCCGAGGGATTTCGTTAAAGAACTCCGGGGAGATACGCGAGGCGAGGCCATAGATATCTATAATCATATCGACAAGAAGGAGCTGCACGACAGCTATCTGGCGCATGTCCCGCAATTAGGCATTTGAAAGATGTTCTTGCAAACTGCTAATATAAGCTCACAATCATAATCGATCTCTATCACTAAGAAGGCAGAACTGCGCCTGGGGAATCGGTGGAATGGCTGAGCCATTTAGCTGTTTGTCCCTGATCCAAATCATCAAGTCATTCATCAGTTTTTTGCGGCACTCGTCTTTAGTCTCTCCTTCAGATGTCATTCCTGAAATGCCCACAATCATCTCGGACCAGGAGCCATCTTCGTGTCTAATGCTATGGATACACTTTTTTGCTAATTCAAAATATTCGGTCAGGCAGCTATCTGTTTCCGTTCCTTGGATGCGAATTAAATCGGATCTATGCGTCGGATTACCACAAGATGGACAGGGGGCTATTCCAGCAGCTTCGAGGCGCTTTCTGTGTTCATCAGTTGCTGGCATGACCAGAGCTTTAATGCCTATGCATAGGCGGTTCTCATCGGACGCCAGTTCTCTTTGTCCGGCATCAATGATGCGAATCTGATGTGATGGCAGAGGCCCAAAACGATGGTCTTTTAGAATATCAACTGATTCAGAATAAGGCTTGCCTTTATCCGCAATCCCCTTCAATAGGCGGTTGGCTTGCTTCTTTCCAATTTTCTTCTCTCTGAGTAGCAAGATATCTTCGGGCGAGAGCCACTTACTGCCATTGTTCTCGCTTCCCACAAATAATGGCGGTATCTCAAGCTTGCCCCCCTTATTTATCAATAGAAAACTTGATGGAGGCTTTTCCTTAACAGGAGTCACTAATTCAAAAATCCTTTCTGCTGCAGCTTCGCTGAGTTTTCCCCTTAAGGCCGGACGGCCTTTGTCATACCGCCTAATCAATTCGATATCAATGAAGCTATGCCCTTCCAGAACATCCAGTGGGCGAGACAATTCTTTGAAGGCTTTGCGGATAGTGGAGTCGGCAAATTTTTTATTCATTAAAGAGATAGCATCATCTTGGGTAAGCCACTTTCCACGTCGTTCTGCGAATATCAGAGCCACTAGCGCGATCGAACTGGGTCCTTTGCGTTTCTTGCTCGGGAATAAGTGCTCTAACCGCTGCTCCAAGGTGGCCATTCGAATCCGCTGCTATTTTTTCTATTGATCCTTATATACCTTGGGAATTTCAAGCCTTTATATTTTTACACCCAATAATGTTTGGGCATGGCACTGTTGAATGTAGAGATCGAAGATTCGCTCTTAAGAGACTTTCGCAGGTTCGCTGTCGAGAAACATGGGCGGATCTATAGAGTCATGAAACCTGAGGTTGAAGCTGCCCTTGCTGAGCACATGAAGATGCAAAAGCCATTGTCGAGGGATCGGCTGTGAATATTTTCGAGGCTTACCGTCTTTCACCCTGGGAGGAGTGTGCCTTTCTGCTTGATACTCTGATCGAAGAAGAAGGCTGTTTGATAGCACGTGGCGGCCGAGTCATGCTCCGTTTGCCTTTGACTATGAAATCTGATCTGGATAAAAGTCTGGGGCGGAGGATCTCGATTCTAAGGACGGATACCGATTATCGCATGCTAATGCTCAATTGCCAGGGCTAGTGAGGCGATGTGGCTACTGCGTCAGATCAAGAGGGTACGGTTTGTCCAACAGCACCTAAGAGGAAACTTATGTCGGTATATTCAGGACAATTGAAGAGGCACTGATGGCTGCTGTCTCCGATGTATTCGATCAGCCCGGTGCCGCCTTCGTGCTCCTTCCGGCCGGCAGCAAGTTTCCCCCGGTTGAGACGGGATGGCAAAAGCCTGAAAATGCCCGCACATTCACCCAAGCCCTGGCTCACAATGGCAACGTGGGCGTCCTGGCCGGCAATGGATACATTGGCCTGGATCAAGACGATCCTTCTGCTTTTGAGGGATTGGTGCTGCCTCCCACAACCATCTGGGAGACCAGACCTGGCCGGTTGGGCTTGTGGTTCAGGATCTCAGATGACGTAGCCGATGCTCTTTCGGCCATCGGGAAAAAGGCAGACCTGGCGCAAGTTTACCTATACCGTGATAGGAAGAAGTGCGGAGAGATCAAGCTACAGCGGAGCTATCAAGTAATCCCTCCATCATACAAACATATCACAGTGACAGGCGAGGATGCCCTGCCTGGTAAGGGTGTTAGGGTAGACTACAGACTCTTGGACTCAAGCCCGCCAGCTGAAATCTCCCTGGCGAAGCTACTGGCGGATCTACAGGACATTGGTATTGCTTTTACCACTAAGCTGGAGCAGAATGCTTCTCGGCTGGAGAAGCTGGCATCGGAGGCCCGACAGAAACGAGCTGAAAGTGATGACATCAAAGTCCGGAGATATGCCGAGGCAGCCCTTAGAGATGAGGTCCTGATCCTGGCAAGCACACCAAAAGGCGGCCGGAACGATCAGCTTAACAGATCAGCTTTTGTCTTGGGCCAATTCGTGTCTGCTGGCGTATTATCGGAGGCTGAGGTCATAAGCGATCTCTCCAGAGCGGCCGATTGCGCCGGCTTGGATCCCGAGGAGATCCGCAGAACTATCCTATCGGGGCTGGAAGCTGGCCGACAGCATCCCCGGGAGATCCCGGAGGAGACACCATCTCAGGATGGTGATGGCAGCGGCAGCGGGCCGAAACATAATGCCAAAAAACCAAAGCGAATCAAGGTCAATGATCGCGGCCTGGATGATATCACAAACGACGCATTGGAAGCTTTGATCGATTCCAACGACCCACCCAAAATATTCAGCCGAGCAGGTAGCATGGTCAGGTTGCACAAGAACGAAAGGTATGTGATTGAGCCGCTGACCAGAGACAGTCTGAAGCATGCAATGGCAAGATCAGCCATGTTTTATACTCTCGGAGAAGGGGAACGAGTCAGAGAGACGGAAGTGTCTCCTCCCAATGAAGTAGCGAATAACATACTTGCGGCTGATGACTGGCCGTGCATACCGGAGATCAAGGCCATAATCGAGACGCCGGTAATAAGGCCGGATGGTTCGATACTGTTTTCTCCAGGGTATGATGAAGCCACCAAGCTCTATTTGGACCCAATCGTGGATCTGAGTGGCCTCGCCAAGCCCGAGGTGCTGACCCAGAAGCATGCTGCAGCATCCGCCCAGTTCATTTTGGATGAGATATTCGCAGACTTCCCATTCGAAAATAATGCATCTCGAACCAACACCCTGGCGACATTGCTTGCGATAATAGTCCGGCCTCTGATCAAGGGCAATGTCCCTATCACAATCCTGGATAAGCCCCAGGCAGGAACCGGAGCTTCCCTCATTGCTGACATAATATCCTTCATCACCACCGGCAGACCGGCGAGCATGTGGGGCATGCCTGAGACCGAAGACGAATGGAGGAAGGCCATAACCAGTGCTCTGATTGATGGCAGCCCGGTGATAGTGATTGATAATGTGGCCGGCCGCCTTCAATCTGCATCGCTGGCCAGAGCATTGACCGCCAAGACCTGGCTGGACCGCATTCTCGGTAAGAGCCAGATGGTTGCCCTTCCACAGGAGGCCGTCTGGATAGCAACTGGCAATAACATCCAGATTGGCGGAGATATTGCCAGGCGCGCGATCTGGGTGAGGCTGGATGCTACCCAAGCTCGACCCTGGACCAGGACGGAATTCCGGCACCCTGACATCCTGGGATGGATCAGAGAGAACCACGATTCCGTCATTGCCTATCTGCTGATCATGGCCCGGGCCTGGGTACAGGCAGGGAAACCACCTGGGAGTGCTAAGCTGGGCGGGTTCAATGAGTGGGCTCATGTCATAAGCGGCATACTGGAGTTCGCCGGGGTAAAGGACTTCATGGGCAATGCTGCCCAGCTGTACGACCAGATGGACCAGGATGTCCAGCAATGGGACGCGTTCCTCGGAGAGTGGCTAGTCCTTCATGGAGACCAGCCAATCAAAGCCGGAGTGCTCCGGGACGAGCTTACTTCGCTTGCTCCGATTTATGCCACCTTCCGAGACAGCATGCCCGACGATGTGGCAGATGCCGTCAGCAAAGCCAATGCAGGATCACTCAAGCTAGGCCATGTCTTGCGAAAGCACCTCAATCAGATCTATCCATCTGGCCGTAAGCTCGCTCAGGAGGTAGATAAACACAGCAAAGTTGCTTTATGGAAGGTTGCGGGGGTTTCAGAATCAAAGGTTTCGATATCAGAAGGACACTTTGCGGGGGTTGCGGGTGTTCATTCCAATACCCACGCATATGCGGGCGCGCGCGGTATTTCCGGTGGGGAGAACCAAACACCCGCAATCCCCGCAGATGAATCAATGGATAGCGATTGCAGAAATATCAAACCCCCGCAAACACCCGCACCAACCATGTCAAAGATTGACCGTCCAACTCCTGTGCAATCAAAGCACATATGCCGGTCCTGTGGGCAACACTTTGAAATCCCTCTTGTAATTGCCTCGATGGGCGGCTATATCTGTGAAGCTTGCCGGAGAAACGGGCCACCAGCCGCACCGCCAGCTCCAGACCCTCAGACGAAGCTAGATGGCAGCGAGGCTAAGGCAGCATGAGCAGAAGCAAGAGCAGAAACCGCACCGCGCGGGGCGGCTACATTAGAAGCACCCAAGGTCAGCGGCCAGGAAGGCATGCTAGGAGATGCATCGGGCGTCTGGGAATTAAGACCAGAAAAAATTTCGACGAATCCGAAGGAGCCGGGGGTTTTGATCAATTTCAATTACAGAAGGTACATAAATGTCTGAGAATAGTAATCCTAAACAAACACGGGGGGTAACTCTTCGTGAGCCAAAAGACGTTCGCAGAGTTTGCCAGCGTATAGTCTCCAAGGCTTTCCAGCAGAAAGAGGAGCTGCAGTACTCAGGGCGGATAGCTCAGCTCATGGCCTGCTGGATGAAAGCATGGGAACTGGACAAACTCGCTGACATCGAGACCAGGCTGACTGCATTGGAGGCCAAGGAAGCCAGCAGCCGGGCTCAGGGGGGGCGGCGGTCATAAAAGTAGCGACTCTTGACATGCGGCTGCAGGAACTTGAAGGTCGGCGAATCTATAGGATCGCCAGTCTTGCGGATCTGGTCATTCTCGCAGCATGGCGACAGTTTGGCGATCCGCGGTTGCCATTCGAGGATGATATCGAGTGGGATCCCGCCTTTGAGGACATATGCAATGCGGCTATAACTAAAAGGAGCGAAATATGCCCGGTCAATACGGCCGGGGGCAAGGAGGCCAGGAAATGAAGTTCGAGACTATCGATAAACGAATATCATCTCTGGAAGAAGCGGATTGCGGCGGCTGCCCTCGCTGTCAAGCACTTGCCGCCATGTCTCTGCAAGAGATTGATTTGCATCTTGCAGATCTCACGGCAGGACAATACTGCGAGGATCTACCGGAATCCAGTCCGTCATGCAAAAAGTGCCACAAATATGATGGCCTGACCGAAGCCGAACTCGATGCAGAATTAGCTAGATTGCGTGCGATCTTGGAGAAGGCCGATTCTTATTGATCTTGAATGGGCGGATCCATTTTATCCAAATCACGTCCCAAAGCTGCGGCAGGGCGTAGCAGTTACGAGAGAGAATCGTGGGCGCAGGATTGCCATGCGGGAAGCAAAAGCAAGGCCACGAATGATATCGACCTGGATTGATTTTGTTCTGTGGGTCGATGAGCACGGAGACGATGACGGGAAACTTGAGGTCGCGCTAGCCCAGGGCTGCAGGAGCTTGTCGAAATGGCTTCTCCCAATAGCGGGCCTGCATGGAGACGTGAATGATAGGTTCAGGCCAAACACTTGGATGGCTCGGCAGGCGCAATCTGGATCCTATGCAGTTTAAGTTGCCCGTAGGCTGGGAGTAGGAGCTAAAAAAGCAGATCCATGGCGGAAATGGGCGGTCGGAAGGGATTACAGAATCAAGTGGTCAAAGTGACCACTTGAAAAGGAAGAGGTTGTAGTCAAAGAATATGATATCTCCCGTCGAACAGTTCGCCTCTCTGCCGATCTCCATAAAAAACGTCTAAGACATCAAGGAGGCAGCTCCTGAAGCAGTCGAGAATATCGAATCAACCTGCGGAACGTGCAATCTGTCTTGCAGTCACTCCTTTCTGTTTTTCGCAGATAATCCAATGGATCTTGCGCTGGCCCAATTTTATAGCCCGTGTTACGGATTCAGGGGCAAATGTTCGAAATACTCTCGAGACTACCCATTCTCGCAAGAAGAGTTCTATGTCATTTTTACAATTATTGAATAAAATGTCATAGAACCATTCTGGCATGCACAAAACCACATTCGCCGAGAAGAGAAAAGCCCTGCAGAAAGATGCCCTGGAGCTGGCATGCAGGCAAGGGCGACCCTCAAGGCGGCCGGCGTCCTTCCCAGGCCGGCTACAATGCTCGTGAGCTGCAGGACCTGGAGTCGCATCATATATTTAAAATGCTACTATGTTTTTATCTCCGCTTCGCCCAATGCCTTTCTTCGTGCCTCTCGGCCTGCTATCAGATATGCCTTTGAGAGCAACGTAGCCATATTTTCATCCCCAACAAAGAATGGTGCATTCCCCAACCTTTTCAATACCGCATTCTGGATCTCAGGTGCAGTTGGGTTAATCTCCAGCTGATCAATCTCGCTTCCTTTCTGCCAGTAGCTATCCAAGCATTCTTCCAGAGGTTTAACTGGATCAGTGGGACTGGAAGCCAGACTATGCATTTCCTCCGGCTCCAGCTGGGCTCCAGCCGCCCGCATATTACGTAGGGCCTCGATGATCTGCTCTTTAGTCCTGCCCCGGAGCTTGAATATCAGGAAGGGATCGCAGTCGAACTGCTCCGCCAGCAGATAATATACCGCTGCAATGTGCTTGCAGGGATTAGACCAGTCGGGGCACGAGCAGTCCGTCACCAGATCATCACCTTTCCTGGGAAATAGGGATATGCCTGAACTGGAAAAAGCCTCCTCGATGTTCTGTGGCATCTCCCGGGATAGCAACCGAGCCGCAAAAACAGCCTTGGAAGCCATGGCTAAAGTAGCCTTCTCCCACTCGAGCTCGGACAAGGGTTTCAATTTTATCTTCACATCATAGGGCTGGGACCAGGTGCCCTGTACTTTAGCCCGGACTATGCCGGGATTGATGTCGATGGATATGACCTGACCCTTTCTGGCATAATTCTTTCCCCGGGTGAGCCTGGCGCCCAAGTCGAAAGACTCCAGGGTCCTGACCCACCGCTGGGACCACCAGGTCTCGCCAATGCAGCCACGCTTGCTCTTGGCTTTCAGGCCGTTCTCGACCTTCTTGGGCTTGGCCGGCTCGTAGTAGCTCCAATAGGGGCTCATTGTCTGTCCCCTCCGTTGCTCACAGAATCCCGTCTCAGGGACATCAGCTCTTTGAGGGCTTCGTTGGACAGCTCGGTGAGCCAGGTTTCGCCAGTGCCTATCACCGATTCCGCCAGAGCCTTCTTCTGCTCAATCATCTGGTCTATGCGCTCCTCTAAAGTGCCCAGACAGACGAACTTGTGCACGAAGACGTTCTTCTTCTGGCCTATACGAAAAGCCCGGTCGGTGGCCTGGTTCTCAACCGCAGGATTCCACCATCGATCAAAGTGGAAGACATGGTTGGCGGCAGTGAGATTGAGCCCGAAGCCACCCGCCTTTAGAGACAATATGAATATGGGCGACCTTCCTGCCTGGAACCTCTGGATCATCTCCTCCCTCTGGCTCCTGGTGGTCTTGCCATGCAGGAAGAGAGCTTCGACACCCAGCTTCTCCTGGAGCTGATGCCGCAGCATAGCCCCCATGCCAGCGAACTGGGTGAACACCAGGGCCCGGTCGCCCGAAGCTACGACTTCTTCGAGCATCTCCTCGAGCCGTGAGAGCTTTCCTGATCGCCCCTCCAGGGAGCCTCCGTCCTGTAATAACAGCGCCGGGTGGTTGCAGACCTGCTTTAGTTTGGTCAACGTGGCCAGGATCAGGCCCCTCCGTTCCATGCCTGTTTTTGACTCGATCCTAGCCAGCATCTCATCAACCACAGCAGCATAAAGAGTCGCCTGCTCTGCTGTCAGGTTATAGTTGACCTTCATCTCCAGCTTATCCGGGAGATCCTTTATGACTGTGGCATCGGTCTTGAGCCGGCGCAGGACAAAAGGCTGGATCAGGGACCGCAGCACCTGAGATCGGCTCTTGCTGTTATACTTTTCGATGGGCAGCACAAAATCCCTGCGAAAAGAGTCGAACGACCCCAGATAGCCGGGATTGAGAAAATCCATGATGGACCATAGCTCCGAGAGTCTGTTCTCTACAGGCGTCCCGGTCAGGGCGATCTTCTGTCTGGCCTTGAGGCGTTTTATCGACTGAGTCTGGCGGGCAGACTGGTTCTTGATGCTCTGGGCTTCGTCCAGGACGATGTGACTCCAGCAGACGGCTGAGAGGTCTTCTTCGTCCCTCTGGGCCAGAGAATAGGTGGTAACCACCACATCGGCCTTTTCTGCTGCCTCTCTGAAGCTAAGGCCGGAGAGGCGGCCGAGGCCATGGTGCATCAGGACTCGGAGATCTGGAGCAAACCTTTCCATCTCCCTTTGCCAGTTGCCAGCGACGGACATGGGGCAGACGAGAAGCACGGGACTCGGTCTTGTCAAGTCTGAGCTTTTGTCGCCCAATTCGTTTCTCTCGCTCAAGAGAAAGGCTATCAACTCGATGGTCTTACCCAGGCCCATGTCATCTGCCAGACAGGCTCCCAGGCCGAGATGGTTCAGGTACATCAGCCAGGAGACACCGCGAAGCTGGTAAGGCCGAAGTGTGCCACAGAAATCCCCGGGAGTCTGGACAGCCTCTAAATGCCCTCCGGGATCGGATAGAGCTTCGAGAATCTCTTTAATCCTGCCTTCTGCCTGGAATCCCAGGACAGGTAGCTTGGACTTGGCTTCAGTTGTGCTTCCGAGAAGATCAATCCCTGAGCCCGATCCAAGCCCCTGGCCCAGACCCAGCCGGAGAGCCTCGGCCAGGGTCATCTTTCGATCCCTTTTCTTCCGGAAGAAGTCGATTGCGGCCTCGATATCCTGAGGTCGCAGCTCCATCCATTGCCCTCTTACCTGGATAAGCGGGATCTTAAGCCGAGACAGCTCGGCAAACTCTGCCTCTGTGAGCTCATTTTCGCCCAAAGAAAGCTGCCAGTCATATTCCACTATGGAGTCCAGACGGAAGAATCCCGGTCCTACTTTGCTAGATTTCTGGGGGAAATCCCTCAGACGCAGCCTTATGCCCAGGCCCGTCTCTGGACGATGCCACCAGGAAGGCAGCAGTACCCCAAAGCCCTTCTGCTCCAGCAGAGGTGCTGATTGGCGCAGGAATGAATAAGCTTCATCGGTTTCCATCTCCAGGCTGGTAGGCCGGGCTCTATCCAGGCTCTTCTCCAGATCAGGAAAGACTCTGGATGCTCGGCCCAGGTCTGCGAGAAGCTGCTCCTGAGGGTTCTTCAGCCTCTTTTTCAGCAAGGTAAGAGCGCCGGATTTTGTCTGCCATACATCCGATGCAGAGACGAGCAGGCTGCGGTCTTCTTTTGATTGGAGGAAGAAGCTCAGCCTCCAGGATTCATCTGATTCAGCTGGTGCCTCAAGTCTTAAGCAGGTGCGAAATGGCGCATCAACTGATTGGGGCTGAAGCTCAGAGGTCCAGCTGTCCAGCTTTTTAGCGAAGATCTCAATTTCTTCTTCGGAAGCGTTGAGAGTGGGGTCGTCTGAGGTCAAGCCTATCAGGAGCTGCTGCTGCAGTGGAACGAGCCGGGGCTTGCGGCCGCGTCGAGGTTGCAGGAGGGTGGTTTGCTTCAAGCTTTTCCGGACCAGACAATCCACAGCCCTGTCCAGGAAGCTTTTAACCAGGATGCTGGGAGTGACCCTGGCAGCCTGGAGAGATCTTGAGGACAGGCAGCTGGGAGGTATGGATGAAAAGAAGATGCTCAATCTTTCTTGGTCGGCTTCGTCAAAAAACGGCTTCCAGAGTGACCTTCCTTCCCTGATCGCAGGGATAAACTGCTCTCTGGCCACCAGCTCCAGGGAGAAGAGGGCAAGTTTTGACCAGAACAGCATGGAATCGGCAAGAATTAAGCCATCGGGTAGCGGGAGGGGCATGTCCAGAAGTAGATCCAATGCCAGGGCAGGCTTAAGAGCCAGGGTGGTTATGGTGCAATCGATCAGACCCACGGTTTTCTGAGGGACATAGCTATCACGGAGGAGCCAAGGAGACGGAAGTGGACCGAATCCACCTTTGCCAGAGGGTAGCTGGAGAGTCAGTGCGCCTATATCACTACCGTCCAGCTGGAAAGATCCAGAAAGATGCCGCTTGACCTCCGTGCCAGTGAGTGCGAAAGGATGAGGCAAAGGCTTTTTAGGTCGCTGGTTTGGCGCAGCGGGGACCAGAGGCAAAGCTGATGATTCTGACCAGATGTGAAATGTCTCAGTATCCCAGATGGAGTGCAAAACCTGCATGCATTCGGATCCTTGCGATCTGATTTCTTCAAAGCTGTTTCATTATCTGAACCAGTATGATGATAGGCAATGAATTTGAGTCTTTCCAATATACGCAGTTTTATTCTCTAGATATCGATATTGTATCTGGATGTCTCTTTTCTGAATAGGATGGACTTCATTCCAGGATCTCGATAATCTACCAAGGAGTGTTTGGCATTTGGAGATAGCTAGCGCGTCAGGATATGAGGTGAGGAAAAACAAATGCTTAGAATGCGGTTAGAGCCGTTGATCTTTTTATTGAGGACGTTTTAATGCTAACTATTTGCAGGTACTCGTGAGAGAGTAATCAGTTCTCAAATTCAATTATTAAAATTATAATTTAACAAAGAATGAATGGGATCGGGACTAAATCCCGCCCAAATATTCTACTCCGCCTTGCTGCCAGGGGTTCGTTGCTTTCAACTTTGTAGGATCGACGGTTTTCGGCAGCAAATTGACATCGTTGGTCGTATAGCTTCCCTGGTCCATCTCATTCATGCCATCGATCTTGTGAACTATCCCGCCGCCAGTGGTGTTGTTTGCCAGGATGTAGGGCTTCTGGAGATCAACAGGGGCCGTCATTTTCTGCATGAGCAGATTTGCGTCCTCCCCATAGTACAGCCGGACCCAGGCATTCCATTGATCTGCAAGGGCATTGAATGTCGGGATGTCCTGGGCGGCATAGGCGGTAGCCATCTTCCAGGATAGCGTTGTTCCGTTGATCATGGCTTGCTGGGTGGCATCATACCCAGAGACAGGGGAAAGGGCAATAAAAGCCAATGCCATTAGTGCGACTAGTATCGATTTCATTTTTTCCACTCTCTTCTTTTCCTATAATATTCCTTCGCAAAACATTTTCGATTGACTTCGTTGGAGATCTTCATTTTTTCAGGTTTTTCTTTTCGGGCCAGAGCGCCGTGTTTAAAAATATTCTATGGCATTTTATAGAGCATTTAAGAAAATGACCTAGAACTAAATCCAAGGGCTCGGCCAGTCGTCCAGCCCTGTAGCTCTGATAAATTTACCTCTCCTCCTTCATAACTGGATTTCAAGGCAGTAGCTCAAGGATATGTCAGGTATAAGTCTTTCTTCGGCTCTCAGGGAGAGATGGATAAGAAGGAGGGAGGCAAAAGCCTGTATGTAGGAGGGAAAACAATGGACTTCGACTTTTGCCAAGTACTATGTACGGCAATTGACGAGATAAATATCTTTCGGTTACGTCAAGAGGATATCCATTCTCTCTAATCAAGAATAATCGGAAAACAGCACAATCGAAGTTCCAGGCAGGCCAGCACCGAAATCCGCAACGCCCTTTCAGGAGGAGCCAATCACTTTGATGATGGCCAGACCTGCCCGATGCTCGACTATTATTAAGCCGCGTTTTAAGGCAGCAGTTGCGCTGGAATCTTACACAGCGTCCGGTTTACGGGCAATCCGATCTATCTGGGCATCGTGCTGGCCTCTCGCCTTCGGCTTGTGCCGCATCATGCGCCCGACCGTATATTGACGTGAGATCTCCAGGCATAATTACTGCGCTTGTTACAGCGCGCAACTCTCTCAGCCCGAAGTTTCCCATGGGAAACTGAATTTTAGCTTCGATAGATCTCGTTTCCCATCCGTCGCGTGTGAGCCTCCGCGGGGCGCATGAGCGTTTCAATCTCGCAGACTCTTCAATCCGAATGCAATGCCACGACGGCCTGCATCTCCTGTACCAAGGGATCAAGACCTGCCAGCCTTGAGAGCTGATAGCATGTCGCCCCACGGAGGAGCGGACAGTATCTCCCCTATTATAAAAGCGGCTCTTCGCTATTTAGTGTGGGTAACCTCAGGATATCGATTCTCAATCCTTGAGACAAAGCCTCGCAATGAGTCTAGCATGATGGGCGATTGATATTGATCCTGTCATTGCGGTGGTATCCTTGGAATTTCTGGTCAGACCCCAAGATTCAAGCCCACCCACACAAAACAGCGAGGAACCATAAAAGCATAATTGGACAGGTTAAGCCCACGGCACGCCCACCAAACGTGGCCTATGGATGCGATAGAAAGTCTGATAAATTTAAAGAAAATCAGTTCCGTCAAAATGGCGGAGTTGATTAACTACAATCGTGCGTCATCCTACCGGCGGACGCAATGCAGGCCCTGTACCATTGCTATTTCCTTACATAACACATTTGAGTTTCTGCCGGTCAAAAATTTGATTCTATGTCATTTTGATAAGCTTTAAATAAAATGACATAGAACTAATCTTTATGCACAAGACTGCCTCCGGCGAGAGGAGAAAGGCCCTGCGAAAGGAGGCCCTGGAGCTGGCCATGCAGTCCAGAGCGGCCATGAAGGCAGCTGGCGTCCTGCCCCAGGCCGTCCCCAAGGCAAGGGCGCTGCAGCAAGAGGCGGACCGGCTCCGGGCGGAGGCTGAGGCTCTCAAGGACCGGGCCCGGCTAGAGGACCTCTCCATCTGGACCATGGAGAAGGTCAAGAGCAGCAAAAAGGACAGCAGGACCTATTATTATTGGATGGCCACCTGGCGGGAGGGGAGCCATACCAGAAATGTGCACCTGGGAAGCTGCGCCAAGATGGATGCGGATGCAGCTCTACAGAAGGCCAAAGCCAAGAAAGCCGAGGCCCTGGGGGTCAAGTTCTAATTGTGTCCTTTCAGCCTTGCCTTTGCCTCTTTCGTGGCCCTTTCGATGTATTCCGATTTTGCCTCGGTGTAGGCCTCCCTGTCGTTGCTGTGTCTTGAGGCAAGCTTCCTTTTCAAGTCCTCATATCTCAGGGCCTCTTTCCTGTCGTTCCTCAAAAGGTCCCTGAAGAACACTCTGTCCCAGAGCCATTCCTGGTCCAAAGGTCCTATGTGTATGTGATAGGACTCACTTTCGAGCCCATTCTTTCCGTAGCCCTTGACGAACATGAGATGACGGGTCTGCTCTTTCATGTGAAGGTACTCGTTCTCTTCCATCCGCTCGATGATCACCTCATCCCTCATATCCAAGGGCTTCTCCATCAATATGTCTATCGTCGGCTTGGCAGAAAGTCCAGGAACTGCAGTGCTCCCTATATGCTCTATCCTGATTTGGCCGTACCATATCCGTTCGAGGATGCTCTTTTCTTTCAGGAAAAGCTCAGGCCATTTTAGATCGTATCTGACTAGCTTAATGGGGTACAGAATCCCGAGTTCTTCCCTGTTCATTTCAGTCTACTTCCCTGCTTCCGAATGTTCTCCAATCAAGCTAATGCACTCTGGGGTTATAGGTGTGAGCAGCGCAGGGAGCCTTTGCGGTTTTGAAAGATCCCCTCACCCCGGACCATGCTTGACAGAGAATCCTAAAGAGCTTTTGTCTTGACTGCTAAGGATCAACCCTAAAGCAGTTTCTGGGCATCTTCATGCATGCTGGCGAGCTTCTTGGTGATGGGGTGCTGCGGCCCGCTCTCCTGCTCTGTCAACATACGGGACGAACTTGATAAGTAAGAAGAAGATACTAATCTCGGTAGTTAAGAATTATTGCCTCAATCCACAGGTATTAGTGCTTTCATGTGACCACAGTGGTTTTGTAGGACAAAAGGCTTGCCGGGGTGACTGACCGGTTAAGTGCGCGGCTGCAGACCGCGAGAATTGGGTTCGACTCCCAACCCCGGCCTCATGAAGATATACAGCACCATTTCCCGAGAGAAAGAGAGATTAGAAACCATTCACAGCGGACGTATTAATCTATTCGTCTGCGGTCCCACGGTATATGACGATTCTCACATCGGCCATGCCAGGACCTATGTTGCTTTTGATGTGGTGGCCCGTTATCTTAAATACAGAGGCTACAGCGTCTTTTATCTACAGAATATCACCGATGTTGACGACAAGATCATCAACCGTGCCGCTGAGAGTGGCGTTTCGCCCCGCTATTTAGCAAGGAAATTTGAACAGAGGTATCTGGAAGATATGCAGGCTCTGGGCGTCACCAATGTAAACTACTACGCAAGGGCTACAGAGCACATTCCGGAGATCATCTCCCAGATAGAGAGGCTGATGGAAAAGGGATTTGCCTATGAAACCGATACAGGCGTCTACTTCGATGAATCACTATTCCCTGATTTTGGAAAGCTGTCTCATCAAAGCGCAGAGAAACTGAAAAAGCACAGAATCGAGCCGGATCCGACCAAAAGGAACAGCGGGGACTTTGCTCTGTGGAAGAAGAGGCAGGAAGGAGAAGGCAGCAGCGGCCACGGCAATCAAGATGACCAGTTTGATGAAGAGGTAGTCTGGGACTCGCCTTGGGGAAAGGGGAGGCCTGGCTGGCATATCGAAGATACAGCTATTACTGAAACCTATTTCGGGCCGCAGTACGATATCCATGGCGGAGCCATGGATCTCATATTCCCCCATCATGAGGCTGAAATTGCTCAAATGGAGGCGGCATCCGGGAAAAAGCCATTGGTCAAGTACTGGATGCATACTGGCTTTCTTAATGTCGGGGGAGAGAAGATGTCCAAGTCCCTGGGCAACTTCACCACCATCCGGGATATGCTAAAGGAATATGATCCACAGGCCTTCCGGCTCTTTGTTCTGCTCTCTCATTATAGCAGTGCCATAGACTTCTCACCTGATGCCCTAAAGCAGGCACATAGAAGCCTTGAGAGGCTGCAGAAGGCTGCTCGAATCATCACCGAGAGCATTGAAAATGAAGACGATGAAGACCGCGATCTTGGGACAATAGAGGATGCCGATCCGTTTGTGGCCGCTGCCAGAGCGCAGTTCCTGGAGCATATGGACAATGACTTCAATACTCCCTATGCCCTGCGCACCCTATTTGATTTGATAAGGGATATCAACCGGCGCATAAATGACGGGAAGATATCGCAAAAGGGCTTGAAAGAAGCAAGAGAGCTTCTCCTTCAGGCCGGAGAGGTTCTGGGATTGAGTTTCTTTTCTCCTGTAGTGATGGCTGGGGAGAAGGCAGAGGTCGATATTGCGACGAAGCTCGCAGAGACGCTGATCTGGACCAGACAGAGGCTGCGAGAGAAGAAGGACTGGCAGATCGCCGATGAGATCCGAAATCGGATGAAGGAGTTGGGTATTGCAGTTGAGGATTCCTAAATCCGAATTGCGGTCCGGGATATGGGCGTTCAAGATCACCCATAGATTTTCTTTGTTTTATCGTCATCCTTGCCTTGCTGTCATCGAAAAGCTTTTAATATCACCTCAGTTAACAATTGTGATCGGTGAAACAAATAAATGAGGGATCGTCTTTGCCGGCGCCAATCTTTCGCCGCATAACCTGAACCGCCTGCCTGCCTCAGCCAGGCGCGTCGCTGAATTGCTGAAATCGGAGAGCCTTCTCACACAAAAGGAGATCATAACCAAAACCTATCTTCCTGCCCGGACGGTCAGATACGCACTGAATCGGCTCAAGGAAGAAAACCTTCTCCAGGAGAGGTTCTCATTTAGGGACGCGCGGCAGAGCCTGTACAGCCTGAATTTGAGGGCTCAATATCGGAGGTGATCTCGTCCTAAGTTCAATTTTTTGACCTGCTTTTTGCATGGCGGAATATGAAATTGCACAATGGCTGATTGATGCCGATTTGATTTAGCGTATATATATAGAAATTGTTTATAAGTCTCTAAAGGGCGTAATATCACATCCTGTGCATGGCAAGCACATTGTCTCGGCTAAGTCCGGCCTCAGATCATGCTCGGCTAGAATCTTTTTTGTGGCCCTTGCCAATGAAAGTAGTCTCTCGGGAGACGGCCGCTTTACATCGATATCTCCTTTTCTTAAGGGGTGCGGCGAAATAGGCCTCAAGATGGGTATTACACCCATATCAGCGAGCTTGGCAACCCCCGCTAGAACGCATTCATCGCTCTCTCCCAGCCCCAGAATAAAGTTAGAGGAAACCCTATTTTCTCCGAAGATGAGCACTGCTTTCTCCAGGGACTTAAGAATATGCTCGAGAGATAGGCTAGGGCAGACTCTGGAGAAGATTTCGCTGTCCATAGTCTCTACATTGTATTTAATCTCAGTTGCACCGGCATGCTTCAGCTCCTCTGAGGAGGTTTCTGTAGGGTAGACGGAAACACCGATGGGCACGTCATATCTGGCTCTAAGGGCCAATACAACCGATACTGCCCTTTTTACCTCTTCTTCTGCTGAGCTCTCTACCCCGCTGGTGAGGGATATGGCTCTAAGTAGCCCTGTCCTCCAGGCTTCTTGCACAAGCTCCAGTATCTCCTCTCGATCTTTTATCTCTCCTTCGAGTCTGGGAACCGGGCAGAACTTGCAGTCATAAACGCACCTACCACTAATGGTAAGATATGCCTGCTCAGGACAATGGCTGAGGGCAGGCTCAAGGCGTCCGGAGACTATTGGTTTTCCGTCCTTGATCAGGATGACATCGCTGCAGCATTTGATCACCTTGAGAGGAGAATTCTTATTTGCCGCCAGCCTCACCCTATGGCCACCAGATTTGAAAAAGAATGATTCAATACCGGCTCCAGGACCCGCGCTGGGCCTGGTGGTTCTGAGGGCATCCTTTAAGAGCTCCTCGTTGATATCAGCACTGCCGATGCTCACCAGCAGGGCTTTGATCTCGGCATTCATCACCATAGATACGCCTTCAATTGATCTCGCAAATGTTATAGAATCACTTGAGGAAATGGCCGTCAGGCCATATGAATAATAGCAATGCGGCAAAATGCGTCAGGGAAAAAAGTTAGTAAATCAAGCCCATTGGCAGATCTCAGTTGCCTGCTGCACTAGCAGCAAGAGGGAATCGCGCAGCCCTCGCCCTGTGGCTTTGATACGCAATTGCCGATGGGGCAGCTAGCAGCGCAGGAGGATGCACCGCTCTCTCCCTGTGAGCAGGTCCCGGCGCAGCCTTGCAGGCATTCAGAGGGCCCGCAGGATATGCCGCCCGGGCAGATGCATGATCCGGTTTGTCCAAGTACCGATGCCATTCCTGCAAACAGCAGGAGAAGGGATATAACAGCTATTTTCTTCATATTGATACCACTCTCTTCATCTCTTTGAACGCCGCGCGTTCGCAACATGAGCTTATCTTTATGGCATATGACGATTTGGATTCTGGCAATATGCATTGGAGTTTTTATGGCAGATTCAAACTAAATTACAATATAAAATAATATTATTTTATCAAATTAAGTCTAATTTTTGAGAAATCCTCTCTATGGTCATTGGATCAATCCTCTTGCCCTAATTGATCTCTCTCAAATTGGGCTCTGCTCCTCCAATTAATCGACGAATGCCTTATATAGATGTGTTCACAATTGTTATTCGATCAAATAGGAGAGCCTATGAATCTCATGAGCGTTTTCAGAGCAATTGCAGTTTTAAGCCTCATTGTAGTCCCGGCTATATCTCAACCCGGCATGAATGGCTGTGAATGCACGCAGAGGGACTGCCACGCTAAGGCTGCAATGGATTGTTGCAGCAAATCCCAGGATGGGTACATCTCCCAAATCTGCACCTGCTCCGGGCTGGTTTCATCATATTTCTGGACGGATTACTTTGATCCGTCCTATTTCAGCGTGGGCAAGAGCGGATCACGCTCCTCTGGCTTTCCCGGCTCAAGAGCCTCAGAGAGCTCTGACAAATCCGCTGCATTATCCCAGGGCTATCCTGCGGCAACGGCAATAGCCTCAGCATCAAAGAATGTTGGTCCACCAGACCCGGATGTCCTGGAATATCTTCCGCCTTCCGCCAGGCACGTCTTCCGAGTGCTGGCGTCCGACGGCCCTCTCACCCAGAAGGATCTAATCAGCCGAACCGATCTTCCACCCAGGACTGTGAGATATGCTCTGGACAGGCTCAAAGGAGAAGAGATGGTTGAGGAACGCTTTTGCTTTCGAGACGCAAGGCAAAGCCTCTATAGCTTGCAGGGAATGCCGGCATACCAAATGAGGAGCTAATTAAGGTTTTTATTACTATGAATTTAATTTTTACATCCCGGTCAGGTTTTTCACATATGTATTCATTTTCCTTGACCTCTGTTATCATCTCCTTCACTCCCCACTTCAGCTCCTTTAAATCCTCCTTAATAGATTTAATGTCATCTTTCATCTCAAGGAAGACGGGGACCGCCTTACCTAACTGGAAGGTGACGAATAGATGAGCATAACTTTCTGCTCTCATAACCTCTCCCTCGTAGTTCTCTGTGACCATCTTTGATACGATTGCCTTTGCAGGGCGCTTGGCCTCAGCTAGCTTTCTAAAATAATCAATTTCTTTCTCGCCGCCCTCAACCAAGACCATCACCTGTTGTTCCTTCTCTGCTTCTATGCTATAGGCCTCGAACATTTTAATTCCTGATGACAATGCCAAGTTCATTAAGAGGAGCTTGTAGTCTACATTATGGACCCTTGGGCCGATGACTGTGATTTTGAGCTTCATATCTCTCGATTATGGTTCTGGGCAATAATTGTTTTGGACTTTAGAATTAGAACAGAGTCTTGGGTGTGGGGACAACACAAACTGCATCCAGATTTGTAGGCCAAACACATATCACTATCACATCAAGCAAATTCTGCCTCTATGCTAATCATTAAGGTGTTTGCCCTTAGTAGTATCATCCGGTGATCTACAATGGGTGATCTACTTTGTTGAGAGAGAAACGGACTTTCGTAACACTGAGAGGACAGGATGTGGCCCAGGCAAAATCAATTTCCCAACTGCTTGGAATGCAATCAGCCTAGGACCATTTTACGAGATCAGTGGAAACCTGACCCTTGCCAGGGTGCACTATGGAGAGGATCTAAAGATAGAAGAAGCGGAACATGGGCAATGGCATCCTCATGTGGCCATATCCTTAGACCATCTGGGGAGGGCGCTCAAGTCCCAGGGAAACATAAAAGATGCCTACCTCTATTTCCAGCGGGCACTGGAGGTTGCTGAAGCCTCTTTCGGGCCTCTCCATCCGGAAGTGGCATTGCGGGCTTGCATTCTGGGAGACCTGCTCTATGATCTAGGAGGGTTTAGCGAAGCCCGATCACAATATCGGCGGGCACTTGCAATCATGGAAGCGTTATCCGGAGAGGATCATTTGGATGTGGCGATAATACTGAAATCTCTAGGAAATACGGCCAAGGCACAGGGCGAGGATGCAGAGGCACGTGCCTTCTTTGTGAGGTCCTTGGAGATACTTCGCAACAAATTGGGGGATGATCATCCTTACACTGTCATCACTGAAGAGTATTTGAATAAATTACCACAGACTCAATCGCCTCAGATGGATATGGATGACGAGCAAGATCTTTTATATCTCTAATTTTTTTATTAATAAAATATTACTCATTGATGCTCTCGCAAAATCATCCTCCTGCTATAGGTGGAAGTATGGCCACTTCATCTCCATCGGAAAGCGTTGTATTCAGACCTTCAAGAAAATCCACATTTTTCCTATTCTTCATTAGGATGACATACTCTCGAATCCTGCCCGACTCATCAAAGATGGCTGATTTCATGTTTTTATGGGATGCGCAAAGGATATCAAGAAGCTCCTTTACAGTAGATCCATCCCGCAACTCTACCTGCAAATCCTTCCCCAGGATATCTCGGAAGTTCGCGAACGCTCTGATATGTATGATCATTGATCCTCAAGAGCAATGCAGGAAGGCAATAGAATGATCATCATCGGCATACGCTTACCAAACGGCTTACTCCGTCGCTGGTTATCATTCCTATTACCTTTTTCTCGGCATCTAGGACCGGCAGAGCAGATATGTTGTGCTCGGTCATCAGTTTTGCTGCCCGTTCAATTGGATCCTCCTGGGAAGATACAACCACATTGCGGGTCATTATCTCTTCCAGGAGGTTATACTTGAGGGCCACGGCTTTGGATACATCCCAGGCGGTGACAATGCCCTCAAGCCTTCTTTCTGCATCTATAACCGGCAGATGAGTCACTCCGGCGGTCATCATGATCCTGGCTGCATCCTCCACACTTGAGCCCTGTCGGATAGTTACTACATCTTTGATCATCACATCTCCTACGGATGTGCGGGAGAGGAAATTCTGGATAGTGTAGTTCATCTGGCCGGATTCCAGCAGGAAGGCATCATGACCATAGTTGGATTTTATCTCGCAGTGCCGGACATCGATATCATTGGCGCCCAAGGCATCAGCTATCTCCCTGCTCTGGTAGGGAGGATAAAGCCAGTCGGAGCTTATGGATATGATCAGGAATTTGGCTTTTGCATCTTTGAAGGCCTCGGCCAGAGAGAGAGCCCCTTTGCGGGTCAGGTCGAAGTAGTCAATGGCCTTGGTGATGTAGAGATAGGAATTGGCATCGAATCGTTTGACGAAGGAGTCTCCATGATACCTCAGGTAGCTCTCCACCTGAAAGTCAAGGTTGGAGATATCAAATCCGTAATCGCTCTTGTCCTGCAGCCTTCTCCCGAACTTCTGATGCATGGACTCGTCGGACAGGTAGGTAATATGCCCGATCATCCTGGCCAGAGATAGGCCCCGGGCCGGAGGATCCCGACCGTAGTAGTCCCCGTTTTGCCAATCCGGGTCTGAGGATATAGCTTTGCGGCCTACCTCATTGAAAGCAATCTGCTGAGGAGAGGAGTAGGCACTGGTGGCGATGGCCACAGCCATCCTCACCTTCTCGGGATAAGTTACGCTCCATTGTAGAACCTGCATTCCGCCAAAGGAGCCACCGATGACTGCAAAGAGCTTATCGACTCCCAGATGATCGAGCAGCCTCTTTTGCAGATCCACCATATCCCTGACGCTTATCACCGGGAAGTCCAGCCCATAGGGCTTTCCCGTCCTGGGATTGATGGAGGAGGGGCCGGTGGTGCCCTTGCATCCTCCTAGGACATTCGAGCATATGACAAAAAATCTTTCAGTATCCAGGGCCTTGCCAGGGCCGATGATGATATCCCACCAGCCCGGCTTCTCTTCGCCCTTATGCCAGCCAGCCGCATGAGCATCCCCAGAAAGAGCATGGCAGATCAGCACGGCATTATTCTTCTCCCGATTGAGCTTGCCATAGGTCTCGTAAGCTACATTTACTCCCGAAAGCCGGCCACCATGCTCCAAAGAGATGTCTTCAGGGATGGAAAAGCACTGGGTCTCGACCAATCCAACAGACTCTCTCTTCATGCCACCGCCTTGGCCAAAGCCTGATCCAGGTCTGCAATGATATCCTCGACATCTTCGATGCCCACGGAAATCCTGATGAAGTCCGGTGTGACTCCTGCAGCCGCCTGCTCTTCTGCAGTCAGTTGCTGGTGGGTGGTCGATGCTGGGTGTATCACCAGGCTCTTGGAGTCTCCGATGTTGGCCAGATGGGAAAGCAGCTCCACAGACTCAATGAACCTTTTGCCTGCCTCCAGGCCGCCCTTTATTCCAAAGCCCAGCAGGGCTCCATATTTGCCTTTCAGATACCTTTCAGCTAGAATGTGGCTGGGATGCTCCTCCAGTCCAGGGTAATTAACCCACGCCACAGCAGGATGGCTCTTCAGGAACCGCGCCACCTTCAACGCATTCTCCGAGTGCCTCTCCTGCCGCAAAGCCAGGGTCTCTACGCCCTGCAGGAAGAGGAAGGAATTGATGGGGCTCAAGGCAGGCCCGAGGTCACGGAGAAGCTGCACTCTGGTCTTGAAGACAAAAGCCACATTTCCGAGGCCCGGAAAGTTTCCGAATGTATCCCAATACTTCAGGCCGTGATAGCTGGGATCAGGCTCGGTGAACTCCGGAAACTTTCCGTTGGACCAATTGAACTTGCCTGAGTCTACAATAACGCCGCCGATGGAGTTTCCATGGCCGTTGATGAACTTGGTGGCGGATTCAACGATTATGTCCGCACCATATTCAATAGGCCTGACTATGCCCACACCCACGGTATTATCCACCACAAATGGCAGGCCTTCATCGTGAGAGATCTTGGCGATCTTCTCAAAGTCAGGCACATCCAGCTTGGGATTGCCAATGGTCTCGGCATAGATTGCCCGGGTCTTGGGAGTGATGGCCCTCTCGAACTCCTCAGGCCTGGTGGAATCTACGAATATGACCTTTCGACCAAGCTTTGGAAAGGTATAATGGAAGAGCTGATAGGTTCCGCCGTAAAGGTTGTTGGCGGAGACGATTTCATCCCCTACCTGGGTGATGGCCAGCAGAGCCAGAGAGATGGCAGCCATGCCCGATGACACCGCTAGAGCACCGCTTCCGCCTTCTATGGCTGCGATACGTTTCTCAAATATATCGCTGGTGGGATTCATGAGTCTGGTATAGATATTGCCCAGTTCTTTCAAGGCAAAGAGATTTGCAGCATGCTCTGTGCTCTTGAATACATAAGACGAAGTCTGGTAGATGGGAACAGCTCTTGATCCCGTAGTTGGGTCCGGCGACTCCTGGCCGACATGCAACGCCAGAGTGCTTAGACCGTATTTCTTCTTGTTCATTTTAAATCCTCTCGAATGCAAAGTCGATATTCACAATTGTTATCATATTTAAATTTATCTCGGATAGGTTCTGTCAAGTCTGCGGTAGTTCTCCATCCTAGAATAACCTGTTAAAACTTGGTATCTATTAAGAGTTGAGATTGAGGCAAAAATGGCCATGAACAAGCCACGTTTAATTTCTTGTTCATGGCGCTCTTACGGCTTGCCTGCATCAGAATA
Source organism: Methanosaeta sp. PtaU1.Bin112 (assembly GCA_002067705.1). Lineage (GTDB taxonomy): Archaea > Halobacteriota > Methanosarcinia > Methanotrichales > Methanotrichaceae > Methanothrix. Next base: position 26,166 of record MVRL01000181.1, read on the forward strand.
CTCTATCGTAGAAGCTAGTGTCGAATAGGTCCTCCGCAGTCAATTTTTTTGTGATATATTTTAGCTTGTAGTTCTCAGTCGCGTATTCCAGGGTGGACGAGATCTCTTCATGAGGATCAGAGATCCACTTGCCATCCCAGGTTTGGAGGGATCTTTTTACCTGATCAATGTCCTGGTTGGTCCTGGCGGCAAAGATCTTTGCAGCCTCGTCTGGATGCTCGTTGATGTATAGAGTTGCATTGTTATGAATTCTGAGTATCTGCAATACCAGGTCAGGATTATCCCGGATTAGCTCTCCGCTGACTACCAGACTGCAGCAGGCATGATTTGGCCACATCTCTCCTGATGGGACCACCGATTCACCTTTGCCATTCAGCTCAATAATGGCAGGAGACGGATGGGGCAGGAAGACGCCATCTATCTTACCAGCGGAAAGAGCTGTTATGGCTGGACCAGGATCCATGGCTTTAATATCAACTTTAGCTATATCGACTCCGTTGTCGATCAGCCATTTCTTCAATACAATACAATATCCTGAATCGATCCTGGCGGAAAGGTGCCAATGCTCAACCCAGACAGAGAATTCGGTCCGTCGTAGGTTGCGTTGGGCTTAAGAACCAGGTTTGAGCCATTGATGTTCACCGCTGCGACTATCTTGGCATCAAGGCCCTGAGATATCGCCGAGATCGGCGGCGCAGTGCCCACATAGGCAATGTCCAGCTCACCTGCAACCATCGCCTGCATCTCAGGAACTCCTGTGGGAAACTGGAACTCTTTGACTTCAGTTATCCCAAATGGCTTCAGTTCATCCTGCCACCAGCCTTTCTCAAAGGCAACCGTTTCTGCTATTTGATGAGTGCTGGGCTGATATCCGATATTCAGAACGGAGCCTGCGGCAAAAGCCGGGTAGCTGAGGTACAGCATCAGCAACATAAATACGGCTGTTGTTATTGCTTTTTTCACGACCATCACCTTCAATTGAGATAGCTTCATGTGCTCAATAACAATTGTTATCATGAGCTGGAGAGTATATGTAGTTTTCCCATTTAATCATCAAATTCTCCTATTTGGGAAAATATCATAGAAAATCTTCCGAGCTCCTTCGATAGTGCATGATCCATATGCCTTTCCGCAAGCTTTATATTGATAACAATTGTTAACATAGGGAGGAAGGTCCATGAATTGGCTGCCGTCGTTTTTAATTCATATCTTGGTGATGCTGTCTCTAGCTCGCATCTTGGGCAGCTTTGCCAGACAGCTTCATCAGCCAGCAGTCTTGGGTGAGATTATTGGAGGGATAATTCTTGGCCCAACTGTATTCGGTGCTCTGGCTCCGGCTTTGCAGCCCGCGGTCTTCCCGCCATCAGGAGATGCATTTCATCTTCTCAATGCCCTTGCTCAACTAGGTCTTATAGCATTCGTCTTCATCGCTGGCATGGAAGTGGATCTGGATTGCATAAGAGGCCGGGAAAAAGGTGCAATTTCTACAAGCATCTGTGGCATAGTTCTTCCATTTGCCCTTGGATATGCCGTGGTTATCCTGATCCCAGATTTATGGAGAATTTCCATTGAAGATCGCCAATTATTTGCCCTTTTCATGGGAACAGCTCTCTCCATTTCCGCTTTGCCAGTGATCGCCAGGATTCTCATGGATCTCGATCTCATGAGGAGCGAATTGGGTGGGATAATTATGATTGCAGCCACGATAAATGATATCTTTGGCTGGTGCGCCTTTGCCCTGATTCTGACCAGTTTGAAGGCGAGCATCAGCCCCAGCCTGGATCTTATTCTCACCGTCGGAATGCTTGCCTTGGCCTTTAGCGTTCTCTATTTCATAAAAAGGAAGGGAATCAATCCCGTTGAGCCGCTTTGGGGTGGCATCATTGACCTCATTGCTCTGGCCATGCTTACGGCATCTCTGGCTTCACAGTTAATGGGCGGGCACGGCATAGTAGCCGCATTTCTCGCCGGACTGATTCTCTCGGAGAGACGGAGCCGAAAGGAGAGCATCCTGAAAAGGATTTACCTTCCGGTTATGACCATACTGACTCCGATATACTTCGTATCCGTGGGGCTTAAAACAGACTTTGCAGCTGACTTTGATGCGACTATAGTCCTTCTGATATTTGCCGTTGCCTGTGCGGGCAAGATCGTCGGCGCTAGCCTGGGTGCCACGGCCGCAGGCATAGAGAATCGAAAGGCATTGGCAGTCGGCTTCGGGCTGAATGCCAGAGGGGCAATGGAAATTGCCCTGGCCTCGGCTGCCCTGCACTACGGATTGATCGAAGCGCATATTTTCGTTGGCCTGGTGATCATGGCCCTGGCCACGACGGTTATATGCAGCATTGGCCTCCCGTGGCTGATGAAGACTCGTCCGGTCTCGCCAAAAGCATGGGATCCTCTGCCTTTGCATGAGCAGGCGGGCAGTTACAATTATCTGGAAAGTTAGGAGTGATTCTAATGAGACTCAAGGTGAATGCAAATGTCGGATATTAAGCCATATGTTCAACTTGACTGCGTGGGCTTGTTCTGTCCCATCCCCCTCGCCAGAACCAAAGAGGAGATTGAAAATATCGATATAGGACAGATACTTAAGGTGGAGGCTGATGATCCGACTGCTGAACTGGATATTCCTGGATGGGCCAAAAGGGCTGGACATAAGGTCCTGAGGTTCGAGAGATCAGGCCAGATAGTGATCTTCTGGATAGAGAAAATGAGGTAAGGGGCGTTAGTTATATGCAAGGAATTTATCTGGACAATCAATCGGCCATGCTCTTGGATTCGAGAGTACTGGATTTTGCCAAGAAATATCTTATTGATGAGCCTGGAAATCCATCGGCTTTGCATTCGGTTGGCCTGGCAGCCAAATCCGCAGTGGAAGAGGCTAGAGCAAAAGTGGCTGAGCTGATTAACGCTGAAGACGCGCGAAATATTGTCTTCACCGGCAGCGCCACTGAAGCCAATAACCTGGCCATCAGAGGCGTTGCTATGAGAAATGCTGCAAGAGGAAAGAGCCTCCTGGCCAGCAGAATAGAGCACATCTCCGTCCTCAATGCAATGAAGGACCTGCAGAAAAATGGCTTCCAACTCCAACTCATTCCCGTGGACACCCAAGGCACCGTGGATCTGCAGGCTTTGGAGAGCATGATCAGCAGAGAGACGGCAGTTACATCAGTAATGTATGCCAATGGAGAGATAGGTACTATCGAGCCTATAAAGGAGATCAGCCGGATAGTTCACGAAAAAGGCATGCTCCTGCACGTTGATGCCGTGGCTGCTGCAGGCAGGATACCAATTGATGTGCAGAACGATGGAATAGACCTTCTGACCCTATCTAGCAACGATCTATGCGGCCCTCAGGGTGCAGGCGCTTTATATCTCGGTCCCAATGTAAAGATTCAGCCGGTCATTGTGGGTGGCGGCCAGGAACGAGGACTGCGACCGGGCACGGAGAACCTGTTCGCCATAGCTGGAATGGGCGAGGCTGCCCGGCTGGCAAGACTGGAGATGAAAGATGAGAGCCTCCGTCTGAAGGCTATTAGGGATGGTCTGATCAGAGAGATTCTCAAAATCGATGAGACTCATCTGACCGGCCATGCCATAGAACGGCTTCCCCACCATGCCAGCTTCAGGTTCAGCAGGATCGAAGGGGAGAGCATTCTGCTGACCCTGGATGCCATGTTCAATATTCAGGTATCCACCGGCTCGGCCTGCTCCTCAAGGACTCTGGAGCCAAGCCATGTTCTTTTAGCCATTGGGCTTAAGCATGAGCAGGCACATGGCTCCATGGTCATAACTCTGGGAAAGTCGAACCATCCCGATCAGATACCAGTGATTGCAGATGCAGTGAAGAAGACTGTGGAGAGGCTGAGGGCGCTTTCTCCACTTTAAAGAGGTGAAGACATTATGGCACAGATTGGCTACTCCAAGAAGGTTATGGAGCACTTTATGAACCCCAGGAATGTTGGCGTGATAGATGACGCAGACGGCTACGGCAAGGTCGGCAATCCGGTTTGCGGGGATCTCATGGAGATATTCATAAAGGTCAAGGATGAGAGAATAGATGATATAAAGTTCAGAACCTTTGGCTGCGGATCGGCCATTGCCGTCTCTAGCATGGTAACGGAGATGGCCAAAGGGAGGCCCCTGGACGAGGCTATGAAGATCACTCGCAAGGACGTGGCAGACGAGCTGGATGGCCTTCCGCCTCAGAAGATGCATTGCTCTAATCTTGGAGCTGATGCTCTGCATGCTGCCATTCAGGACTACTGGGTCAAGACGGGAAAGATAAAGCCTGACGAGATTAAAAAAGAGGATGACGGAGAAGGCGAGGCCTGCCCTGCCTAATGATAAGGGCTACTATACCTCGTATCCGGTGGATGATTTGTAAAGCTCTCGAATCCGCTCCCCTGCCCCACCAGGAGCCTTCTTCTCCAGGAGATCGATAAATATCCGAGCAGATTCTGGAGAGATGCAAAGCAGACACTCCGATCCATCCAATATCTTTCCTGCTAGGTAATCGAATTCCTCCGCGGAGAGCCTCTCCAGACGTTCCTGGAAATCTTCTTCATCGGCAGCGTGATGCATTGACACCGGGGGAAGAATAGAGCGGTAATGAACGGGCTCGCTGACCTCTGGCGCGAGTTTTCTCAGTATCTCCAGGCTCCTGGCATCTAGTTTCCTCATGCGTCTATCCAAGTATGTACGAGGATAATTAAATCTTTCTTGCCAGGCTTTTGGTCTCCTTTTGCGCGGGGATATTGCCGCAATGCAAACCTTCATTCAACTCTTCCGACCGTCATTTCCAAAGAGGGCACAAAATGATTGCTACTGATCCTGCAACACGCATTGACTTCGCCTCGCTGAAATCCGGCGGCATAATCATGCAAAGGGAGGACGACTTCTTCGCCATCAGGCTCAGGATGCCTGGAGGCGTTATCCCGGCCGACAAGCTTCCCATGATAGCCGATGTTGCCCTTAGATACGGCCGGGGGGAGGTTCGACTCACCGCCAGGCAGGGCATCGAGATTCCCTGGATTCGATTTAAGGATATCGAGGCAGCCAGAAAAAGATTAGCTGAGGCTGGACTCTCATTAGGCCCATGCGGCCCGCGCTTTCGCACTGTAACCGCCTGCCCCGGCCTGCCCATTTGCAGGAAGGCTCTGGCGGACAGCCAGAGATTTGCCCGGATGATCGATAGCAGGTTCTCCGGCCAAGTGCTTCCTCACAAGTTCAAAGCCACAGTCTCCGCCTGCCCTAATGCCTGCTCGCGCCCTTTTGAGAGCGATATTGGATTTTGCGCTGCGACCGAGCCGCGGCTGGAGAGAGACAACTGCAATGGATGCAACCTGTGCCTGGATATCTGCAAGGAAAAAGCCCTGACTATTGAAGGTGGACTGCCAATGCTGGAAGAGGGCAGGTGCACCTCTTGTGCGGACTGCATCGATTGCTGTCCTACTAGTGCCAGGAGGGCAGAAAGATCAGGATACTCAGTCTATGCTGGGGGGAGGATGGGACGATACCCTATGCTAGGAAAAAAGATAGCCGACTTTGTGGATGAGGAGCAGGGGATGAAGATAATCCAGCGTTGCCTGGATTTCTATCAGAGCCACGGCAATAAAAGAGAGCGATTGGGAGATGTGATCATTCGGACCGGGATGGATGAATTCGTGGCTTTTGTCCTGAAGGAGGGATAAGGTGTCCGGATCATTTACAGATGAGCAGATAAGGCGCTACTCGCGCCAGATCATTCTTCCCGAAGTAGGCGGCAAGGGACAAAAGAAGCTTCTGGCATCCAGGGTGCTGGTAATAGGAGCAGGAGGCCTCGGCTCTTCAGCTATCGCCTATCTGGCTGCAGCGGGAGTAGGGACGCTTGGGATTATCGATAGCGATATGGTGGAATTGAGCAACCTGCAGAGGCAGATCATCCACGGCGGCAATATTGGACTGGCCAAGGCAAAGTCAGCCGAAAACTTTGTGCGGAGCCTGAATAGCGATGTCGAAGTCATTGCCTACCAAGAACGCTTTTCACCCGAAAATGCGAGGGCGATGGTCCGAAGGTATGATTTCGTGATCGACGGAAGCGACAATTTTCCCACTCATTACCTGATCAACGACGCCTGTGTCCTGGAGAAAAAGCCCTGCTCCCACGGAAGCATCCTTCGCTATGAGGGATACACCACCACATCACTCCCCCAAAAAGGACCATGCTATCGGTGCATCTTTAAAAAATCTCCACCTCCCGGACTGATTCCAAGCTGCCAGGAAGCAGGCGTCTTCGGAGTGTTGCCCGGGATCATTGGAACCATCCAGGCCGCGGAAGCCCTTAAATTCATTCTGGAAACTGGTCAGACTTTATCTGGCCGGCTTCTCTGCTTCAATGCCCTCGACATGACCTTTTTTGAGGCTTCGGCCGGAAAGAGGTCAGACTGCAGCATTTGCGGTGAGCAACCAGAGATAGTCAGCATCGAACCTGAGAATTATTTGGAAAAATCCTGGGAGGTGTGCGGCATTGACCGAGGAGCTTGACTTGAGTGGTGAGGTCTGCCCCTATACATTTGTCAAGACCAAGCTGAAAATGGAGGAGATGGCGGCTGGAGAAGAGTTGACCATCCTATTGGATGACCCGGCAGCAACGGCCAATGTCTCTCGGAGCCTGAAGAGCGAGGGACATGAAATTCTGGATCTGAAATCCATATCCTGCGGAGTCTGGCAGATCGTGGTAAAGAAGGCCTGATTTCAGGTTTAGAGCGTGGAGAAGAAGTATGAGATACAAGTATATATCAATATCATTGGGGCTATTAATCTTTATGTCAGCAAGCTTCAGCCTTTGCCTGATCTCAGGAATGGCTGCGCCAATGCTGATGGAATGCTCACATCCAGGTACCTCGGTTTGCTCTATGAATGGGGAGGACTGCTGCCTGACTGAACCCGGCAAAGCTAGGGTAAAAACTTCAAGAGAGAGCTACTCTGACCGTATTTCATTGCAGAGGTCTGATTCATAATGAAAGCCGTAATTCTCCTATCCGGAGGGCTGGACAGCACTCTGGCCGCAGAGATCATGAGCCGAGAAGGGTTGGAGCTTCTGGCCGTTAACTTCAAGACACCTTTTTGCCTGTGTGACCGGCACTCTTCCAATCTGGGATGTGGCAGCAACGCCCGCCGAGTGGCTGATTCATTGGGAATTGATCTGAAGATCATCAACGCAACTGAGGATTTCCTGGAGGTGCTGCAAAAGCCTGCACATGGCTACGGAGCCAACATGAATCCGTGCATCGATTGCAGGATACTGTTCTTCAAGAAGAGCCGGGAGCTGATGCAAGAAGCCGGAGCATCATTTATCATCACCGGAGAGGTGCTGGGCCAAAGGCCCATGAGCCAGTTCAGACGCCAGATGAGCATAATCGAGAAGGAATCGGGCCTCGAGGGCCTGGTGGTCCGGCCGCTCTCTGCAAAGCTGCTGGATCCGACCATCCCTGAGAGGAACGAATGGATCAGCCGTGAGAGGATGTGCGACATTTCCGGACGTTCCAGGAGGCCACAGATGGCCCTGGCCAGGGATCTTGGCATCAACGACTATCCCTGCGCCGCCGGGGGATGCCTTCTCACCGATCCCAAGTTCGCCGGCAGGATCAGAGACCTGATCGATCACGGCGAGCTGGACATGCAGAATATCAATCTATTGAAGTCGGGGAGATACTTCCGGCTTTCGCAAAATGCGAAGCTGATTGTAGGCAGAAATGAAGACGAGAATAAGATGCTCGCCATGCTGGCGAAAGACGGCGATTTCATCTTTGAGCCACAAGACATCAACGGCCCGGTTGCCGTAGGAAAGGGCGCGTTTGCTCCTGATCTGCTCCATATCTCTTGCCGCATAGTAGCCCGCTACTGCGATCGGGATGGTGAGACCTATGCGGATATCTCCTGCCGCAGGCTTCCCGACGACGATGGGATGGCGATTAGGTCCACTCATCTTGACGATGAAGAGCTGGCCAAGCTGCGAACCTTGACCGCTGCTACTTGACGGCAAGATAGGTGCATATTCTGCGGTATAAAACAAATTTGCCTCGATGCGCAGCTATTAATCCAGTAAATAATTTCCAAGCCATAAACAGGGCAAGAAAAGCCAGAGGTAATTCATGGTACTGGAACTTGAGAATCTGAGATTTGGAACGGAGCTGCTCAAACGCGGCTTTGCCAAGATGCAGAAAGGCGGTGTGATCATGGATGTCACCACACCGGAGCAGGCGGTCATTGCCGAGCAGGCCGGAGCTGTGGCGGTCATGGCTCTGGAACGGGTCCCCAGAATGGCAGATCCTGCCATAATAGAGGAGATCATAAACGCAGTAAGCATACCGGTCATGGCCAAAGCCAGAATCGGTCATTTTGTGGAGGCTCAGATTCTGGAGGCCCTAGGGGTAGACATGGTGGATGAATCGGAGGTTCTCACCCCAGCGGACCAATTCCACATCGAGAAGACAAAATTCACCATCCCCTTCGTCTGCGGTGCTCGAAACTTGGGCGAAGCTCTGCGCCGCATCAAGGAAGGCGCAGCCATGATCAGGACTAAAGGTGAGGCAGGAACTGGAGATGTGAGCCAAGCCGTCTTGCACATGGGGATGATCCAGGGCCAGATCAGAAGCCTGAAGGGCATGGACGACCTGCAATTGTTAAAGGTGGCTCGCGAAATAGAGGCCGATTACGATCTAGTTGTGGAATGTGCCCGATTGCAGCGACTGCCTGTGGTCAACTTCGCTGCTGGTGGTGTCGCCACTCCTGCAGATGCATCTCTGATGATGCAGCTAGGCGCAGACGGAGTCTTCGTGGGCTCGGGAATCTTCAAGTCCGAGCAGCCCCAGGCTATGGCTACGGCAATCGTCCAGGCGGTACATAACTTCGATAATCCGCAGCTCTTAGCGCAGGTCTCCAAGGGGCTTGGAGCAGCCATGAAGGGACTGGATGCTTCTATGATTCCAGAGGAGGAGGCACTGCAAGCCAGGGGCTGGTAATTTATTTTTTTTTTTCTAGGTTTGTATGAAGCAAATGACCTATCATAAGTTACAAAACAGTATCAATAGCTTAAACTGCATGAAATCTGCTCTTAGAATTATCTGCAAGAAAAGTGAAGATTTAGCTCATGGTACTCATATGGACGATCTAAACAAACATCTCCTTCCATCTAATTGGTTGAGGAGGCTAAAGACCGGGCTATTTTTTCCGCCCGATCTTAAGATGTATGGCTATTCTTGCCTTCTAGATGAACGTGCTATAGATAGATCTCCATCTAGAGGGTGTATCGACATTTACTCTGCAATCACCTCCAGGATTTCCGGATTCAATCCATAGAGGCTTTGGCGTGCATCCTGGAAATATAGGCGCTCTTGAAGGACGTGCTGCTCCTTCAATCTGCTCAGGGCGTACCTCACAGTCCTCGGCGGAAGATATGTCCTAGCTACGATATCTTTCTGCGTCAGAAGGCTCCCTGATTCCAGCACTTTAAAGACGAGCTTTGCTGATGGTGGCAAGTGCTCTATCTTGGTGCTGGTCGGTTCATTTTTGGTTTCAGCAAAGTAAATCCCTCATTACAGTTCACCTGTCCCCCCTACTCTGCAATCTATAATTAAACCTATTATTGCGGCAATAATAGTACCTATAGGCCGGTGTTATCCAGAAGATATTATAGATTCAGCAACCCCTTTGAAAATTTGATCATTGAAGCTGAATCTATTGAATAATAACAAAATTAAAATTAACTCACAATTGCCGCTATAAGGACATTTATCTCTGCAAAAGAGGATTGCAGTACATCCCACAGAAGGGCAAGGTATCCTTGATTGGGCAATCGCATTCATGTTTGTGGGGCCGCTCAAATGCAATGAGCCGGCTTATTCGATCTAAAAATGAGGTTGGTTTATGGGAAGAATATATGAAGATCTAACAAAGACCGTTGGCAATACGCCTTTGGTAAAATTAAACAGAGTAACAAAGGGGCTGGAGGCCACCGTTCTCGCAAAGCTGGAGTCTTTCAATCCCCTGAGCAGCGTCAAGGACAGAATCGGTGTATCCATGATCGAGGCCGCTGAAAAGGCCGGCCATATCAAGGAAGATACCATCATTCTGGAGCCGACTAGCGGCAATACCGGCATAGCTCTTGCTTTTGTCAGCGCGGCTAAGGGCTACAGGCTGACATTGGTCATGCCTGAGACAATGTCAATAGAACGCCGCAAGCTGCTCAAAGCCCTGGGAGCGGACATAGTCTTGACTCCAGGAAGCCAAGGGATGAAGGGAGCAGTAAGCACAGCAGAGGAGATGCTGGCCAAAGATCCTCGTTACTATTACATTCCCCAGCAGTTTCGCAATCCGTCAAACCCTGAGATCCACCGCAAGACAACGGCAGAGGAGATCTGGAGGGATACAGATGGAAATGTGGACTTTTTGGTGGCTGGAGTAGGCACCGGTGGAACCATAACCGGAATTGCCGAAGTTATAAAGTCCCGCAAGCCCGGCTTTAAGGCTATTGCAGTAGAGCCTTCCGGCTCGCCCGTTCTTTCAGGCGGCAATCCTGGACCGCATAAAATTCAGGGCATCGGAGCCGGCTTCGTGCCCGATGTTCTCAGGCGCGACCTTGTAGATGAGATCATCAAGGTGGAATATGATGATGCCATCCAGACCGCCCGCCGACTGGCCCGAGAAGAGGGCATCCTTGTTGGGATATCATCAGGAGCAGCTGCCTGGGCGGCCCTGCAGGTGGCGGCCAGGCCGGAGAACCGGGGCAAGCAGATCGTAGTCATACTGCCAGACACGGGTGAACGCTACCTGAGCACAGAGCTTTTTGAGTTTTAGGGATGGAAAGAAGATGGGCTTCAGAGAGGACATCCGGACAGTCTTTGCCAAAGACCCTGCCGCCAGATCTGTTCTAGAGGTCATAACCTGCTATCCGGGACTGCATGCCATCTGGCTGCATCGGATTTCCCACTTCCTCTGGAGGCACAGATTGATCTTCCTGGCCAGATTCACCTCGCACATATCCCGTTTTCTCACTGGTGTGGAGATTCACCCGGGAGCTAAGATCGGCAAGCGTTTCTTTATAGACCATGGCATGGGAGTGGTCATAGGCGAGACAGCCGAGGTGGGGGATGATGTCCTGATGTACATGGGCACTGTTCTCGGCGGCACCAGCCTGGACAAGGTCAAGCGCCATCCCACCATTGAAGACAATGTGGTCATCGGCGCCGGGTCCATCATCCTCGGGCCCATAACCGTGGGACGGGGAGCTAAGATCGGCGCGGGCTCAGTGGTGGTCCGTCCCGTGCCGGCAGGAGCGACAGTGGTAGGTGTGCCTGGAAGAATCGCTGAGCCGCAGTGCCCGGCCATGGCAACTGACCTCAATTATGCCGATCTGCCCGATCCCATGCTGCGCGTGGTCAGCCGGCTGCTGGACAGACAAAACAGGCTGGAGGATCGGCTGCGGGATTTGCAGAAAGCCTTGCCCGGTCCGGAAGGAGAGCGGCTCTCCGCCCAGATAGAGAGAGAAGAGGAGATCCTGGAGGCTCTGCGGGATGTGCTCGATCCTGAGGTGGGAATAGATATCGTGGATCTGGGCCTGATTAAAGACATAACCATCTCCGATGATGGTAAGGTGGCAGTGAACATGGTCCTGACCTCACGGGTCTGCCCTATGGTCAGCCACCTCACCGAACAGATCTGCCGTCGGGTGGAAGGATTGCCCGGCGTTCGCCAGGTCGAGGTCAAAGTTCTTGACGAGCCCTGGAATTGGGATCAGTTCGTCCGTCGGCAGAAGGCGAGGGCCTAGATATGACCAAGATATCCGGAATGCTGCCGGGCTATAATTGCGGCGAATGCGGTCATCGACAGTGCAAGGACTACGCAGAAGAGATATCCATAAAGGGTGACTTCGGCAAATGCCCTCACCTTGAGCTGGAGAGATTCGTCGATATCAGGGCCGAGATCAAGGAGTTCCTATCAACTCACATTATCGAGGACAGAGTCGAAGATCTCCCGCCCGCATGCCAAGGTTGTGGAGAAGGGATCGCGGGATTGAAAGGTGATCGAAAGGCCGAATTCTCTCTGGGCCCAATTCCCGGAGAGCCATCATGCCGCGAGGATCTGTATCCCTTCTCCAGGCCTGAGGACATTGAGCCTGGAGACGTTCTGAGGTACAGGGCACTGGGCTGCCCCGTAATACATTTTGCCAGAGTAAGAGAGTACAGCAAAGGCATAGCATCAGTCCATCTGGCAGGTCCTCACCAACTCCTGAGCGATGATTTCCAGTATAAAGATGTGGGCACCTGCATGGTCACGGGCTTCGAAGGATCCGTCAACATTGGCCGGATACCTGACGTAGGCGAAACAGTCAAGTTCCTGCCCAGCCACTGCCGCATGCAGCAGGTACATTCAGGAGTTATTGTCCATTCAGAAGGAAACCGATTGAGAATTGAGGGAATTGACCTGAAAATATGGCGCTAAGACTCGCATTCATAGGGAGAAAAGCCGATGCTGCCCAGCTTTCCGACCATCTGCAGAGCTGCCGATGGCTAAATGCCGCTGTCAACTTGGTCGTGGCTCAATGAGAGGCCATGTCTCGTGCAAATCTTGCCTGTATCCTAACATTTATTGAACTGCGGAGTATATGCAAGTCTGGAGAAGTTGGAATGAGGAATCTAAAGCAACGGTCAGACAGGATTCTTCAGCTGGAGGTGACGGCTGAGTAGGACCAGACAATGCTCCTTTCCTTTGTATCTATTTTTTTCGGCAAATTCCTTCCAGCCTGCCCGGAGGCCTCCGAAGCAATTATCAGATGATCGAAGTCATCTCAAAATTCTAAATCCTCCTCCAGATCATGAGAAACGCTGCCAACTGTAAGAACCCCTGGAAGCACGCGTCAATTCTCTCATGTCGTGTCGCGATCCTCCTGAATCCGAGCTTGAGCCACCCGAAGAATCTCTCGACGACGCCCCGGTTCTTGTAAGTGGCCTCATCAAATCTCGTGGGTCTGCCCCGCGAAGGCTTCTTCTGATTGCGTTTATTGGCCGGTATGTTGCTCTTGATGCCTCTCCTCCTGAGATAAGCCCGAATTGAATCAGAGTCGTAACCCGCGTCGGCTACTACTTCTACAGGCCTGGTCCTTGGCCTACCTCTACCGATATTGATCCTGATATCAGCCATGACAGGCTCAAACTGCTGGCTGTCATGCTCATTACCTGGACCAGTTACAATGCTCAGAGGCAGACCTTCTGACGAGACAGCCACATGAACCTTCACGCCTTTGCGTCTCTTGTGGCCGTTGTACCTGGAGGAGGCACCCCCTTTTTCGAGTCGACGAGAGTGCTATCGACAGCTACTACATCCAGATCAAGCTTGCCTTGTGCGTATGCGCGCTCCTGCAGGGCCGATAGGATCCTCTTCCAGACTCCTTCTTCGGACCATCTCTTATGTCTTCGCCAGGCCGTCTGATGCGCACCGTAGCAGTCTGGCATATCGTGCCATCTGCAGCCTGTTGCCAGGACGTACCGTATGCCATTAATGGTCTTGCGGTCGTCCGCTCTCTTCCGACCCACTATGGGCTGCGGCGGAAGAAGCGGCTTGATAAACGACCACTGATCATCGGTCAGATCCTCAAACTCCATTGCTACTACCCAGGTAGCAGTACTTCACGAAGAGGTATTTATAGTTTCGAGATGACTTCGATCTATATGGCTATCCCCTTAAAGATCGGTTATCTACCTACGCTGTATCACACAAGCTTTGTTCTTCGCTCCTCAGGGCGGATGGATGACCTGGGCATCAATGCCACCTGGAAGCTATTTCCTAATGGACCGGAGATGGTGGAGGCATTTAGCCGAGAGGAAATTGATTTGGGCTACCTCGGGCTTCCTCCAGCAATGATTGGAATTAGCAGAGGCCTTAAGATCAAATGCGTGGCCGGTGGACATGTGGAAGGAACAGTTTTAATAGGGGATAGAAGCTGCCAAGTCAAGGAGAAGGCATCTGATGCCCTGGCTCAGTTCAAAGACAGGATCATAGGCACCCCCAGGAGGGGCTCAATCCATGATGTCATCCTGCGCGAGTTCGCAAGAGATTGGGAGCTTGCAGATTCGATAGAGATCAAAAACTTCGACTGGGCAGATTTTATTCTGGACGCCTTGATGGATGGAGAGATCGATGGAGCCTGCGGAACACCAGCACTGGCAGTCCTGGCCAGGCGGCAAGGAGCCAAGATAATCCTCCCGCCTGATAAGATCTGGCCGTTTAATCCCAGCTATGGCATTATCGCCAGGGAGAGTTTTATACTGCAATCGCCTCTCGCCCTGGAGGATTTTCTTGTACTGCATGAAGACGCATGCAACCTATTGCGTGTTCACCCGCAAATAGCAGCGAGCAGGGTGCATAATGACATAAAGATCATCAATGAGGATTTCGCCAGCGAGGTTTTGGCAGTCTCGCCTAAATACTGTGCCAGCCTTCCTGATGAATATATTGATTCGTCGCTAGCTTTCGTGCCAGTGCTGAAAGATATGGGCTACATTGACAGGGATCTGGAAAAAGAGGATGTTTTCTGGACCGATGCCATAAAGAGAGTTCATCCCCATAAGCATCATTATTCTCTTGTCTGCCAGTAATCCTCAATTGCATATAGAGATCGTCAGCCAAAAATTTAATCTCACTTCGGTCCCAGAGCCGACATCTCCCTGAGGCGGGATACGGACTCTTCAATTGCCTGGCTGGCAAAATCGATATCTTTCAGAGTATTGCTCCTTCCCAGAGTTATACGCAGAGAGCCATGGCACTCTACTGGCCCGAGTCCAATTGCGGTGAGGACATGGCTGGCGGCAAGCTTTTTGGATGAGCATGCCGATCCGGTGGAGGCTGCTATGCCTCTGGCGTCCAGAAGTAGGATGAGCGACTCGCCTTCAATATACCTGAATCCGAAGTTGAGATTGGAAGGCAATCTCTGGCTTGGATGCCCATTGAGCCAGGACTCGCCTATCCTGCCGAGCACAGCCTCTTTAAGACGATCTCTTAGAGCCGTTTGCCTCTTTTCTTCATCAGTCATGGTTTTTTTTGCCAGGTCGGCGGCTCTTCCCAGTCCCACTATGCCGGGAACATTCTCCGTTCCGGATCTCATCCCTCCCTCATGGCCTCCACCCTGCTGTATGCTCTCTATCTTGACTCCTTTGCGGACAAAGAGAGCTCCAATGCCCTTTGGGCCGTAGAGCTTATGCCCGGATATAGAGAGCGCATCCAGGCCCAGAGCCTTCGCATCCACTGGTATCTTGCCCGCGGTCTGGACGCCATCGGTATGAAAATAGATCCCTTTCTCTCTGGCGATCTGCCCGATCTCATGCAGCGGCTGGATGGTGCCTATCTCGTTGTTGGCATGCATGATTGAGATGAGGATAGTATCAGGGCGAATTGCCGCTCTCACTGCATCGGGCTCCACCAGGCCCTCTCTTGTGACGGGAAGATAAGTCACATCATAGTCCAATCTGGTCAGAGCCCTGCACACCTCCAATACAGCCGGATGCTCGAAGGAGGATGTTATTATGTGACGACCCTTCTTTCTGTTCTTCAAGGCAATGCCTTTCAAGGCGAGGTTGTCCGATTCTGTGCCGCCGCTGGTAAAATAGATCTCGGATGGCTCGGCGTTGATGAGGGCTGCTACTTTGGACCTCGCCTCTTCAATGGCTGCTCTTGCCTCAAGGCCGAAGCTGTGAAGGCTAGAGGCATTTCCATACAGATCGGAAAAATAGGGAAGCATTGCCTGCAGCACCTCCGGGGCTACAGGGGTGGTTGCAGCATGATCCATATAGACTCTATTCATGACTATTTTCCTCCAGATAGATTGATGCTTTCTCCATTTGCTGCGCTCATGGCAAAGCCGAAATTGAAATTATCTCGGGAATGACCAACTAGAGTATCAATAACAATTGTTATCATATAAAGGCATTGGCCAAGCATCTCTGCGAGGACATCTCTGCACAACTATAGAACTAAGCAATTTTTGCCTCTATGCTCGGCTTTATTCAATATCTGCTCCATCGAACTCTACGATAAAATATGTTCATCGAAGTTGATCCAGATGTCAGATTGTTCGTGCAGGACTGGGGCAGCGGTAGACCGTTTGTGTTCATTCACGGCTGGCCTTTGAGTCATAAGGTATTCGAGTATCAGATGGTGCCGCTCTCGAGAGCAGGCTATAGAGCTATAGGCATAGACCTGAGGGGCTTTGGACAATCAGATAAGCCCTGGCAGGGAAACGATTACGATACATGGGCTCAGGACATCAGAAAGGTCATCGAAAAGCTGGATTTGCAAGATGTACTTCTCGCTGGCTTTTCCATGGGCGGAGCGATCGCCATGCATTACGCAGCCCTGCAAAAAGATACAAGAGTAACCAGGCTGGCACTCATGGGGGCGGCGGGACCGCTTTTCTCAAAAAGAGCAGATAATCCTCATGGCACACCACTCGAAGAAATAGAAGAGAAACTTGCAGCAGCTTATAGAGATCGATCCAAGCTTGCAAGAGATCTGGGAATGGTAAATTTTCACACAACAGCCAGTCCGCAGTTCTACGGTTGGCTTGAAGGCATTCGAATGGAAGCATCGCCGCATGCGACTGTGCGCGGACTTGAGGAGCTGGGGGATCGAGACCTTCGAGGCGAGCTGAAAGATATTGAAATTCCCACAAAAATCTTCCATGGCGTTCATGATCAGGTGGTGCCTTTCCAGCTAGCTGAGGAGCTGCATAGACTTATAAAGGACTCAGTGATTGTACCATTTCGCAATAGCGGCCATGGCCTATTTTACGATGAGCGGGATAAACTAAACAATGAGTTAGCACAGTTCATCAATCAATTGCGTCTCTGAATGATTTCGAAAACCTAAACCAGGCTGCTGGCCTGCTTTAGCAGCCTGTCTTCTGGTAGAGTTAATTAATGCGCAATTTATACTTGCTCGCTATATCCAGGAACGACGCTGCCGTATACTTTATCTGCTCCCAGCTTTGGCCGTAGGTGTTCAGCTTCCATGTGCGAGTAGCTCCGGCAAATTCGCCAATAATCCCCCTATCTTTAAGCTCGTCACTAAAGAAAAAGCCTCTTCTCTTATGCGTCTTCGCAACCACATCAAAGCTCCCTGTTGTATCTACTTTGGAAAGAGTATGCCTACGAGGCCATTCGCTCAAGACCTTCGATCCCTGAATCCGCAAGAACTGATTCAGGAAGTAGTTGGATTTCTTAACCTCTTCCTCCCAGTTAGCAGTCCGCTCTTTTATCCGCGGAAAAGATGCGATCATCGAAAGCAATGTGGCACCCATAAGGGTGCAGCCCATGTTTTCGACCTCTTTCACTCCGAACTTCCTTCCAGTCAGGTCGCCAACCATCTGAGTTGTTCTGAAGAGTTTTGGTGCCCATTCATCGGTTGTGGCAAGAACGCCAGAGGGGGCAACTGATGCCATGCTCTTGTGGCCTGATCCAACAATGAAATCCGCACCGATCTTTCCACCATCTACAGGCATCACGCCCACCGTGTAAGCTCCGTTGTAAAGGAATGGAATTCCATAGTCTTTTGCCACTTTTCCAATTCCGTATACATCATGTTCGTTGGCGAACTGGTAATCGAAGTGATCAATCATGATGAGCTTAGGAAGCCTACCAGTCTCGCTCTTCACATCTTCGATCTTCTGGGCCGTGGCATCTGCGGTGACGACATTTCTTTCATTTAATGGAACCTCTCTCACCACCCCTCCGGCAACCTCCACTGCCAGGAACTCTGTATAGTGGGCTAGAGACGAGACAATCACACTGTCGCCTTTCTCCACTAAGGATTGGGTCACTGCCTGAAAGCCCCGACGAGCTCCAGGAACTACGCGCGCTTGGTCCATATTCAGGAACTTTGCCAGGTCCTGGTGGAACTCTTCGATTGGCGGTCTGGTGATCTTATCTAGCCGGAAGGGCTTTCGGCAATAATCGCATGTAGAGTAGCCATCCCCATAGGATATGATTGCCTTGCGGGCCTCTGGAGTGAGCCTGCCTGCAGCCTGGATAGGATGGATGTTGATGAACTCTTCTTCCCTGGTCCTGGGATCGAGCTTTCCTACTCTGTTGCAGGCGGGTTTGCCTTCACCATTCTCTAAGTCGGAGATGATGCCTTTAATCCTAGCAATGGTGCTCGAAAACTGTTCCTTCTGTTTCTCATCGAAACCTACAGGTAGAGATTGCCGAAAGATCTCTCGGATATCCTCCAGCGCAAAAAGTGCCTCATATGTTTTCTGAATCTGTAGTGTTTTTTTAGATTTGTTCACCATTTCCGGCCTCCAACATCCAAATTACGGACTTGCAGCAAATATATATTGCATGCAAGGTGCCCAATGCCATTTTAGGGGGGTACTCCTTTTTGGGGGAATATTGAAAGTGTGAGCTTTCGAAGCTAATCGTTTAGATCTTGACATCCAGCATTCTCTCAATCGCTTTTTTCGCCCGAAGAGCGATATCCTCTGGTACTGTCACCCGCGGCTGAAGGATCTGCAGCGCCCGTAAGACCTTCGTAAGGTCGGTCTTCTTCATATTCTTGCAGATAGCATTCTTACTAAGCGGATAGAATTGCTTCTCTGGATTCTCTTTCTTCAGCCGGTAGACCATGCCTGCCTCAGTTCCAATGATAAATTCCCTGGCAGCACTGGCCTTTGCATGCCGGCTCATGCCAGATGTGCTGCAGACGAAATCGGCCAGATCGATGACATCAGGACGACACTCGGGATGTACCAGCACTTCTGCACTGGGATGCTCGGCTCGGGCAGCCAGTACCTCCTGAGCAGTGAAACGATCATGCACGTAGCAGTAGCCGTCCCAGGGGATTATCGTTTTATCAGTATGGCGAGCTATATAGGCTGCCAAATTTCGATCAGGGACGAAGATAATCTGTTTCTCGGACAGAGAGTTTGCCACCTGCAATCCATTGGCAGAGGTGCAACAGATATCGCTCTCCGCTTTTATCTCTGCAGTTGAATTGACATAGCAAACCACTGCTGCCTCGGGATACAGTCTCTTAAGATCGCGAAGCTGATCGGCAGTGATCATGTGAGCCATCGGGCACCAGGCACTCTTCTCCGGAAGTATCACTTTTTTTTGGGGAGAGAGAATGGCAGCAGTCTCCGCCATAAAGTCCACACCACAAAAAATAATAACCTCCGTATCAAGGCGGGATGCCACTCGAGAGAGCTCAAGGGAGTCACCCACGAAGTCTGCTATATCCTGTACTTCAGGGATCTGGTAATTATGAGCCAGAATAGTCGCGTGGTGCTTATTTTTTAAAGCTAGAATCTCTCTTGAGATCTCAGTTAGGTTGTCTTTCTGCGAAGTCTTCTCGGATTCGGTCATTTTCTTGAGATCTCCAAAGCCAAGGTCCGGATTCGAACCGGAGTGGTAATGCTCTGCAGGCATTTGCGTAGCCGCTCCGCCACCTTGGCACCGCATAGTATGGCTGGCTGCAGGCCATAGTAACATGCTCCGGGGCGCTTTAACAATTGTTATTGTATATATAGATATTGCACAAAGATTTATATACTAAAATCATTCAATTAACAATTGTGATGAATGCCGAGAGAGCAGGTTTAGGATTCGAATAAATGAAGTCACCATGTGAACAAGTTGTTTGGGATGTATTGCCAAGCATAAGAGCGGCAATTGCAGAAGAGTTGGTCAAACGCGGAATGGCTCAAAAGGACATTTCTAAATTGCTTGGAATTACACCTCCTGCTGTTTCTCAATATGTCTCCAAGAAGAGAGGATACAATATTGAATTCGGTGAAGAAATTAAAGAATCTATATCCAGGCTTGCCGATGATCTCTTGGAAAAGAAGGTAGATAATCCGGTGGAGATGATATGCGAAATTTGCAGGATGATGCGGGATAGTGAAGATTCATGCAGTTCAGCTCGATGAAAAGTAAGACTTGCGACTGAACATTTGAAGAAAAACACTCATGACGCAAAGTCACCCATGTAGATGAAAATGGGCAAAACCTATCTTTTCTCAACCATAGTCTTGATTGTGAGACGAGTGACACAGGTCGTTCTTATTTGGCGGTTGATATCAGCCCCGAAAGAAAAACTGATCCTGGCAACCTTAAGCACCTATGATTGTTGCCCCAAGAGGGCACGTGTACCAAATTTTCAATTCTTGCAGTTGCTTCACTCGCCTCAAGAAGGGATACTATGCAGCCGATACTAAAAAGTTGCTGTGGAATCGATGTGCATAAGAATATGATCAAAGTCAGCATCGCTAAAGGTCCTTTGGATAGCCCTCCAAAGTTCTATACCAGAACATTCTCCACGATGACCAGAGATCTTTTAAAATTGAAGGACTGGCTAACTGAGAATGATGTCGAAGCAGTTGCCATGGAAAGCACTGGAGTCTACTGGAAACCGATATTTAACATCCTTGAAAACGATTTTCAGGTGATTCTCGCGAACCCTCAATACCTCAAGAAGGTTCCGGGAAAAAAGAGCGATGTTAAAGACTGCGAATGGATCGCATCATTACTGCGTTGTGGTTTAATACCGGCAAGCTTCATTCCCAAAAGACCGATTAGAGAGCTTAGGGAACTTAATAGGACTCGGAGAAAGCTAGTGGGGATGATGTCTTCTGAGAAGAATCGGATTCAGAAGGTCTTAGAAGACGCCAATATCAAGCTTGCCTCTGTAGTTTCAAAGATAGACGGCGTCTCATCGATGACCATGATTCAGGCATTGCTGGATAAAGATAGGCTCTCGAAGGAAGAGATAACCGATATGGCACGAGGCAAGCTCAAGAGCAAGGTAGATCAGCTTGTAGAAGCTTTGAACGGAAAAGTAACCGATCATCATCGGTTTCTTCTTAAGCTGCACCTGAACAACATTGCTTTTCTGGCAGATCAAGTTCAGGAGATAGATGAGCAGATTCAAAAGCTCATGATCCCTTTTCAGAA
>MVRL01000182.1 GCA_002067705.1 Methanosaeta sp. PtaU1.Bin112
CATTAGTTAAATTTATTTCATAAAAGCAATTTGTTTTTCAATAGTTATTTTTCGATCCGATGTTGTTGATTCAATTTTAATGTTTAATATATATTTAATTAAAGACAGATGTCGATTCTAGATTCGATCATTTGACGGGAAACTTTTATATATCGAAAATGGTTGATACAAATTATTAGGGATCGCTTCAGCTATGACAAATCACAGTTATTACAAATCAGGATGCAGAGGTGAATGCATTAGATGATCAATGCAAAATGCGAAATATGCGACAAGGATACAAGGCATCTCTTCATAGTTAGCCACAAAGAACGAGGCCGAATCAGAATATGCGAGGATTGTTTGAGCCGGGAAGCAAAAAACCTGCTGGCTTCCAAGAGCTGCTGCTGAGGAGGTCCGTCTTTGGCACATATTTCAGAAGAGGCCGTCAAGAGGATGACCCGACTGATTGGAGACGCCGAAAAAGCCAGGTGTAAGGTCGATAAGCTGCGATCCATGACCAGCAAGCTGGACGAGTTAGAGATCGATAGAGAGGCTGAGATATTCAAGGCCATGGCCGACCCCTGCCGCCTCACGATCCTCTCGCTTCTGCGGGAAGGAGAGATGTGCGGTTGCGAGATCATGATCGGCGTGGACAGGCCTCAATCCAGCACCTCGCACCATCTATCCATTCTCAAGGATGCCGGTCTAATCAAAGAGCGCAAGGACGGAAGATGGTCTAAATACCGCCTGTCCGAAGGCGCAGTAATTGAGATGCTCAATCTGGTTAAGCTCATGAGAGAGACAAAACATGATTAAATCATATATTATATCTATATTAGTATTATCTTTGATTGCTTTATCACCTCTGGCCGATGCGGGCTGCAGTTGCAGCGGGGGAACTTGGGACCCCAGCGCATTTCTCAACTTAGAGTTGGGAAATGCCCAGCCCACCCAGACAGGCAGCACTCCGAATAGCGATGGAGCAGCTCCTGAAAGCGGCAGCCAAAAAATACTAAACAGGGCGGCCTCTTTCCCTAATGGAGAACTCCTCAAGCCCATGAAAAGCGTTTCCAGCTCAGATGTCGTAATTGATGTTTCAAATACAGACAGCTATACAGCATCTCACATCAAAGACGCTGTTTGGATTCCCACCAGGAATTTCCTGGACGACGAGGGTAAACTGAAATCGGTGCAGGAACTTGCCGGGATACTGGGCGATGCCGGAGTCTCAAGAGATGACTCCATTGTTCTTTACGCCGGCAAAGAGAGCTCGGGGGAAGCCGAATTTGCCTTCCTGGTCCTTAAGTACCTGGGTCATGAAGATGTGACGCTTTTGGATGGCAGTCTCACAGATTGGAAGTCTTCCGGTCTGCCTGTAGATTCTTTGCATAACAAAAGGCCCGGCGTAGAGTATAAGCCGGATGTCGTTTCCAGGATATTGGCCGATTATGAGTATGTCAAATCCGGTCAAGCGCGGATCTTAGACGTGCGGCCTTTCGTGGAATTTGGCAAGGGCCGCATACCCGGCTCTTCTGCAATGGACCCATCCAATGTAATCAAAGGAGACAAGATAAAGTATGGAGATGATCTTGGAATCGTTTTCTCCAGGTTGGACAGGGACACGCCGATAGTGGTCTATTCCGACGATTACAGTCGCTCATCTCTGGTCTGGTATACCTTGCAGCTCATGGGATATGAGGCAAGCATCTATGACTGGGAAGACTGGAAAGCACATCAGGCATCAAGCGACAAAGAAATCACATCGCCTGCATCTACAAAAGACAGCGATGGATCGAGGTACACAAAGCTTGGCAGGACCTGATTGACGAGAAGTTTTCAAGCAGGGGGGAAAGAAGCTGAATGTCTAATGGAGTCAGCAAGGGACTGGATTTTTTATCCAGGTACCTCACAGTCTGGATATTCGTGGCCATGTTCCTCGGTGTTGCTGCGGGCTACTATGCGCCGGGAATTACCCAGTTCATCTTAAGCTTACAGATTGGCACAACATCAATACCTATAGCCATCGGCCTTATTCTGATGATGTACCCGCCTCTGGCCAAGGTAAAGTATGAAGAATTGGGGAAGGTTTTCAAGGATAGGAAGGTCCTAAGCCTCTCCCTGATACA
This sequence comes from Methanosaeta sp. PtaU1.Bin112, assembly GCA_002067705.1. Classification (GTDB taxonomy): domain Archaea; phylum Halobacteriota; class Methanosarcinia; order Methanotrichales; family Methanotrichaceae; genus Methanothrix. The sequence goes on from MVRL01000182.1 coordinate 2,109, forward strand.
GAACTGGATCGTAGGTCCCATTCTAATGTTTGCATTGGCGGTAATATTCCTGCGAGATTATCCTCATCTCATGTATGGCATAATCCTCATCGGCATAGCCCGTTGCATCGCCATGGTCATCGTCTGGAACGAGCTGGCTTGCGGCTGCACCGAGTATTGCGCCGCCCTGGTAGGACTCAACTCCATATTCCAGGTCTTGTTCTATTCCGTTTACGCCTATGTCTTCATCACTGTGCTGCCGGCAGCTCTGGGCATAGCAGAGGGAACACAGGTCAATGTAACAATCTCTCAGATTGCAGAGAGCGTATTCATCTATCTGGGCATACCCTTCCTGGCCGGCATAATCACCAGATTCAGCCTGATTAAGGCCAAAGGAAAAGGCTGGTACGAGAGAGATTTCATACCTAAAATCTCGCCCCTAACCCTCATCGCCCTGCTCTTCACCATTGTCGTTATGTTCTCCCTGAAAGGCGACTACATCGTACAGCTTCCTCTCGATGTGGTGCGAGTGGCCATACCTCTGACCATATACTTCCTTCTAATGTTCTTTGTCAGCTTCTTCATGGCTTACAAACTGGGAGTAAGCTACGAGAACACTGCTGCCCTCTCTTTCACCGCGGCCAGCAACAACTTCGAGTTGGCTATTGCTGTGGCCGTAGGAGTGTTTGGCATTGCATCCCAGGAGGCCTTTGCAGCCGTGATCGGGCCGCTCATCGAAGTTCCCGTGCTCATCGCCCTAGTAAATGTGGCCCTGAAACTTAGAGACAAATATTATCCCGATCAGCCAGAAAAGATCTCCTGCAGGACTGGAGCATAGAGGTGAGACTGAGATGACAAGCCCTTCCGCAAATGTAAAATTGGTGAGCAATGCTATGGCAAACGCCACGAGAAGAAAAATCATGGCCATGCTGGTAGAGAAAGAGAGAACAAATGCAGAGATTGAGAAAGCAGTTGGTGCCGCTATGCTGGACTACCACTTGCAAATGCTGCAGCAGGCAGGCTTAGCAGAGATAAAAGATGGCACCGTTATTCTGACCGATTTTGGAAAGAACTTTATGGAAACCAAATCAGCAGAAAAGCCTGCAGAATCAATAAATGATCTTTCCGGAACAAAGCCACTACAGATCATGGAAATTCGACAGCTTCTGCCCTGTATTGCCGATGAATCCAAGTTCAGGGTCATTTCCCGACTTGAGCCGGCTTTGGGTGGATCCCTGAAGCTCGTGGAGCCTCTTTTCACCAGGGCCAGGTACTCGGAGAGGATCGGAGCCCTCATCATCCAGAGCGGCAATATTCTCATCACCCTCTACTCTACAGGCAACGTCACCATGACGATGATCAAGAGCGAGGCCGAAGCGAAGGAGATATTGGAAAACCTCAAAAATACCATAAACAAGGCCATCGCCAGTGGCGTGACACCCGTTCCAAGAGAGAAAGTCAAGGTGGACCACGCAGAGATCTATGAGTACCTTCCCAAGACCAATTGCCAGATCTGTGGAGAGCAGAGCTGCTACACTTTTGCCATCAAACTGGTGGGAAGGGAGACAACACTGGATAAATGCACACCACTACTTGAGGCCAAATACACAACAAATCTTGAACACATCAGAGCGTTACTCGAATACCTCTGAGGAGTACATGGTGAAGCAGAACAGAGGGGATATCTTTTTGGCAAAAAGCATTGGAATGAACCCCTCCGAACGGACAATGAGTTAAGCAATGCCAACTCACGGAGGGAAACATATGGCAAAAATGAGGCGACGCTACGACCGAGAATTCAAGATATCAGTAGCTCCTGGGACAAATCCTTTCTAATCTCTTGATAACCCGCGTCTATAACCTCTCTTGGTGTACGGACCACTTCAGCATCGTTTTCGTTATGATCATCTGATTGATCCCCATTACTGTGGGAGGGTTTCCGAAACTCCTTGAACTCCGCACCGCCATGCTGCATCAGGTACTTTACATCGATCCTGTTGGGATTCGACTTGAGGATCTCCGACCCGCGATCAGTTATTTTGAATCGCCCACGCCTTGTGCTTTCCAGGAACTTTGCTTTCCTCAGAAATACAATCGCCCAAGCAACACGATTATCGAATCTGGTCTGCCTTCCGCTGGGGAGCATCTCCCTTCGATCTGCTTCAGTGCTGTTGAAGTGCCGCGCTAATGCATCTGCTGCATCGCTCTGCCCATGTTCCTCTCTGTCCGCTGTGAATTTTAGTAGCGGTAGCATGAAGCTCTGAAAATCAGGAACCGTCATGGTCTATCTCCAAGTTAAATACTGTTGATTCATTTTCCGTCGGCACCTTCATCCACTGCTAAGACGAAAAAGTTTTGGTATAGTTCTGCTTGCAGTGGCATCCATGACCGAGCAAAATCGCAAGTACATAACAAAAGAGATCGGCAAGCTCCTCTCCGAGATCTGGCGAATCAAGGGGCTATCTGAGCAGGAGTATGGGCCGCAGCATCCAATCACAAAGAAGCTGGTCATCATGCATGCAGATAAGCAGGCATTGCTGCAAGAGAAATAGGTTGATAGGAACATGAGAATAGTATAATCGAGTCTCAGGCGTGGCCAGCACCGATACACAGTACCCTCCACAGAGGAGCCAAATCACTTTCGTGACGGCCTGACCACGCTCAAGATGGTCGATCTCGTGCCGAGCGTGAGGCGGTACAGCACTGGACTATTACACAGTGTCCGTCTCACGGGAATCCGAGACATCGCCAGATGCCGGATCTGTAATTGGCCTCTAT